>CAMCSP010000109.1 GCA_945877755.1 Rickettsia typhi | reverse complement strand
CTCAATATAATATTTTTTAAACTGTCTTAGAGAATTAAAATCTTGTGGCGACTTTGTATCTATTCCGTGATAATCACCATATTCCTTACAATAAGAAAGTTTATATTGATCAAAATATTTTAAAGAGTCCTTGGCTATAGTAACACCAGTTCCTGTGGCAACAAATGTTAAGTATAGTTTCGTGCTGCTAATATCTTTTGGAGTAAATATTTTACTAACAAATTTAACTGCAGCAGTACCTGCGGGACAAACGACAAGACTGTATAACCCATACCATGCAAATTGATTACATAATATACTCTCATAAGTAGTTGGAGCTTTTAATACTTCGCTAATATTATCTCCGAGTAAAGGCTGGAACTGATCCAAATTATTATTAAGTTGCATATAGTCTTTTACATTAAGACCAAAGACTTTATCCCTTGCATTTAGTAATTCTGCAATATTGTCACTACATCTAGAAAGTAGACTATTTAAAATATCGACATTCTTTGATAAAGAAGCCACATGGAAATAATTAAAGTTTAGATCCTCATCACTACATTTAATCTTACTACCTTTTTTAAAAATTCTATCAATAGCTGTTTGATTCCCAGATTTTATAGCGCTAAATACTTCTATATGCTGCTTTTTATGCAAATCATCTAATAATTTACTACAAACATCATAATTAGAGTTTTTAATACTTTTTATCTGATTCTCTACTACTTCTACAAATTCTTGCCGTACTTCAAAATTTGGAATACTAAAAACATATTTTAGACCATCTTTCTTAGTAGTAAGATAGCCTGAGTTTAATAATAAATAAGTAAATATCTTCTCATTATCAAAAAAATCGCCAAAACCATATTTAAATAAAGATATGTGCTGATCGAATTCTAATGATAAAGAATTTTGTGAGATAATATTTTGTAATTTATTACTTAATTCACTATCAACACATGCTTCTTTCTTAAATAGATTTTGTAAAATAGTACTAGCACCACTCTGTGTCCAATAATTTTGAGGTAAAAATGATTCTCCCTTTTTCTGCACATCATTTAAATAATTCATCACTGCCCATGGAGTATATGTCTCTATATATTGCTCAGTACTTATAGGCATAGAGTATCCATTATACCAATCCTTTATTTTCGCCAATATACTTTCTGGATTAGTAAATTTAAATTTTGCAACTAATCCTCTTACTTCGTCTTCAGAAAATCCAAAATACCTACTAAAGTTTGAATCGCTAATACCAAAAATTTTGATATTATTACAGCCCGAACCAGATTCCTTTTGTGTAGTATCAAAGATTCCAATCAAAATTAATTTTTCCAAATGTGGGTTAGTCTTACTAACAGATCCACATATAGTTTGTGAAATAAAATTAACAGTTTCCTTTATCAGCTTATCCTTCTCTTGGTTTTTTTCCTGGCCTATATACTCTTCTAAAAGTGAATTCACAGGTTTATCATATTCATCTATTAGTACATATACTCTTTCTCCATGATGCTTATGCAGTAACTCACTTAAAAAACGAATACTGTCTTTCAACTCTTCAATACTAGCTGTTTTTCTAATTATATTAGTAAACTTTTGTAAAATTTCATCATCTACAGGATTTTTCTCTTGTTTTGAGTGTAATTCATTATACAAATATACATAATTGGAAAAAAGTTTACTAACCTCAAGTCTTAACTTATCTTCTATTTCTTTGACTGAATTTCCAATAACATCTTTCAAGCTCAAAAAAATAACAGGATATTTTCCTTGATGGCGCATATATTTTCCAGAATCAATTGTAGATATTTGTAAGCCACTGAAGACTTTTTTTTCACCTGATATTAAAGTAAATTTACTACCAATAAATATATCTCTATTACATTGTAAATTCAAAACCTGTTCATCAATCTTTTCATTATCTTTTGCTCTCGATGCAAAAAAAATATTATACCAAGCTATAGGGTTAACATAATTTTGCCAGCCATACTCTTTATTAGAAAGTATGCTTAACTCCTCTATGTGATGCTCAGCTTTTCTCTTAGCATCACACTCTTTACTTTCGGGTTCAAAGAAAGTTTTAAGCATATCAAGATTCAACGTCTTTCCCCATCTTCTGGGATACGTTATTAATATCGCCTTCTCAGCAGTATCAATTATTTCTTTGATAAAGGAGGTTTTATCAATAAAAACGTCATATTCAGTTGCCATCTCTCTGAAATTGTCAGTTCCCAAGGCTATCTTAAGATGCTTATCTTTTATTTTTATATCAGACATTTTTATCAAAACTAAATATGTTGCCTTTTTATCATTATACTAGATATGCTAACAATTATCAATCAGCAAACTCTGAGATATTATTTTGCCTCTAACTCCAATCATACGTTGAGCTTTAATAGAAAGATGTTGTTGCCGTCAAATTATAAATAGATTTGAAGAAGAAGCAAAAGTTATGTGAGATAGTATAACAGCATATTATCGTTCTCTAAAATTGTATATACAGTTAGATGCAGTGTATGCTACATTCATAAATGTTTCTGGATCTAAAAATATACAACATCAAAACTTAACTTCTTCTGGTAATGAAGGTTAACTATAAATAACTAAAAAATTTTGCAATAGTCGTAATATTTGCTTTATCATTTGCAGACCTAATCTTGTAAATAAGTGAGAGTAACTGAAAACTCATGTGCTTGCATAGTTTCATCTGTTGATAAATCTTGTTTTAATATTTTTTTCAAATAGTTCTGTAGACATATAAAACCCCAATCTTTATAATATAACAGATATGGAAACATAATATTTTAGTAATATAAACATAAAAATTAGGTATATCATGGATATTACAAAAAGCTGTATAGGTAAAAAATCAGAAATAGCTAAAATATTAGGTAATTCTAATATTGCAGCAAGAGCTGCCAGAGATACAAGAAAGTTTGAAGCCGGAGATGTCTATTTTGAGCGTACTATTTTAGATAAGAAAGTAGAAGAAATGCTTGATAATGATGCTAAGTTAGGACGTAAAGCAAATAAAGATTTTTTTGATCCAATATTTAATACAAT
>CAMCSP010000108.1 GCA_945877755.1 Rickettsia typhi | reverse complement strand
CCAACGTACCAGACTCAAATATTCTAAACACGACTCTTCAGTTGGAAACATATCCATTAATTCAATCAAATTTGACGGTTTAATATTCATAATAACCAATACTACATGTAGTAGCTAGTGGAGTCAACTGCATAGCCAGGTTAATTATTTTGTAATTGTATTATTTTTATAATATATTATTATCTGTTAAGGTCTAGAATTTAGGTGCATTCTTCAAACATTCTGTTAGGCTGCTATAATTATGGAGGGTAATTTTTATTCAAATGGCTAAGGTGGATAAGGTTCTACGAAATAAATCATTGAAAAATAAGGCTGGAAAACGATTATCTTTGCAGAGAGCTAAAACATTAGATAACAAAGTTACAATAAATGAAGAACCCAGTTATAACCTCATTAAACCGCCTTTAATCCCTATCTCAAATCAAGATGTTATAGCAGAGTATATAGACCTCTTTACCAGTAATAATAGCAAAGATATGCTATCTTATGCATATATGGAAGCGAGCCATTATTATGACGACTTACTTAGGCATAGCTCTGATTATTATTTGTTTAGAGATGAGGTCAGTATAATTAAAGAAAATAAGAAAGCTCTTGAAAAATACCTTACAAACATAACTGATATCATGGAGATTGGGCCAGGTTCAGATTATGCTCTTGAGAATAAAACTCTGCCGATTCTGACCTGTGCGCCGAATTTGAATCACTATCATGCTATAGATATATCGCCAAATTATTTGCACGATATTGGTCAGTTCATGAAAAAAAACACAGATGATCTGACGATTTCGTTAATGAAGGTAGATTTTATGGCGCCGGATCAAATAAACCTACCGCAAGTACAAAACCAAAAAGCAATTTTGTTTCTTGGCAGTACTCTGGGTAACCTTCAATCATCAATATGCCTTAAAAATATTTCCTATATGTCTAATAAAAACGATATATTTATCTTTACAATAGATACTAATCATGATGAAGAATCTTTGATAAAAGCTTATAGTGGTGATACTTTTAATAATCTCATAAAGGGAATACTTAGGTTTTTTGGAAAATTAAATCTGGCTTTTAATAATCTCATCGATAAATTTGAAGTAAAAACTGTTTGGGATAGTCAATCAGAAACAGTAAAAGTAAGTTTTGTCGTAACAGAAAATTGTTCTTTCCAAATTGAAAATTCATTAATAATTGTTTTAAAGAAGGGACAGGAATTTGAAACAGTAAGATCTCGTAAATTTACCGAGAAAGAAATGAGTAGAAATCTAGAAAATTTCAGTTTTGAAGTTTTAGAGATTTTACGATTTTCTAAAATGAGTATGTTTGTTGCAAGAAAAATTTAATTTAATAGGTAAAGTTGAGGGTGATAAATTGGTTATATAAAATAGCAGATTTGGCAGAGTTACGCGTTAGAAAATACGGCGCTCAATATTTAACTTTTGCTATTTTTGGAATTATTAACTACCCAGTTGCTTATTTGTATAATGTATATACAGCAGGCAGTGCAACTATGCCTAACTTTATTTTAAGATTTGCTTCTCTACTACTGTGTCTTATATTGTTTTTTCGTAATAAATGGCCCAATGCTCTAAAGAAATTTTTACCGCTTTATTGGTACGTAACTTTGATGGTCTCAATCCCCATACTTATATCATTTATGTTGCTTGAAAATAAATTTTCCTTGGGCTGGTTAATAAATTTTAATATCGGAGTAATGATGTTGGTGCTATTACTGGATAGTCTTTCATTTATTGTGATAGGGACATTAGGTCTGATAATAGGCAGTTTGTTATTTGTTATGTTAGGCCATCCCATCCCACCTTTACCAAATTCTGAAGAATCAGTGTTATTCCTCTATATGTTTTTTTGTGTTACTATTACTGGTATAATTTTCTCCAAAAATAAAGAAGTATTTAATCACCTTCTTTTGAAGGCGGTAGAAGATTCGAAGATCAATCTTGAAGTTTTAGTTTCAGAGAGGACAAAGGAGCTTGAGAAAGCATTAGCTGTAAAAACAGACTTTTTAAATAACATGAGTCATGAAATTAGAACACCAATTCAAGGCTTCACAAATATCTCAAAAGGACTGGTAAGTCATTGGTCTGATTTTACTAACAAAAGGCGTTTTGATCTTGCGGGGCAAATTGCAAATAATGCACAAAGGTTATCATCATTGGTCGGGAATTTACTGGATCTTGCAAAAATTACCCATGATGAGATGCTGCTTGATGTTAAACCGTTTAATTTAATTGACCTTTTTAAAGCAATGATCGATGAGTGTACAGATTTCTATTTGGAGAACAAAGAAATCAAATTCGAGTTAGTTGGGCTAAAATCTTGCCTAATTAATGGTGATAAAGAGCGTATAGGTCAAGTGATCCGCAATCTACTTGGGAATTCTATTAAATTCACTTCCTCAAAAACAACAATCACTATCGAAATTAGTGAGTCCAAGAAAGAAAATGGTTCAATATTAATTTCAATTATCGATCAAGGCGTAGGTATACCGAAGAAGGAACTTAAATCCATATTTAATCCATTTACTCAGAGTAACAAAACCAAAACAAAGGCAGGCGGAATTGGGCTAGGTTTATCAATTTGTAATAAAATTATTGAAGCTCATAATGGTAAAATATGGGCTGAAAATAATAAAAAAATTGGATCCAAATTTAATATCCTTCTTCCAAGACATAGTCCTAATAAAAAATTATCTAATGACACTGTCAGAGTTCAATCAGGAGAAATTGACCTCAAGATATTAAATGTTACAAAAAATATCTTAGCAATTGACGATGAAGAAGCCTGTTTGACTAGCCTTGAATTGTTGCTATATGAAACCAGTTTTAAAATTATCAAAGCAAATTGCGGCATGGATGGTCTTGATTATTTACAGAATAACCCGGAGACTGTTGATGTGATTATTCTTGACCTAATGATGCCTGATATTTACGGCATCAATTTACTCAAAATTATCAAGGATAATAAGAAATTAGCGTAAGCGTCCGGTAAAGGTGGTCTATTATTATAGATTGAACGTTCTATGCTTCTTTAATAATTAAAAATAAGGAGCTAATATGGGCAAAAGATTATCACGAGCCTTTTACGCAGAACGAAAATCTAAGATATTGATAGCAGCAGCAATA
>CAMCSP010000107.1 GCA_945877755.1 Rickettsia typhi | reverse complement strand
GCCAACGTACCAGACTCAAATATTCTAAACACGACTCTTCAGTTGGAAACATATCCATTAATTCAATCAAATTTGACGGTTTAATATTCATAATAACCAATACTACATGTAGTAGCTAGTGGAGTCAACTGCATAGCCAGGTTATATTAATTTTCCAGATGATGTGTTATTAGATCGGTTCCAGATCGTAGAGCAGTTTATTACTGAGGATGAAAACAATTTTTATAATAAACTAAGCATTCGTCGGGCTGAGATTTTTAATAAAAATGAATGTTTTGGGCGGTATAATTTATGCGAAAATGACCTAACCAAAACAGGTTATTTTATTTCCGAAGAAGGTCCATGTGATAATAGTTGGCTTGGCTTATGGTCCGGTCAATATGGTATTAAGTCTAGAGACGATTTTTTATTTATGCCATTGATTCAAGATCATATAATGAAAGAACTATCTACCATCTATTATAAGAATATTTATTATTATCAATTAGATCAATATATAGATCATCTTCTAGTGACGCCTACTAGTTTAATTGCAGTGATGAATTTATATGGTTCTTTGGAGATACTAAATTTTTTTCATGGTAAATCAAAATTAGATAAAAATATTCAACACGATCTAAAAGAATTTGCTAAATATAAAATTACAACATTTGATTCGTATGACTATGGGAGAAATAATGCTATCGTTAATTTATTGCTAGAGCAGAAATGTTTTTCTAATAAAATGTAACTTCTATCTTTTGCTCATTTCTACAAAATGTCTTTCTGTTTCTCCGATATATAATTGTCTTGGTCTACCTATTTTAAATGCAGGATCAGAGAGCATTTCCTGCCATTGAGCCACCCAACCTACAGTTCGTGCAATCGCAAATAAAACGGTAAACATTGCGGTAGGAATTTTTAATGCTTTATAAATTAAGCCTGAATAAAAATCAACATTAGGGTATAATTTACGTTCTATAAAATATTCATCATTTAGGGCAATTTTTTCTAGTTCAATTGCTATATCAAGAAGTGGGTCAATAACACCAAGACTTTGTAAAACATCATGGCAACATTTACGAAGTACTGCCGCTCTTGGGTCATAGTTTTTATAAACCCTATGTCCAAATCCCATAAGCATGAATGGATCATTCTTATCTTTGGCACGATCTATATATGCTGGGATGTTTTCTTTGGATTTTATTTGCTCTAACATTTTGATTACAGCTTCATTGGCACCACCATGTGCAGGCCCCCATAAAGAAGCTATACCGGCGCCAATACATGCGAAAGGATTAGCCCCAGAAGAGCTAGCCAATCTCACAGTTGATGTAGAGGCATTTTGTTCATGGTCTGCGTGTAAAATAAATATTTTATCTAATGCATTTACTACTATTGGATTTGCAACATACTCTTCACAAGGAGTGCTGAACATCATTTGTAAAAAATTTTCTGTGTAACTTAAATTATTTTTTGGGTACATAAATGGCTGACCAATGCTGTTTTTATATGCTAATGCAGCAAGAGTTGGCATTTTGGCGATCAGTCGATATGCAGAAATTTCACGTTGAGTATGATCATTAATGTCTAATGAGTCATGATAAAATGAAGACAATGAAGCTACAGCCCCAACCATTACTGCCATTGGATGTGAACTTCGTTGAAAGCCACGTAATAAAAATTGTAATTGCTCATGTACCAATGAGTGGTAGGTTATGTTTTTAATGAATTCGGCTTGTTCTGTTTTGTTAGGTAAATGATTATTTAGTAATAGATAGGCTACTTCAGGGAAGTTACTTTTTTCTGCTAATTCTTCAATATGAAAGCCACGATATTTTAGAATTCCAGCATTTCCATCTATATAGGTAATGCTTGAAGAGCAAGATGCGGTTGACATGAACCCAGGGTCATAGGTAAAAATACCAGTTTCTGTATATAATTTTGTAACATCGATAGCATCTGGACCTTCCGATCCTGATAATATTGGTAATTCTATGGTTTTATCATCAAATTTTAGTGTGGCAAAACGCTTATTTTTACTCATAATGATCCTCTATCAAGTAATAATATTTATAGCAAATTCTTTACAAACACAACTGCTATCTTGCTTTGTCATTTTACTTGCTATGATTTTTATCAAGGACATATCATTATGTATGTGCTCTACACGTTCTTTTGGAAGGCATGGATTTTTTAATTCCGGACGCTCTGTAAATAATTTTTGTGCATTACTAATAAAGTAATTAAGCAATTGGAAATAAGGCATACCCGAGGTTGTTTCTATATCTTTTAATTGCCAATTATGAGCTGCTTTGCATTTAGCATAAGGTGCTAAACGAAGTCCAGAAGCTTCTCTTTCTAAGAAATTTCTAGCTTCTACGAAATCTTCTGGACAATCATCAAGATGATTTTTTGTGCTTATTTTATTAGCTAATTTTTCAACTTTTTTATTCTTTTCATCAGCATATGCACGTAATCTTCTTGGACCAGTTCTTTCAAAAACGTTTGCTAATTCTAAATCAAAAATAGCATTTTTTGATAATTCTTTTTTTGGTTTATTTATCGAGTTATTGCCTACTCCTTGCACTGATTTATTAGTGCTGTAACTAAAATGAGTTAGTTCTATATTACCTGTGATTAAAAATTGTTTTACAACTTCTATGGCTATATCTATTCCTGAACAATATCCTTGTAAGATAATTTTATCAGGATGTATCCCATCATCTAACAGTTTGTTTACCATAGCTATGCCATTGTAAATTAGATCGTTTTTAACTATAGAACCATTGTTATCTCTAATGTCATTATAATTAAAACAGTGAATAATTGCACCTGTAATAAATGCTTGCTCTGTTATGTCTGTCCAGTGATCATCATAAGTTGTTGTTATTGGTATGAAGTTAATAACATGAATTCCTTCAGCTTTTCCAGGACGCATTAAATTATCGAGTGTTTTTAGATCGTTAGTTGATAAACTTTCCGCCGATAATAACAATTCAACCTTATTTTTTATTCCCTCAGCTTCAAGTCTTTTGCTGGACAGAGCAAATAATTTTTGTGCTTCTTCTTTAGATACTATATCAAGAGGCATGATTTTAACTGAGTCTAAAAAACACATTTTGTTATCAGAAACTGGGGTTTGACGATCATTGGAACGAAAAGTAGCTCTAAGGACTTTTTATCATTTATCTAAAGTGAGGTATCGATAGAAAGTAGCTCTTGAAATTTTCAACATTTTGCAGATGTTATCAATATCCATATTATGATCTTTATGCATCTTTC
>CAMCSP010000106.1 GCA_945877755.1 Rickettsia typhi | reverse complement strand
TTAGATTCAATCGAAGAAAATCTCGTTCAAGGGGAAAACTTTTTTATCAGTTAATACAACAAGCGCTGACAATTGATCCAGTACCAGCTAAATCACTATATACTACATGTAGTAGCTAGTGGAGTAAACTGCATAGCCAGGTTATATTTAATGAGACAGAAAAGTTAAGAGCCGTAGTTGCTGATTCCCCGAAAATCAAAGTTTTATCCAGCCCAATTCAGTATGATGGTGGAGAATATTATGTATATAGGCATGTAGATGATTATCCGTTTATAATCTTAGTCGGTGAAAATAAGGAAATACTAGAGAACGAGTATCGTAAAAAAGTAGTTCCTCCGGCTATTTTGAGTATATTTCTAGGAGTGTGGATATTGTCGTTATTCCATTATTTTAGAAGTAAGATAATAAAACCAGTTAAAGAGCTATCTGATCTAGCCGATGAAATAGTGGATGGTAAATCCGACATAGTAATTCCAACTTATAATTATACTGAAATACAAAACCTAGCAGATAATATTCGAAAGATTAAGGATTATACAGTTGCAATAGATTCAAAAAGAGAACTAGAAAAATCAGCACTTCAGCTAAAGGATTCAAATCTAATTTTAGAGCAAAGAGTTGATGAACGTACTAAAGAGTTACAAAATGCTCTAGAGGTCAAAACCGAGTTCTTAAATAATATAAGTCACGAAATTAGAGCCCCAATTAATGGATTTAGCATGGCTGCTGATAATTTGATTAATCATTGGAAAAAGCTTAATGAAGAACGTCGTTATGAAATGGTTGAGATGATTGCTAAGTCAGCTAAGCGTATTAATGATTTAACAGCTCATTTAATTGAATTATCAAAGCTTTCATCCAAGAATAAAATATTAAAATTACAAGAGGTGAATCTTTGTGATTTGATAAAAGATATTGTTGATGAATGTCAGGACTTATACTTAGATAATAAAAAAATTGGATTTGTTTTCAAGCCTAAGAAACAATACTATGCGAAAATAGACAAAGAGGCTATTGGTCAAGTTTTACGCAATATACTTGTAAACAGTACTAAATTTAGTCCAGACGATTCTATCATTACATTAACAATTAAAGAGCTAAAAAAAGAGCTCGTGATTAGTATTAGCGATATTGGTGTTGGTATTCCTGCTGATGAATTAAAAACTATTTTTAATCCATTTACTCAAAGTAGTCGTACAAAAAGCAGTGCTGGGGGTACGGGTTTAGGACTTGCAATTGCTAAACAAATTGTAGAACAGCATGGAGGAGAAATTTATGCTCTAAATAATGAGAAAAGGGGCTGTAGTTTTATTTTTACTCTTCCCGTATTGAAGAATATTTACATTGGTAAGAAAAACAATGCTGGTAAAATTTTAGTTATTGACGATGAAGAAATTGCGTTGAATGTTATTGAAACTGGTCTTACCTTAAGAGGCTTTAAAGTAGTTGTGGCTGCTGGCGGTGTAGAGGGGTTAAAATATTTGCAGAAGCATCATGAGGAGATATCAATAGTGCTCCTTGACTTGATGATGCCAGGGATTTATGGGTTGGAAGTACTGAAAGTAATCAAAGAGAAATATCCTCAACTCATAGTGATCATACAATCTGGCATTGCCGATGATGATGAAATAGGTAAAGCTTTAAGTTTAGGCGCCGATGATTTTTTCAGAAAACCTTATAAAATTGATGATGTTGTCGCTGTGATTAGTAACTTTTATCAGTTCTGATTCATGAAAAATCATATCTAAAAATTATTATTAAAATATAATAGAATATTATGGCCTGATGCAGAGAAGAATTTGAATGAACAGTTTAAGAACTTTGCTATTGAATGGAATCAAATTAATATACAAAGGTATCTTAAGGAAAACTTTAACTTACTACTGAGTTAATAGGTAATAATTAAGTAAGTTTTCAAGTTAAAAACAATTCAGCGATTCCAGCTTATAGTAGCCAAACAGTACATTTTCTGCCATGAGAAAATATATCAATATATTAGGATTAGTAAGGGGTTGACATTAAAGGGAAATTAACTTATTCTCCTTTTGTAATTGAAAGTTGAGGGTGATTATATGAAGCCAAACTCTTACGATCCTAAGGAATATGTACGCTATTCTGGGTATGCACTTTTGCCCGCAGTAGAATATAGTGAAAATTTATTTCCTAGGGACCATCTTAAAAACGCCTATCTGATAGCTTGTCACCATATTTTACCTTCTGCCCACATGATGATTCGATCCATGATAAACCTTGGTTTAGAGGAGGGTAACGTTGCATTGATAGGAAAGTGTTATTCTAGCGATGAAAAGACTATGGAGAACATGATTAAAGAGGGGATATTTGTTTGTAAGTCAAGTATAGAGTTTGATTCTGATAAATCATTTGACCAGCAATTCAAAGAGTCGATCATCAGCTTTTTGCAAAGCCAAATCCAAAGAATGCGACCCCCTAAGGATGCAAAAATTATCATATTAGATGATGGGGGAGCATTGATTGCTGCAGCTCAGTATTTAGCTAAGGACTATATTAATATTTGTGGGGTTGAATTTACATCTTCAGGATATCGAAGATTGGCTGCTATGTCATTAAAATTTCCAGTTATTGATGTGGCTCAGTCTAGATCTAAATTAGAATTTGAATCACCTTTGATTGCAAAGTCGGTAACGGATAATCTGGAATCAAAACTTAATATTTCATCGATGGGCCCTAAAGATATTTTAGTAGTGGGATCAGGAGCCATTGGAAATGCTGTTCGTAAAATGTTAAAAAATGAATGTATGCAACATAATACAAAAAATTATGATTCTACGAAAGAACTTAGTGAAATTCATCACCTTGATTTCAGCAATTTTGATATAATTATTGGTGCAACTGGTAATAGAATAATGAGTCATAATTACTATGACTCTTTAAGGGAAGAAGCTATTTTGGTAAGTGTGTCATCGTCTGATCGAGAGTTTGATGGAGTAAAATTTAGACAATTATCAGGTAAAAAATGGAATACGCACGATGATGTTTATTATAATGGTTTATGCCTATTAAATTGTGGTTTTCCAATTAATTTTAGTGGTGGAGGTAGAGTAAGTGTGCCATTGATGCAGTACCAATTTTTTATAGCGATGTTATTTATTGGTGTTTGTGAGGCGGTGCTTTACAATAAAGATGACGGTCAAGTCATCAAACTGAATAATAATTTTATGTACAGAACTTTAAATAGGTATAATTTAGTTGCGTAAAGACAAACTTAATAAGTGCGCCAAGGAAAGTGCGTAAAAATCAGTTGGTGAGAATCCAACCTATGCAAAGTCTAACCAACAGCATAGAAGCAACTATTGCATTACAGGAGGTGACAAGTGTGATG
>CAMCSP010000105.1 GCA_945877755.1 Rickettsia typhi | reverse complement strand
TACTTATCATCGAGTCTTTTGTGGCACCATCTCGATTAAATTCAACCGCATAAGTAATAATATCTATGCCTATTTCTATATTCTTCGGAGTAACAAATTCAATGACTGCAGCCACGATCCTTGAAATTAAGGGAGTAGACGACTCTTCTTTTTTGTAATGGGTCTTTGTGCCTCCAAAAGCACCGGCTAACCCACCACGATCCTTAGTATAGCTCATTACTAGAGAGTTATACTCGGAAGATGTAGCGAGTTTTACCTCGCCATTTGGGCTAACCAGTTTAAGCTTCCCATCAGTATACGCATTAACACTATCTAGTAATATGCCGCTTTCGGCCTCAATTATAATACCTCTTGCACCGCCATTCTTAGCTACGTCATTACCCAAGCGCACTACACCGTTTTTAAAATCAGCCTGATTAGGTTCTAGTGCTTCAATCACTGACTGATAAAAGTTGAGTGATCGATGTTCATAATAATATCTTCGTACAGATGTAACTGCTTTTTGATAGAGCCCAAGCGGCACTATATCAACTCTACCGTTCTGGGATGTAATCTGAACTTCCTTCCCTATAACATGAACCCCAATAATAGTTAAATCATCTCCGGACTTTAAAGATAATTCCCCATCTGCTTTTACTTTTGTTTCTGTTATAATTTGGCTGTTATAGCTATAATCACCGTAACCGCCTGTTTCTGAAATGCTTTTGAGTGAAGCAAGAATTAATCTATGCACTGCATTTATTGCCAAATTGTTTTTAGCTGACACTTCACCGGCAATTGCAATATTTTCTGCATTAGTTTCTAAATCTGCAGTGCTTTCAAGCGTACCTGTTGACACAAGATTACCTGCGACATCAAGTTTTACGCCACCACCTTTAATTCCACCTAAAACCAAAACATCCCCGTTAATATTCAAAGTGATCTCTTGCCCGGCTTCAATCTTAGCCATATAACCTATTAACATATTGCCGTTAATTTCTACATCAATACCTCCCTCGGTAAGTAGTGAGGCTCCTGCATCACTAGCAAAATGGCGCAAACATTTATCACTATAGAAGATTTTATAATCATAGCAGTGAGGTGCCAAGTCATAGCACTGAGTAGTTTTAATTGGACAAGCCATAGGATTATAGGCCGCATTTACTTGTAATATTGTTGGTGCCTCACCATATGTAATACCAAATCTAGCGCTTATTTTACTGCACTCCTCTGACAACAGTGCAAATAAATCATTATTATTTATTCCTCTGATTGAACTAAATAGTTTAAAAATAGCTTCGTTAAATATGTGCTCATAAAGCAATGGATCAACAAGCATCCTTATAGGTTGATCAGTACCTACCGGCACTAATGCATAAGCTGATTGACTATTATCAACAGTGGGATGACCCCAAACAACTAATGCTCCAAAGTCGTCATGGTTAGGTTTAAAATGACCATAAGACATTTGACGAAGAACAGATTCCCATGCAAAAGCTGAAGGGAAAAATCCACCCAATAAAGATTTACCCTCAAAAATTACGTCTGTAATTCCGCTTGAACTGCTACGTACAGTATATAGACCTTGGAGACTTACAAACTCAGTTGCTGCACTCGGCTGATAAAGAGCAACTGCGTTACTTGGAGTACTTGTTCCTTGAGTGAGTGTACTCCTAGTTCCTTGCGTAAAATCAACTGTTGCTGCGTTGTACTCTAATTGAGGTACATTAGAACCTTCAGAAGAGAACCTAAGTCCGGTTGAGGTTCCCGAGAAACCACCAACCCCGTGCATAATTGGATTCAGAGCACGATATATACCTTCAGCTTTTGCTATTGCACGAACAAATTTACGTCCTCCAAATATACTTTCACTAAACACACCATTATCTTGAAAAGTGACACTTCCCACAGCGAATAATATATGATTGGCGCTATGTAGCTCACAATGATCTCCGTTCCCTCTTATAGGCAAAACATCACAATATCCATCTCTTTTTAGTAATAGCTGTTGTTGATTGATTGCTGTGTGATGAAAAAAAATCTGGCCGGAACTATGAATCTTACCGTAACCTTGAATTAAGGTAGCTACATTAAATGTAATGTCACTATTGCTTTGAAAAAAAGAAGGGACCTGGTAAGTTTTTAAGTGCTCTTCATAAATATGACAATTAACGTATGCCCAAGGAGCAGTGCCACAACGTCCATCAATAAATCTGGCGCAACCTCTTTCGACACTACCTGCAATAGCTAAAAAACTAGCACTGACAGCATCAATGGTAGCTCCTAAAGTACCAATTTCAATAATACCAAGATTAGTAAATTGAGGAACCGGTTGCCATGGGTTTCGAATTAGAAGGCCACCTAATTTGATCATGCCGCTTGCTTGATTCGTAAAATAATGCCCTAGAAGAATCTTAGCTAAATCAGTAACCTCAATATAATTATAATTATCAAAAGATTTCGACCAGATCTCGAATGTTCCGGGAGTAATGATTTCTTTATTATTAATTACCCCGGCACCTACTCCACCGTCACTAATATAAATACCTTGCTTAGCCCAAAGATAAATATTGTTAGTAAACTCATAAGCATCTTTTATCATTAACAATCCTGCGATGCTCATTGTTGACCCTACAACTATCTCAAGCCTGTCATCACCAAGAAGAATAGTAGCGTCATGTTGTGTTTTGATCTCACCTGAAATCTCTACGCCTGATCCGCCTGATACCGGTGACGTAATTTCAATATGTAAAACATCAGCCTCGATGTTACCGGAACTTTCAAAAGATTTAGTGGTGATTGATAATAATCCATGAGTGGCAATAATTTTATTATTTTTTACTCTTTCAGCAGCTCTAATCTCAATACCTGCTTTTCCTTTAAGAAAGATATTGTTGGTAAACTCAGCCGCATTATAAATCTTTATAAATCCTTGCGTTGATTCTATAGAGGCTTGTGAGTCAATATGGATTGTTGATTCATAAAGCAAAATACTGATATCATCTTGAGTTAAGATCTTACCAAAAATATTCACGCTACCGATTGAGGTTGTTAAGAAAGTATCTATATCGATTTCTGTTGATATCTCAATGTGTAAGCTATTTGCCGATATCCTTCCTTTCTCTATAAAATGCTTTGTATTAGCTGTTGCCTTGAAGGTTGCAACCTCTCCTAATAATAAAATAGAGCTGCTATCCATTGTAAGATTAGCAGCCATACAATTATAGATATAAATTACTCCGGTTGGCGAAAGAATATTTACGATTTCAAAATTAGTAAATGTGGCATTAGATAAAATAACTCCAAACGGACTAATAAATGTAATGTTAAGTATAGTATCTGTTACAAATGATCCATTTAAAACAATGAATTTATTATTGTCGGTATAGATGATCTC
>CAMCSP010000104.1 GCA_945877755.1 Rickettsia typhi | reverse complement strand
AACGTACCAGACTCAAATATTCTAAACACGACTCTTCAGTTGGAAACATATCCATTAATTCAATCAAATTTGACGGTTTAATATTCATAATAACCAATACTACATGTAGTAGCTAGTGGAGTCAACTGCATAGCCAGGTTTAATTTTATCTTTTAAGGTAGCAATGCTTGAAGGTATTTGATCAAAAATGCCAAGTTTAACGCCAGTATAGATAGTAAAAGTTTTCCAAAACCCCACCATATCACCAGATAGCTGATTGGCATAAGTAGAAGGATCAGCAATTGATATTGTAGTTATAATTTCATTTGTAGGGTTTATTTGTAATACCATCCCGTCAAAGGTTTCTACTCTAGCGAGGTCATTATAAAATGGTTCTACATTCTTATATCGCGTTGAGTAGATTTCTTTACCTTGTTTATTAATATGAAACCAGCCATTATCATCTTCTGCTCTTGCATATACTTTATGAAATACATCAAGCTGTTTGAACCATCTATTATGAATATAACATCCGTTATTGTCGATATGGGTAGCAAGGTTTTTATGATAAACTACTGCTACGTCATCTTTAAAGTCACCAACATAGTTATACCTATCTCTATAAACAGGATTACCAATTTTATCTATGTGGTAAAACTTTTCTCCATCTTTGACTACACATAGATTCTCTTGAAAGTTACCAACCCATGAAAAACTGTTATCATAAGCACGTTCACCATTTGTTGTAATATGAAAGTATTTATTATTATGTGCTATAGCCGCAAGATCACAGTAAAAACCATATGATTTATCAAAACGTTGATTATAGGACGGTTTTCCATCACAATCAATATGGTATGCACCGGTTTTATCTTTTACTGCAGCAAGACCAACATTTGCAAATTTTAAAACTATATGAAACCGATTGCTATATAATGGCTTTCCATTTAACAAATGAAAAGTTCCACAATCAGAGATAGCAATATTTTTAAGTAAGGTCATTGTTAAGCAACCAAAGGTTTTCTCATATTACAACTCTTACATAAATCTTTAGAGAAATAGTTTTTACATAAATCTTGATATTCATTACTTGACCAAATTTGTTGTAATGTTTTTTCTTTTAAATTTCCAAAATCACCCAAAGATTTTCGTAAATCATTAGGTGCGCAGCAAGGATTAAATTGACCTTCGGTATTAACCCAGGCTTCTTGACCAAGGAACGGACATGCACCACCAGGAGCAAGATCATCAACTGCATTTTCATCAAGTAAGGTAATATTTTCAAGAGTTATAGTTTTGCCATTTGGTAGCTTTTTATTGCTGATGATCTCAAAAACTTTACTTACTTCTTGATTCCATTTCTTTATTGATTCTTTGCTTCTTCTCATTGATTGGTCTTTTATTTCATCAAAATGTGCCCAAAGATGGTGGCCTTTCACTCTATCTATGCCAAGTTCAATCGCAAGGCTTACAATATCAGCCAGCTCATTAATATTGTCTTCCAAAAAGGTGAGTTGGAGAGTTATAGAACATCTGTTCTTCCCAGAATTTGCAGATTCATCTCTTGCCATAATAAATGCTTTTAAATTAGCAAGTACTTGTTCCCATTTTGAGCCTAACATAATTTTTTCATGAGTTGCTTTGGTAGCTCCATTCCATGATATTTTTACATCTGATAAAATAGGTACAAGTAATTCAGACCATTTTTTTACACCTTTGATAGGGAAAGAGCCATTAGTCGTTAAATTTAGTTTGAGATTATATTGATGGCATAGCTCAATAATCCTATCAAAATCTTTATATAATAAAGGTTCACCCATAGTAGAGGGTATAATTTCTCTAAGTGGAGTGCCGACTGATTCAGCTAAGACTTTTTCAATCATCTCAATTGACATAACTTTTTTACTCTTGCCTTGGAAAACCCGTTCATCCTTTACTTTGCTATAAGGAGAAAAGCATTCACACATGATGCATTTATAATTACAATGATCTGGGTTGGTATCAAAAGTTATACGCCAAGGGCCTGGTTTAGAATATACTTCTTTTTTACCTAGCTTATTTAAGACTTGTTCATATAGTTGTTCAATATCTTTAGTATGCTGGATAATATCAGGAATTTGTTGATTCTTTGAAAATAAATATCCATAGCTACCAAGCTTTTGTGCAAGGACAGGGTTATCTAAAAATTCTTGCATTTTATTGCTTAAATCCTGAGCATTTCTATGCTCGAATAATAATCCGTTTTTCATATGGGCTACATACTCACTCATTCCACCATAATTAGCTGTAATAACAGCAACTCCAACCTGTTGGGCTTCATGAATAACCAACGGAGAATTCTCGGTCCAAATTGAAGGCACAACAATGGCATCTACATGATTAAAAACTACTTCAACTATTTTGCTATTGTCGTATCCTCCCATCCATTCAATACGTTTTAATATATCAGGTGAGTTAGATGCAGATAAAACTTTAAGTGCAGCCGTATCATCTTTTGTAGAACCCCAGATTCTTAAAATTGGATCGCTTTTTAGTTGAGCAAATGCCTCGATTAAATTATGGATTCCTTTTTGTGGAGTATGGGTTCCAATGTAGCCAAAAACAAACTTATTTTCTTTAGTTCTTTTTCGATTGCTTAACCTTTTTAAATTAAATCCGTAATCAATAAAAGTGATTTTATGCTTTGGTAATTTAAACTCAGTAATAAACTTATCCATTAAGAATTTAGAAGGGGAGATAAAGTGATCAGTAAAATCAATAACCAAACGAGCTTTCTCCATTCTTTTATCAATCCAGTTTGTCCAATAGGTTAGATCATCCTTATAATCTTTTTCATCTCCCGAGAAACTACTGACATAACATTGGTTAGCACATTTGGAGTCCTCTTGACCATCACATAGCGCCCAAGGTTCTTTTGAATTTCTTTGTACAAATTGTCCCCTTGGACACATTAGCCAGAAATCATGTAATGTAAAAATAGATGGTATATTAAGTTCTTTAGTTATTTTAGGAAGGTTAATCGAGAGGTGATTCAAATGTCCATAGTGGACTATATCAGGCTTAAACGATTCTATGATTTCTTTAAATTTTTTATCAACCGGGCTGTGTATATATTTATCACGATATTTAGTTCTAGGAATATTTAAAAGATGAATAAGTATTCTTGGGTCATGTAAATCCAACTCGGTACTATAATGATAATCTGGCATAAAACTGTTCTCTTGACGAGTAAAAACTTGTACTTCGTGCTTATTAGCAAGTTCATGAGCTAATATTTGACTATAAACTTCTGACCCAGCACTATACCTAGGCGGATAGCCATGTATCACTTTCAAAATTTTCATTTATTCTTACCATTGTTGATGGATATAATATTGCAGTATTATTTTTTAACTTCTCCAAATAATTGAGTATCCCGACTCTAATATTATACTCAGGTTCCCAGCCCAATAATGATTTTGCTCTAGTGTAATTTCCATAAAATTTTGATGGATAGATGGAATCTTTTTGTTTTAATATAATATCTGAAGAGCTATTGCATAATTGCACTGTAAGATTTGCAAGTTCAAGCAAAGAAGTGGCTTTACCAGTGGTAAAATGAATTGCAGGTAAAGATTCATTTTGCGTAGACATAAGTTTAATAACTTGAATTATGCCTTTTA
>CAMCSP010000103.1 GCA_945877755.1 Rickettsia typhi | reverse complement strand
AGACGCTCCAGCAAATATTTTGGTGGAAGCTCTATGGGGGTGGTAGATTATGGTCTCATTGCCAATCATGTGCCAATTAACAGTATAATCATTGGCGCAAATGACCATGAAAGCCAATATGTATTAGATATTTATCTCAATAACACCAGTGATATTAAACCAACTGCAATTTCTAGCGATATGCATGGTATCAACCGTTTTAATGGTGGGCTGTTATATTTATTTAGATGCCGGTTTATGCCAAGATTTACTAGATTATATAAAACTGTAACTGACAGTTTAATAGGATTCAAAGATAAAACTGCCCATGAAAAGATGTTAATTAAACCAGCAAAAACAGTGAGCAAAATATCTATCATCAAGCAATGGAGTTACATCCGCAGGATTATAGCCTCTTTGGCTACCAAGGGTATTCTCCAACATTAGTGAAAAAAGCGACATGAAAAATCTTTGTATGACCCTGATTTATGGGGTTATAGTGAGATTGCTTTGTCCAATTTTAGATCATACTTATCTCTGATCTTTTCATCAGAAAAATCATACTCTCCTTTTAAATTTACGTGTTTCCAAGTCATTAGAGAGCTGTTTTGTATTGTTTTGATGATTTCCCTACGTTTATTTTCTTGTTGCTCTTTGCTCAGGATTTTATACAAATATAAACTATTCCAACAAATAATAGCTGCTTTCATAAGCCTTCTACAACTTTCTGCCATGATTTGTTCTTCTTGAGTTTGTTGCACAAACGATTGATCATTCTCTTGTGCAATTGCTTTTGAAAATTTGTTATTATTTTCTACAAGACTGAGTTGCTTTTCTATAGATTGACGTAATTTTACATCATCTAGATATTTCAATATGAAGATGGATTTTACAATCTTACCAAATTCTTTAAGTGCTTGATATAGCCTATGTTGCGTTGAATAAGAGTTGAGTCTTGATAATAGTTGAGATGCAGTGCTTCGTTTAAGTTTAATTGTAGCCATGAATCTTAGTATTTCATCGTAGTGCTCTTCAATAATTTTGATATTTATGACGTGTGTTGGTAGTATCTTATACCCTTTTGCCTTGTACTTCATTTTATATCCTGATGGAAACATTGACAGTACCTGATGCTTAACCCCTTTAATACGAGGAGCAGAGAATATAGAGAGGAAATGTGTAACTCCAAAAACTACTTCGGAATAGCCATCTGTATCTGTTGAATGTATTTCACTTTTTACTACTGAATTCTCCATTAAACCGTCAATGACATAAGCTGCTTCTCTTATCGATGAACTCATTACTGTAGAATAAAATAGTAGATGCCTTTTATCAATAAAACTACCTATAGTAACACCCTGATCTTTGCCATAATACTTAAATGAATAATGTGCATTGAGCGAATCATTTGCAACTTTCCACTTTTGTCCATCTGAAGATGTATGAAGTTTCTCATTTTTATCGATATAAAAGTTTGGAATGCCAGTAGCTTCTGTAGTCCTTAAAATCTCGTCTATTGCATTTCTGATATTGTCTGTTGTGAAACACCAATTGACTGTATTTTCTAATGCCGAAGAGGACATGTTTTTTGAGATTGCTGCAATATCATTATTACCCATACCATATCCCAGAGACATTATACCAGCTATTAATAAATCTGAAGTAGCTTGCCTATTATTGCTTGCTTTATAATATTCAAAAGATTTTAAGAAGCCTGATAATTTATCAACCGTAGACAATACCTCTTGCATAGACACTGTACGCATATCTGGTAAATAATCAGACAATCCACTTTCCACACTTTCTATTGCAGGAGTGTTAAGAACATAGTCATTTACATCATTAACCCTAAGATGTTCATTTGATTTATTGATAATATTATCATTTGTTCTGACATATTCTTTATTCAAAGCTTCTTCTAAAGTGCCTAGAACCTTTTTACAATCACTAAACTTCTCTAATCCAGATTGCTTGAGTAATGCATCTTTATTTTTATCCCATTCTCCTTTCGGGATCATATATTCATCTAATGCTTTAAATTTATAGGATGATTGTAGATTTAAAGAACCAGATTTGATGTTGTCGTTAATTTTTCTAAATAATAGCGCTTTATATAGGGAGATTCTGGTTTTGCCATCTGGTAGCACCTCTAATTTTTCTTCTTCACTTAAAAAATCCATAGGTGGTCTGGCAATCAAACTTCCCTCTCTTTCTTGAAAATGTTGAATTGCTTTTTTTATATTTTTAGATGCTGACGATTGATTATCATCAAATCTTAGCACTTTTAATATTGGCGTCAATTTAGATTGTAATGACCGTGATTTCTTCTCTAGTATTTTAAAATATCCAGCATTACCGTGCTGTGATTTATCTTCCATTAAATGCTCATCGATCTTTTCTATTGTATCAAATAAATAATCCAACACATTAGCCATTTTGCTGTATTTACGCTCGACACTTATTTCTTTCTTATGTACGGAGTACATTATCTTAATACCTCTATTTTGTTTAGATATACTCACTATATAGTCTTTAATGCTCTGTTCATGACGAGAGCGAAATTCATAGCACAATTCTTTGTGTTCTCTTTTACTACTACTATTGAAGCTACTAACAGATTTCAATAATATCTCCATTAAAGTATCATGTAGCGTGGCATACTGATACATAATAAATGCTATTAGGTGTAAATAACGATCGCTATCTTCTCTTCTTTTAATTCTAAAAATATCAGATTTAATTACTATTGTTGCAAAATATTCAATACCCCTTGCATTGATCGGTAGGCTTTGAATGATTGGGTACAATTTGTCATGCATTTTCTGTAATTTTTCAAAATCTTGAGTATTAAATTTTATTTCTTTTGGCTTAACTGATTGGTAAAAGCCTTTTAATGCCGTTAATTTTGAGATGGATTGTCCCTCATCAAATAGTAATAATTCATCCAGCCATTCTTTTGTTTCTATAGATAAATGTTCATTTAATATTTTGAGCAAAGAATTTTTATATTGTTGCAATATATTGGAAATTATCAAAAGAAGAGCATGATATTTAGGGATCTCTATCCTTTGTTCCAGTAATAATTTAATACAATCATTAAATATTACTTTTGGTCTAATATATTGTATTGCTAAGTTATAGGCTTTAGCGCCTATAAGCTCCTTTGCTTCTTGATTGAAAGCTTTGTATCCTGTATGTTCTAAAATTTGATTCTTATATCTATTAAAAGTTTTATTTTCTAAAAAGCATTGATCATCAAGGTAATCCAACTCAAAAATATGTGATATATATTTTACATCCTTATTACTAAACATGTTTATTTGAAAAAATTTCTTTGAGATTTTAAAATGGTATAGCATCAAAGAAAATGCTACCTTATTGACACTGCTATTAATGGATACAAGCAAGTTATTAATCACGCTATTTTTTCTAAAATATACTTTACGCTCATCTCCAGTAAGTTCTTTTGGAGTTTCGAACTCATTTTGTTCAGAAAAAGACAGGATATTCAATCTAGACATTTTTGTCATTTTTCGAAGTCGAGTTCAGCAGACTGTAGTAAAACCCTTATAAACTCGTTCTAAAATTATCAAAGTAGAGTTCAATTTTATCATAGACAAGTTCAATATATTGTGATTTAATCACAGTTGTGTTCAGTATATGTAAAATATG
>CAMCSP010000102.1 GCA_945877755.1 Rickettsia typhi | reverse complement strand
TTAGATTCAATCGAAGAAAATCTCGTTCAAGGGGAAAACTTTTTTATCAGTTAATACAACAAGCGCTGACAATTGATCCAGTACCAGCTAAATCACTATATACTACATGTAGTAGCTAGTGGAGTAAACTGCATAGCCAGGTAATTTAAAATGCGTGCTCATTTATAGTCTCTTTAAAAAGTAAATAATGTTTTATTAAATTGAGATAAATTAATAAATAATAACTTTTACAACAAAAAGCAAGTAGAATCAAAGTAAGAACTAAGATTTGCAAAGAAAGCAGCTTGCTATTGACTTCGTACAAAATTCATCAAATAATGAAAAGCACTGCAATATGGAGTTAATTCTCTAAAAGTACCAAATTTCCCAACGCCCCTCTTCAGCTCTTGCTGTGCTTAGTCTGTAGAAGATGACATGTTTTTGGGATTTTAATTTCCAGGCGCTGTATCCTACGGTTTTCCTGGAGTTTTTATTTTGAAAAACACTCATTTTTAATGTCTATATTTATTCATAATTTTGTAAAAGAGAAATTTTCTCCTAACTGTTTTATAAATTCTTTTTGCCAATCAAAATTTACGGCCAAAATTTATCCTCAATATCAAGTGATTCTACAGAGGTGTCCCAAGTCTGACAATGTCTGTAATTAGCTGTACTGCTTATTTCTCCTAATAAATCATGCACTATTTCATCAAGTTCTTTGTTGTTTTTATATGATAATGTCAGCTCATATTCATTGTCGCCAAGGCTTTTATAATAACGATCATATGAAGATAGCACAGAAGATTCTATAGTTTTCTTTTTTCCTCTTACAAAGGAACTATTATTTTCTACAAATAAGCAGAGCTTAACTCTCATCGTCCTTGTAGCGTCCTTAGCAATCTTTTTTATAATTTTGCTTCGCATCTTTCTTACTTTTATAAAATTAAATAAAGTTGGATAACTCACCCCTAAAATTTTCGATATAGATAACATAGATACTTTTTTATCTAGTAATTCTTGAATTTGAGCTTTATGCTTATTGAGTTTAGATTTTCCAGGTCCTTTTGGCCTACCAAGTTGTATCCCTTGAGCCTTTTTTACCAGGATCCAGGCGGAAGGTTAAGATAAGATTATAAATGTTGAGTTTTCAAAGACCTATCAAAACCCTCAAGCAACGTCAAAGAAACAAAGCATAGTTGATGTATTATGTAAGTGTGTGAACCAGTAGTGATTCACAATAAAATAGGAAAAGATAAGAATTAATGGAACAATTAAGGTAAGTTTTACCCACTCGTCTTCGTCCGTAGACCGCCAAAAATTCCGGAGAGTCTGACTGTAAAATTCTCCTTACTAACCCTATTTCTTCTTGTCTCCCTAAGATTTTATTCATATAAAAACACCGCTTTATACTGTTGTGCTGACTATAACAACCTTATACTCAGCACAACAGATATACAGGCCTATATCTATTGCAGCAATGTCGCCTAGTTGCTGGACACTGTAATTACAGACACTCACTTAAAGCATGAATTATTGCAAATATAGGTACATCAAAAAGACAATCAAGTTATTATATAATTAATCTATTAAAACTTTTACTAAAAACCCATTATTTAATTTTAAGAGTGTAAATTCCCTAATAATATTTTTGCGAACAATTACAAGGTTTTGATATAGTGTCTATTTCGCCCCGAATCATTTAATTTAGACTTTTATATTTCTTTTTGTTATATCAATATTACAACCTAATCTTAGTTAAGAATTAAATATGGTAAAAATAATAAAATTCAGGGAAAAATATTTAAAAAATATTATCGAATTATTTTTAGAAGGTAATGTAATTGCTTTCCCTACGGAGACTGTTTACGGACTGGGAGCTATAGCAACAAATAAAGAGGCAATAGATAATATATATAGAATTAAAAATAGACCAACCAATAATCCTTTAATAGCACATTTTTCTGACCTTACTTTAATAGAAAAAGATACTATTTTAACTGAAAATGCAATAAAATTAGCTGATGTATTTTGGCCAGGCCCTCTAACTATTATTTTAAGAAAAAGTTTGCAATGTAGAATCTCTAATAACGCTCTTTCAGGATTAGATACAATTGCAGTTAGGATTCCTTCTCATAATATAGCTTTATCAATATTAAATGAACTAAAGCTACCAATTGTGGCTCCTAGCGCAAACCCCTCTTCTTACCTTAGCCCTTGCAATGCACAGCATGTAAAGAAATCCTTAGGTAAAAAAATAAAATACATTATAGATGGAGGAAGTACAATTATTGGTTTGGAGTCTACCATATTGGATTTAACATCGGACAAGCCAGCTTTGTTAAGATATGGCTCAATCACTCAAGAGCAGATAGAAAAAGTTGTTGGCAAAATAGAAGTAAAAGAGAAAGAGCACAAAATTATAGCACCAGGTATGCTCGATAAGCACTATTCACCTATATGTCCTCTCAGGATCGGTTATGATAATCCTAGAAACAATAGACTTCTTTCGAAACTAGACTATTGATTGTAAATATGTTAAGAAGTGTGATTGGAGGTATATATGAAATACGATCAGATCAAATTACTAGATGATGAGAAGTTTCGACGTTTAACAGGAGTGAAGCGCGCGACATTTTATAAAATGACAGAGATTTTAAAAAATGTAGATCAGCAGAAGAAGGTTCGTGGTGGTCGCAAGAACAAATTAAGCCTAGAGAATCAATTATTGATGGTACTAGAATATATTAGAGAATATCGTACATATTTTCATATTTCTCAAAGTTATGGTGTTAGTGAAAGTTCAGCATATAAGACAGTAAAATGGGTCGAAGATACTTTAATTAAACATCCTGATTTTTCTTTACCTGGCAGAAAAGCTTTGCTCAAAAGTGATGTAGAATACGAGGTAGTTTTAATTGATGCCACGGAAAGTCCAATTGAGCGCCCAAAAAAAGACAAAAGCAATTCTATTCAGGTAAGAAGAAAAAACACACATTGAAGAGCCAAATTACAGTTGATAAAAAGTCCAAGCAGGTAATATGCACTTCTTTTTGTAACGGTAAGCGTCATGATTTTAGGCTATTTAAAGAATCAAAAATCCATATTCATCATGGGACAAAAGTTGTTACTGACACTGGATATCAAGGTATAGGTAAGATACATCAAAACTCACAGCTACCTAAAAAGAATAGCAAAAAGAATCCGCTAACCAAAGAAGATAAGAAAAACAATCAAAAATTAGCAAGTGAGCGTGTTTTGAATGAGAATGTTATTGGTATGATTAAGCGCTTTAAGATTGTTGCTGATAAATATCGAAATAGGCGTAAAAGGTTTGGGCTTAGATTTAATCTAATTGCCGGAATTTATAACTGGGAGATTAATAATTGAGTTTCGAAAGAAGTCTAATGAAGGTTTATTAGCTTTTGGTAACGATGTTCCATCGGAGAGTTTTGCTGTAGTAAAGAATATAAGTGAGAAAGGAGACTTATATGAAGCTGCAAGAAATTTTTTTAGCGCACTACATGAACTAGAAGATTATAACGTTTCCTCTATAGCGACCATGTTAGTACCAAATGTAGGAATAGGAAAAGCAATTAATGATAAATTAAAAAGGGCTTCCTACTTGTAAATTTAATTATCTAACCTAAAATAGCTTTATTGATTATACTTGCAAACCCTTCTTTATACGTAGGATAAATTAGCTTATAATTTAATAATTCTTTTACTTTTTTGTTATCAACTT
>CAMCSP010000101.1 GCA_945877755.1 Rickettsia typhi | reverse complement strand
CTTCAGTGAGAACTCAGCGTTCTCTTGATTTGAAGACATATGATTTTTATAACATTTCACATAAAAATCTAACCAAATGGTTTTTTGTAAAGGAGTTAGGTCACAACTTGCAGCAATGATGTTTAGCAACTGGTAATTAAGCTTGATGAATAGTTTTGTGTCATCAAGGTAAGTTCTTTTGTATTCTTCTTTCTTTATGCTTGGATCGTAAGGTAAATGTGGTTGGTATATTCTATCTGGCAAAGCATACAAACGATCAAATACCTCTTGAGGTAAAGTTGGAATAATAAGATTTCTTTTATTCTGACCATATTTATTTTTGTCTTTAACAAGAATAAAATATCCTTTTTCACTCAAGCTTTGCTGTAATTTAAAAACTAAAGATTTAGAACAATTAAGCCTAGAAGCCCATTTTTGGCTAGGTAATGCAACTGATCTTTGTTTACCTGAATTAGAATTGATCAGACTCAAGCTATCTGCAGTAATATAGAATAGTTTCTCAAGAGAAGATAGATCAGAAGTGTCTAAAATATGTTCAAAAACACATCCAGCAATCGGTATATATGATTTGCTTGTAAAAAGCTCAGAGAATCGAGAAAAACTTGATCGTTGATTGTTAATCTTTGCTTGATGGAAGGTTGTATTATCTTCTTTTACTAAAAACCTTACTTGGTTTAAAAAAGAAAGTTCTTTTATACTTGATTTCATGGCTAGGCCATTTTTAAGCGAGATAATATATTCTATGGTCGTCATAACACACTCCTTTATTAATTAACAAAAGAATGCGCTTACACATTATTAAACTTGACAATCGTGTCTAAAATTCCTATCCTACTAATTGTGAAGTTAGATGGATAGGGTGTGTTTATAACGCACCCTTTATAATTACTAGCTACTATATAATAGCTGTTGTTGGTTATTAGTCCCCCTAGGGGGACTAATCGATCTGATCATTAGACTCACTGCTATTGATTTATTTTTGAACATCGTTCATAATCTCTTTTAGTTTTGCTATTATTGTCTCTTCTAATGATTTAGTAAGAGTGTGTTTACTTAATTTTATTGGAAAATGTATAGATGAGAAAGCACCTTCTTCTTTTCTGAGGGTAAATACATGTAAACCTTTGTCATTATAATATTTACGAGTCCTCGCTGATTGATTAGTAAAGGCGCTACTAATTCTTTGCTCTACCAATGCCTTTAATCTATTATTTCCTATAGTGCCATCTCTTAACTTGCTCGCATAAAAAACAATAGCCTCAATATACGGCTCTCCTTTAGAAGAAAGCTGTTTTATTTCTTCTGCAGTGCGAGCGCTAATTCTTGACATATTGCCTATAGATAACATAATACTCTCTGGAATGTTTCTAAAAGAAAGGAGCCTAGATATTTGCTGCTTTGGTAATTTTAATTTTTCTGAGATGTCTTTTTGTGTTAATATGCCGTCATCAATAAGTCTAGCATAGCTCATACCTTTAGCAAAATCTGATAAATCCTTACGACTTTGATTTTCTGAGGCTTGTATAATAGCTGCATCAGAATCACTCAAGTCGCTAACAATTACTTTTAAGTTGAGACCAGCTTTCTTGGCAGCGTGCCACCTTCTCTCTCCTACTATTAGTTCGTACCTCATTTTATTGATAGAACATGGTCTTACAACACAAGGTTGTTGTTGCCCAATTGTTTGAAATTCTACCGCTAGTGCATCAATATCACCTAGTTCATTTTCTGGTCTATCATGATATTTCCAATTCACAATTTCTTCAGGAGCAACCTCCAATAAAGAGCTGTTGCTAAAATTATTAATGGCTGTTCCATCTAAATTGTAAGGTCTATAGTCTCTTTTTTTGAACTTTTTCTCTCTTTGAGAGTTTATATCATCAATGGTCGGCATCTTTACCTGCCTTTTTTTCTTGCTCTAAATTAATTTCTAGTAACTCTCTTGTTAACAAATCAAAATCACTTCTAACAGTAGATTTTTTTAGTGTACTAAACATGTTCAGACTAGAATCAGTGACATTTGGTATTTCTTGAGAGTTTCTTATGGCGGTTGTTAGAGCGTTTCCATTTTCAGTTTCTGTTGCTAAAGTTGTTTGTATGGCCTTGTCAGATAAAATAGTGTTTCCACTAAATTTATTAAGGAAAACCTTATATTTAATATTGGTTTTATATTGATCATTTAAATTAGCGATTTCATCTTTTAATATTGACAACCCTTTTGCGCTAAATTTATCAGGGTTTAATGGAGCCAAAATAGTATCAGCATACAAACTAGCTGCTGTAACAGAGTGTCCCATCATAGGGGGGCAATCTATAAAGATAAAATCGTATTTTGCTTCTATTGGACCAAGCACGGCTTTTAGCACATTATGTAGAGGAGCTTTACTTATAGCTAATTTACTATCTAATGTTACATTTTCTATTCTACTTGGAATTAGGTCAATACCTTCTTCTACATTGATTATTGCTTGTTCTATGGTGGCATGTTTTTCTAGTACGTCTATCAATACTGGCATTTCATCAGGGGTTATATCAAAGGCGTCGGTTAAATTACCCTGAGGATCAAGATCTACACAAAGAATCTTAGCGCCATAAAGACTAGCTGCACAGCTAATATTATGAATAGCTGTGGTTTTTCCAGTACCACCTTTTACTATTTCAAATGCTATTTTTTTCTTATGGAAAGGGATATTAAAAAGCTTGCGTGTTTCGATATGAGTCAAATAAGATTTGTTGCCAATTTTTTTTAAAGTAATGTTTTTTGTTTTTAACTGTTTGTGCAATGCCTGCAAGGACATGTCTAGCAACTCTGCTGCATATGTAGCTGCCATTTTAGGTTGGGTATCATTTTTTTTCATAAACTCAATATACTGCATTGTTATATCAACTTCTTGTTAGTTGATCATCTATAGTTAATAAAACATATTACATCAACCGCGTCAATACATAAAACGTAACAATATAGAAAATAATGTAAATTATAATGAACCGACTGACCTACCTCGTTAATCTCTTTCAGGTATAATTCCTCAGAGCAAGCTTAGCAATAAAGAAATCTGATATTCAGAGTGGATATTAGATAGTGTCTATATACACATGAGTCATAATGTTTCAGTTTTAGTTTATTATTAGTTTTTCTTCTATCCCATCACCTGTTTTAAGTAATCTGTGTAATGAAACCCTAGCATGGTCATGCGTTATGTTAAATTTCTCAATGATATCCAGGACGGTAAAGCAGAGTTTTTCCTCTTTTTAGCTGATTTTAGCATACTTTACCATATTTGAGTCTTTGGTTAGATTATTAAAACAATCTTGATACCGTATCGTGCTTTTGATTGTTATCTGGTTTTGTATATCTAGAAATCTCTTTGGTAGATACGTTTTTACTAAGGTTTTGTGCAAGATGAAGCTTGCATAGATATTCTTTGCAGCATCTGGCAATATCTTTGCCTATATCCTTTTATCATATTGATTAACTAGTAGTGGTGAGGAGGGCGCTAAATCTTGTCTTGTAGCTAGATACTGGTTTATCAGTTTTTTGTCTTATTAACAACTGGCGCTTTTCTGGTAACCTTATCATCCTTTCTTTTACATTATGAAATCTACAATAGTAATATTATTCAATATTGAAACTGGTAAGCTAAGGCTCTTGCAATCATTGTCTCAGAAGTAGTACTAGTGGCGGTGTTGATGCTGATTGAGCCAAAATTAAATTTATTTACCTGGCTATGCAGTTGACTCCACTAGCTACTACATGTAGTATTGGTTATTATGAATATTAAACCGTCAAATTTGATTGAATTAATGGATATGTTTCCAACTGAAGAGTCGTGTTTAGAATATTTGAGTCTGGTACGTTGGCC
>CAMCSP010000100.1 GCA_945877755.1 Rickettsia typhi | reverse complement strand
GCCAACGTACCAGACTCAAATATTCTAAACACGACTCTTCAGTTGGAAACATATCCATTAATTCAATCAAATTTGACGGTTTAATATTCATAATAACCAATACTACATGTAGTAGCTAGTGGAGTCAACTGCATAGCCAGGTTATATTTATAATATCATAGAAATTTTTATTGGTTTATTCATATGAAAAAAATTTTATTTTTAGCATTAGTTCCTTTTTTAGCAACTCAATCTTATGCAGCAGAAGATCTCGATCAGGCCTTAAATAGCCTTCCTGATGCTGACAGGAAAATATTCATAGATATAAAACAAGAGATTGTTACCTGGCCTAAGAAGGTGCGAGATGAGGTTAAAGACTATCAGGATTTGATCATAACTCTAAGGGCAGAGGCTGAAGATAAATATGACACTTTATCTCCTGAAGCTAAAATAGCATTAAAAAAAGAAGAGCAACTAACGTCTAAGCTATCAACAGAGGCTATAAAAAAGCTAGAAGATATTGCAAAAGCTGATACGCTAGCTGCAGCTAAAGTTATTAATAAGACTGCTACTAAAGAGAAATAATTTTATTATTCTCCGATCTGTGATATTACCTCAGAGTGGACTTGAACCTTGTATTTCTTCTGGAGATAGCTGATATATTCCTGATTAATGCTTGAGCTTAAATTATAAGCTAAGCCATTTTTGATATTGGCAGCTTCTTCCTTTGAGAGAGGTTGATCATTATTTTTAATAGCATTGATCTTTGCAAACGCGAAATCACCATTTGAAGTTTGGAACACTTTAGAAATTGCACCTGGTTTTAACTCAAAAATCTCAAGCTGATTTTCAAAGGGAATGGCTGATTTTTTTTGCATCTCACTTTCATTAGGCCTTGGCAAGTCTAGTGTAGTAATCTTAACGTTAACCTCATAATCCTTTATACCAGCAGTAAAATCAGCAGTTCCAACTTTGCTATTTAGCTCATTAATAATTTTGTTGGCATTAAGCATTTTATTTTCCAAGACAATAGATTTAATTATATCAGTCCTAACTTGTGATAAAGGTTTTTGTTTTGATGGGTAAATTTTGCTGGTACCCAATACAAAATAACCAGGCTCAGACTCGCCTATAGGAAATAATTCAGATGGTTGGCCTTGAGGTAATTTAAATGCTTCAATTACAAAATTTGAAAATTTAGGGTTTTGTTTATGTTTTTGACCTTGTGGGTTTTGGCCTTGCTCATTAATCATCTCAATCTTGCTAATTGAAATTTTATATTGTTTACTTATTTCATCAAGAGTTTTGCCTGAAGATAGCTCATCTTCAACATGTTGAATATCATCAAACATTGCCTGTTCAATCTTTTGGTCTATGAGATGTTGTTTTAACTCCCGCTTTAATTCAGATACATTGATCTCAGCTGTTGTAATTTTTACCAATTTGATAATATGATAACCAAGATCACTTTTTATTAAATTACTATTCTCATCTTCTTTAAGGTTGCTTAGCAACTCACGAATTTCTTCTGGTATATCATTAGCATTTTGCTTAGTGATAAGAAATTCTTTAGCATCTTCTTTAGTTATTTCTTTGATAACATTTTTCCACTTCCTTTTGTTATTGAGCATACTCAAAGCTTCTTTAGCAGTATCTTCTGAATCAAAAATTACATCATAATAATCAAAAAGCTTATAAGCAGATGATTGATTTAAATGTTGATTCAGATCTTCTTGTAATTCTTCATCTGAAACATTAACTTTGCTTTGATATTGTTGTGGGGAAAATACTAGATACTCAATATCCCTATATTCAGGTATCGTATATTGAATAATGTTTTTTTGATAAAATTCCTCTATTTCTTTGTCATTAGGTGATGAATTTGGCAAGCTTCCAGTAGAAACAGTAATAAGATCAAGATTAAGTTTTTGATTGTTATAATTATTTACTGCACTAACAAGTGCATCGCTTGGTGTAATTTGCACAGCAATAGAATTTAGCAGGGCTTTACTCGCTAAATCATTTTTTATTTGAGCAACATAATCTGACTCTGGTATATTACTACGCGCTAAGATTCGTTTGAATAACTCTTTATCAAAAACTCCTGAATTGTCGTGAAAATCTGGAGTAGTCTTTATTACACTTAACACAATACTATCATCAATTAGGATGCCTAAATTAGCGGTTTCAATTTCTAATAATTTATTAGTGATAAGTTGGCTTAAAATTACATTGTCTAAATCCATCCCTTTCATTTGTTCGGAGGTTATATTGGGATAAATAGATCTTAATTTCTGTACTTGTCTTTTTTTAGCATCAACAAAATCAATTACTGATATATATTGATTACCATCAACAACAGCAACATAATCTTTGCTTGAAGAGCTTAGAATACCACTAATTCCCGCTATTACAAAGCTTACAATTAAAAACCCTAAAAGCAATTTAAAAAGTAGATTGTCCGCATATTTTCTTAAGTACTGTAACATAAGTTAATTAGCACCTTTTGCGCCAGTTTTATCAATTATTTCAACTGGCTCAACTTTCTTAGGATTAGGTTTAACTGCATCTTTATGGTCTGATTTAAAGAAATTGAATATAGATTTCTTTTTAGTTTGCTCTTTTTGTGCATTATCCTGGGTTAGAACTTCTTTAATGTCTTTGTTCTTTTTTACATGATCAGTGTTTGCCAAAAACTTACGATCAGACTGTGAAAGCGATGAACTTCCTGAGTTTAATTCACTAGTTTTACCATATAATATTTCTTCACCGGTTTCTGCTCGCAAACCACTTGGTGTTATTTGCGACTGCTCTGCAGGAGGTAACATATAGTCGCTAGGTGGCATTGATAAAGGTGGTTGTCTTAATACGGTATATTCATTCGGACTCACTTTATTGATTCCCAAAGTATTCTTTAAACCTGAACAAGAGGTAATAAAGATTAAACTCGCAATTAATATCATTTTTCTCATATGTTCTTCTTTCTTAAATCATTTATAATCATATTATATAACAGCAAAAATGCCCCAATGCAAATAGCTGAGTCAGCAATATTAAAAGCCGGCCAATAATATTTGGATAGATGCAATTCAATGAAATCTAAAACTGCACCGTTACGCCATCTGTCGACGATATTACCAACAGCCCCGCCAATAATCAAGCTATAAGATACCACCTCAATCTTATAAGATGATTTAACTAAGAAATAACTTATTATAGTAGTTACAATAACTGCCAACGACAAAAATATGTTATTGCTGTAATCTTCTTGACTAAACAAGCTAAATGCAATTCCTTTATTGAAAGCTATAGTTATATTGAAAAAATCAGTGAGTTGTACAAAACGCTCTTGATGCTCCTGAAAATAGTTAAACACCCACTGTTTACTACACTGATCTAGGATAAATACCGCTAAAATTATAGTTAGCGCTAGCGTTGGTCTGTATGTTTTCTTTAGCAATTCTGACATCTTTTTGAATTTGTAAAATTAATTTATCAATATTATTAAATTTTTGTTGCGCCCTGATATATTTTAATAATTCTACTCTTATCTTTTTGCCATAAATTTGCTCATTAAAATCAAAGATATGAACTTCGAGCAAAGAATCAGCTCTATCAAAAGTTGGCGCACTACCAATGTTAGCAACACCATAATATGTTTTTGATCTCCCATCAATATAAACTTTTACTAAATAGACTCCATCTAAAGGAGACAAGATATTTTTTAAAGCAATATTAGCTGTAGGAAAACCTATTGATTTACCACGATTGTCTCCTTTGATAACTTTACCAGTAATATAATAATTCCTGGCTATGCAGTTTACTCCACTAGCTACTACATGTAGTATATAGTGATTTAGCTGGTACTGGATCAATTGTCAGCGCTTGTTGTATTAACTGATAAAAAAGTTTTCCCCTTGAACGAGATTTTCTTCGATTGAATCTAAAA
>CAMCSP010000099.1 GCA_945877755.1 Rickettsia typhi | reverse complement strand
GGTTACCATAGCATTGAGACTAACTTTAATTTAAATATGGAGTAAGTGCTATGGTTTCTACCCGACATCTCAAAGAACGAAAGCTGCGTACTCGGCGGTTAATTGAAATAGGTGGCATAGTTGTTAAAGCAAAACTTGATCACTTGCCAACTAATACTCTTTTTGGTGCGTTACTTACTAATGCGGAGTCTTTAGATAAAGATAGTAACATCCAGAAGCAGTGGACAACTCTTGGTAAAGGTGTTCTAGATCAAGAAGAGAAAAAACAAAGCGCTGTGATTTTAAAGTTACAGTCAAAACCATCAGACCAGATTAGAATACATCTTAGAAGTCACGGGCTTAAATGGAACAAGCTCAGAGAAGAATGGTATGGCTATGTGACGAGTATTGATTCTTTAAAAGAGGGTATTAAATCAATTGAACATAATTTAGAGCTTATAAAATAATGTAATAACAAAATTACAAATTGATATCAATGTTTAAATAAGGAAAATAAATTTATGTATAATAATAATTATAACAACTACAATCAATATGATAGTGATAAAAGTCTTTATCATCATCAATACAAACATGAGCTTGATCAATATCCTTCATCACATTTATTTTATCAATTTATTGATATCTTGCATGCTCATCATTTTCATACTGAAGCAGAGAAATTGTTAACAGTAGCTCATCATCCTAACAATATGGAGAATCACCAGATCATTACACAGGTCATTAAAGAAATGCGTGATAGTTATTCGCACTGAGGAATAATTTAAGAATAGCTCATATAAGCAAAATAATGCTAAACCCAAAATTTACTATAACAAATAAAATTACCGCTGCTATTACAGCTATAGAGCGAACCCGTGGCTTTTTAGAAGCTGCAGCATTATCCGATTTTTGGGTTGAAACTATGCAAAATAGAGCCCTAGTTTTAGAAGCTCATCATACTACACATATAGAAGGAACTCACCTCACTTTAGATCAATCTGAACAATTACTAGCTGGACATACAGTAACAGATGCTAATCCAGATGATACAAAAGAGTTACTGAATTACAAAATAGCTTTTGAGTTTATATCTAAGTGCTTATTGCAAAATGAACCAATTTCAGAGCAATTAATCTGTGGAATTCATAAAAGGTTAGTTAAAGGAGTTAGGGGCAATAATGCTATGCCAGGCGAATATCGCATCGATCAAAATTGTGTAATAAACTCGATTACCAAAAAAGTAATTTATATGCCACCGCCACCAGAAGAAGTTCGGGGTATGATGATTGAATTGGTTAACTGGCTTAATGCTACAAATGAAATTAATGCAATTTTGGTATCTGCAATAGCACAATTCCAGTTAGTGCATATTCACCCATTTCTAGATGGTAATGGCAGAACCGCTCGCTTGCTTTCAACTTTCTGTCTCTATCAAAGAGGTTATGACTTTAAGCGTCTGTTTACTATAAGTGAATATTATGACAGAAAGCGTACAGACTACTATAACGCAATTCAAAATGTGCGAGAGAATAACATGGATATGACTGAATGGCTTGAATATTTTTGTGAAGGACTATCTACACAACTACAAGAAGTAAAAGCAAAGAGCGTGCAGTTTATCAAGCAAAGTGAATTAACCAGGCTTCATAATTTATCAGAACGACAAAAATTGGCTGTTAATCATGTTCTATCAAACGGCTTTCTTTCCATCGGAGATTACCAGATTTTGTGTCCCAAAGTGTCTCGTAGAACATTACAGCGTGAAATACAGGACTTAGTTGAGAAAAATATATTCCAGTCCACAGGTGCTACAAATAAATTAATTTATAAAATAAAAAACTAGACTTGCGTCAAACTTATGACAAAACTTATGACAACGCCAAAAAATGTCACAAATTATTATCATTGGCGTAAAACGACAAAATACTATCACATTCATCTCCAACCAAATCTCTTTGGAGATAAGTGTTATTAGGTCGTGAGGAGGTATTAACAGTAAGAAATCAGATCACAAAATCACTATGCGTGACTCAAGAAAAGCAAGCAGATGAAGTAGTATTAGCGGCAATCAAAAGACCTAAGGTAAGATGTTACCATCCTTGTTAGGGCAGATGATTAATACGAGAAAAAAACTTTCTAATCTTAACCTTTTATTAACTATTATGGAGTAGAAGATAGCTAAGGAGCTTGATTTAGTATGAATATATTTGATAGTGGGTTGGTTATTGTCTATTTGGTGATTTGTCTCATCATGGGCTTTATTAGATTCAGTAAAGTCAAGACTTTAAAGGATTATACTTTTGGTGTTAGACCTTTTACTACAACTGTTTTAATTGTCACCACTTTTGCAACTGCCATCAGTGCCCATAAAACTATAGGTAGTGTCGGCAAGTCTTACACAATGGGCTTGGTATTTATAGTTACTATGATGCTTATTCCATTAGGTTGGTTTGTTATGGCAAGGTTATTAGCTAAGAATTTGCACTTCTTTCATCAGGAGAAGTTTTTGACTTTCGGTGATATCATGGAGCATTTTTATGGTCGTTCAGGTAGATGGCTTTCAAGTATTTGTGCGATAATATTTACGTTAGGCATTACTGCTGCAGGTACAATGGCTATAGGTAGTATGCTTGAGTATTTCTTTCTGATTCCAAAACCGATTAGCATGCTTGTAGTGTTAAGCATTGTGACGGTATGCTCTACATTTGGTGGGATGCAAGCTGTTGCTTATACTGATATTTTCCAATTTTTAATCTTTTTTGTTGCGCTACCGGTTGCATGTGCGATCGGCTATCATGATATTGGAGGAATTGACAATATTATCAAGGCTTTGCCATCATCTCATTTAAAAATAGACGCATCTAATTTAACGATGTTTTTAGGTATGGCAGTGTTTGCTGCGATGCCAAATGCCGATATACCTTTTATACAACGTGCTTTGATTTCACAAAATCAGATACAGTTACGCCGTGCTTTCAATGTTACTGCTATGCTGATGTATCCGGTATTTATAGTTGTAGGCCTGATAGGATTAATGGCTTATACATATAATACTAGCCTACAAGCTGACTCAGTCCTATTTTATTTTGTTAAGCATCACCTTCCAACCGGAGTAATCGGCTTTATGATTGCCGGTATTCTTGCAATAGTTATGTCAACCCAGGATGCTTTTTTAAATGCTACCGGTACTTTGATAGCAAGAGATGTTTGTAGCCAGATTTGGCCAAAGCTTGATGATAGAAAACAGCTGATGATTGCTCGTGTTTCATGTGTAATGATTTCTATTATGGCCATTAGTATGGTTTTTGTCAAAGAAGATATTTTGGATCTCATATGGTCGGTAACTAATTTTTGGGATCCACTGGTAATAGTACCGTTTATTGCAGCTTTAGTCGGATTAAGAATAAATAAAAAGTTGTTTCCGGTTGTACCGATTACGGTTTTAATAGCAGAAATAATTACGAGATCCATAACCGGAGTTTTTGATACCAGAAGTTTTGCTGTTGGCATAATTGTATCGGTTCTTATTCTACTTCTACTTCAATCTTTCAGCAAAAAAAACATTGTAAATAATGTAGATGAAATTACCGGGACAATTTGATTATAGTATTGTAAAAAAATACAGATCTTTTATTGATCTTATAAAAAGTGACAATGTAAAAATCTCAGTAGCCTATAAATTTTCTATTCTCGTAATATTCGGTTTTTTTGTTTCTATCTTTTTTAACCCACTTACCGGTATAATAGTACAGGACTCAGTGTTTTATTTAAATGCTGTCGGAGCTAGTTTATGTGTAATATTTTTGCTTTCAGACCTATGGTTACCACACAATCAAAGCAATATTTTACAGTATTTCTGGTACTTTATCCTGTTTTTGTCGGGTAGAAACCATAGCACTTACTCCATATTTAAATTAAAGTTAGTCTCAATGCTATGGTAACCCCCACAGAACCGTGCTTGCGATTTTCCCGCACACGGCTCTTCAATGAAACATTCGCTATAGAAGTTAGAATTAATACA
>CAMCSP010000098.1 GCA_945877755.1 Rickettsia typhi | reverse complement strand
GTAATTCCTATATCGATGCAACATTATGTAATGCTTAAAAAGAATCTACTTTATACAGCTGTTACTCGTGGTAAGCAGCTTGTTATCCTAGTTGGACAGAAAAAAGCTATCTCCGTAGCTGTAAGAAATAAAAAAAACATCAATAGATTTACTAAACTCAAAGAATGGATTACGACACCATACTCCTCAAAGCAAACCAGCATGACCTCGAAAACAAATCCCAGGCTTGCGGGGTTATAAATAACTGAAGGCATTACTTGACCTCACTCACAGTCATGTTAATTAATGCACCCGCCCTAAGACAAAATCCATATATTTCACGTGCAGCCTCCATCACACTATTATTGAGTGCTTTAGCTTTGCTTAAATTTTCCAAATGCTTTTTTGTAAGTGTTAACGTTGATTTACCACCTGGTGAAGTCGAATCTATTGGGATTCCACCACCACTAGTCATAACATAATCACCCATATCAAGTAATGAACAAATAAAGAAAAAACCTTCTTTTCCAGATGCATTCAGTGCTTTATCAACCAAGATTAATTCTTGTTTAGTGATAATATTTGTTACTCTTATTGCTCCGTACTCTAAATTCTTATCTAGCCGCAATATCGCAAAATTAGACTTTTCTAATGCATTGATTACTTGCTTGTTATCTGAATTAATTATTTCTGGGTTTTGGAGATTATAATAAATAATTGCCCGCTTGTTTTCTATTTTTCTATATAGGGTTATATAATCATAAAGGACAACCATCTCAGCCTCATTACTAATTACAACCTTGTTAATATATTCATCAAAGTTTTTTAACTCTTTAGCCGCTACAATATCATATTGCATAATCAAAGATTCATTTTTTAAATGATAATCTGATAATAAAAGACGTTGCTTTACGTAATAATCAGAAATACTTTTAAGCTCAACTGGAACTGATTTTCGTTTTGGCTTCATATTGATTAAAGAGTCTACATAATCCTGGTCATATGTACGTAAATCTTTTGGATCTAGATGGCCGATATCTGCATTATATGGATCGTTTAACTCTAATAAGAAGTCTGGGCCGATTAGAGTATTACGCCCTCCTAAGCCTAGACTTATTGCTGAAATTAAAAATGGTGCAACATTACGTTGCCTACGCTTTTTTCTTTTAATCATTATATTTTTTATTTAGTATTTTAATTGCAATATTATCAAAACTTTTTTAAATAAGCAAAAGATTCGTGTCAATCACCACCCTGCCCTACTATTTTACTTTTTACAATGAGCATTTATGTCTTCCGGGACTTTCTTACACTTCTAAACGCTCGATACCAATTGACTCCTCTGTTCGATACAAAACTAATAAGTCCCCTGCTCCATGCTTTCCAAGGCCTGTTCAATAGTTCATTACAATTTATATTAACATGATACATCCTACGTATTTTACTACTGATTCTACTATAAACACCCTTCTAAAAATTTTGATTGGTAATTTATTTATTAACATAATTGTCGGGTTTAATTTAATTAATTATGAGAAGATTAAAAATCAGAATAGCTTGTCTGATGCTAAATTAATTATCTAGCAAAAATTTATACTCTCTCTTCATACAAACTATTGTCACCTAATCTAAATTTAAAGTTAAGAGTAGTTTGTCGATTTCTTGACAAATGATTTCTCTAACAATCCTTTGCTGACTTTTGTTAGTTTGATCCGAGATGAATTTAATTTTTAATATATATTCTTCAGGAAGCTTAGCTGTAAAAACTTTTTGTATATCCGACCTTATCATCGAATTGTTCCATGGATAGATCCTTTCGGCTTTTTGAGGCTGCCTAGCGCCCTGCTCTCTCCTTTTTTCACCAGCTTCTGCTATGAACTCTTCCATAGATTTTTTAGTTGGTGGATGAGAAGTAATTTTATTAAACACCACTAAACACCTCATCATAAAAAGTTGTAATCTCACTAATTGCCTTTAAATCTCTTTTTTCCAGCTCTACTATCGACAAGCCTCCTTTTGCAGCCTTTCTATAAGATATTCTTTCTTTTAAAATGCATTGTGATAATTTTAAGAATTCAAAATCATTTAAAACACTCTTAGCTTCTTCTACTTCATTTACTATTGGATTAGTTACAGCCCTATTTATTAATACATACGGGGTTAATTTAGGATTAAACCCTTTTGCTTGAGCTACTAAATCATTTATTATACTTAAAGTCCAAATATCAAACTGGGAAGCTTGTACCGGAACATACATAACATCAGCTATAGTCATTGCCGCTCTTAATTCAACACTATCTCTACCACCAGCATCTATTATAATGTCCTCATATCTTTTTTTTAGGTCTCTAATGTCTGAAGCTAAATTATTGCCGAATTTTTGTATATTTGGTACACGCACCTTAATATCATGAGCATCTCTAATATCTGACCACGCGCTTGCACTACCTTGTTTATCTGTATCTATCAACAAGACATCGTGTTTTTGGATTGCTCTTATAGCAGCAAGGTTGGTTGCTATCGTTGTTTTCCCAGTTCCTCCTTTCTCGCCTCCTATTAATATAATCATCTAACTCCTCATTTTATAAATTATCCAAGAATTCATTATTTTACCTATTATTATTGTAATGTGTTGTATTAACTTAACATGTTATGTTAGTACATATTAATACATGTTATTATATACTGTCAAGTAATTTGTTAACATAACATGTTATGACAACACATGTTAGTATCCTCAAAAGAAACAAATCCATAATATGGAAAGGACTAAATTAAAAACAGCGTAAGAACAAGTTAATACATAACATGTTATGTGCTGTGCTGTCTTTACAGCACTTCGTATGTTATGTACTGTTCTGTTATGTTGATGATTTTACTCCGTTTCCTCTAAGCAATGTCTTCTCCATCTCCACCAGAACAAGCGCTTTACGAGAAAGATATAATGGATATAATTTTGATATATTTTTTTCTTATTCTTGCTATAGTAGGTTTTACTAGTAAATTTTTATTTTTACATAAATTACAATAAATAATAATTACAAATTAAGTGTTAAATAATGCTAACTGGTTTTCAACTTCGAGCAACTAAAGCAGTATTAGAGCTAACTGCAAAAGAAATAGCCGCAGCTATAGGCGTACATCCTGGGACAATAATAAGATTAGGTTTCACAAAAAATCGTGAATATCTTAGATGCAGCGCAAAAAATATAATTTTATTAAGAAAATTTTTTGAGACAAAAGACATTTTTTTCCCTGATGAAAACACATTATCTTTAAAATCCAAGATAAAGCCAATTCCAATCACAGGCCAACTTACAAGATTTCAGTTAAAAACTGCCAGAATAGCCTCTGCCTTAACTCAAGAAGAGTTAAGTTCTTATATACGCGTTTCTTCCTCTACTATCAGTATACTAGAAAGGTTGAATGACCAAGAATATATAAAATCTACAAAGATGAATACATTTTTACTGAAAAAATACTTTGAACACCTTGGAATCATCTTTCCAAATGATTTATCAGTATCCTTGATTAAAGACCCAACAGTTTTATCTAAGAAAAACTAAAATAATATTTGACGCCAAAAATAATAAATAGTAATTATAAGTAATAAATAATATCTTATAAATATAGATAATCTTAATTTATCGCTTAGTTTTTGGTTAAATAAAAAATAATCGAGCAAAAATTAAGTAGGACAAAAAGTGGTGTCTGCACAAGATAAATTAAGGTTTTTAATGAAAAATTAAAAAAGAGAATAAAATGAATTAATAAGATTAGAAGAATAAAGAAAAGGCACAGAACATTTATGATCCATGCCAAACCTTTGAATATGATATTCTGACAAGTTCATATTAAAAGATTTGTGTGTTTCAGTCAAGGATTTTTTGTGCCTTAATCAAAAAAATTAAGGAGAACCCTATGACTAACTCTATTACCTGGCTATGCAGTTTACTCCACTAGCTACTACATGTAGTATATAGTGATTTAGCTGGTACTGGATCAATTGTCAGCGCTTGTTGTATTAACTGATAAAAAAGTTTTCCCCTTGAACGAGATTTTCTTCGATTGAATCTAAAAG
>CAMCSP010000097.1 GCA_945877755.1 Rickettsia typhi | reverse complement strand
TTTTAGATTCAATCGAAGAAAATCTCGTTCAAGGGGAAAACTTTTTTATCAGTTAATACAACAAGCGCTGACAATTGATCCAGTACCAGCTAAATCACTATATACTACATGTAGTAGCTAGTGGAGTAAACTGCATAGCCAGGAAATCTAATAAACCTACATAGTCCTTATTTTCTAAGAATTTTTTAAATTCTGGTAATAAATGCGGTATAAAATATGTACCCATCTTTCAGTCCTACTAGTTATATAAATAAATTAACAATTTATTTATATTATTCTATTCTATTTCTTTAAAAAGTCAAGAGCTTAAACAATTTGTGTATGAGTTTATATGGTTTGAGACTGAGCAAGCGACCTCACGTATATCATTAATATACTGTGATGTATGTCTACCCATTCTTGCCTAAGATAGATAATGGTTGATCTTTGGGCTATATAATATTCTTAAACCTTTCTTTTGCAATCTATGGTTGTTGCGTATTGTTAATTATGATATTGATGAGGCGTTCATCTGCTTGGAAGTAGGAATGATGAGATTATTAATTTATCATAATATATAAAGGAGTAGAGAAAAAAATGACAACTAGTACATTAAGGATTTTATCAGTAGATGGTGGTGGAGTAAGAGGTATAATACCTGCACGTATTCTACAAGAAATTGAAAAGAGGACAAACAAGCACACATCCGAATTATTTGACATGTCAACTGGCACTAGCACTGGAAGTTTAGTTGTTCTTGGTCTTGGAGCACCAGATAAACAAGGGGCTCCTAAAAACTCTGCTCAAGACATGGTTAATTTATATCTCAATGATTCGAATAAAATTTTTAACAAATCTTTATTAAGAAATATATGGACTGGTTTTGGCTTATGGGGTGCAAAATATGATAGAAAGAATTTGGATGAAATTCTTGGCAATATATTTGGTGATTTATGTTTGAGCCAAACATTATATCCTGTCTTTATACCTATCTAGTCAATTACTACCTCAAAACCAAATATTGCTAGTACGAAAGCAGCTCTTAAAGATAAAAAATATGACTTTTATGTACGTGATATTGCAGGAGTTGCAACTGCTGCACCTACCTATTTTTCACCAAAAGTAATAAGTAATATTTCAGGTAATATAAAATTTACAGCATCTGATGGAGGGATGTATGACAACGATCCAGAAATAATTGCTGTAATGAGTATGAATTTCATGAATCCCGAATTTAATAGTGATAAAGTAATATTAGTTTCGATAGGTACTGGTGAAGTAAAACAGACAATACAAACGCAAGAAGGTGATAATGGAGTGATAGGTTGGCTAACAGAAAAAGATTTAGTAGATAATATGATGGATGCAGAAATGCTCATGGATGAGGCAATAACCAAGAGTGTCTTTAAAGGCAATAGATATAGGTTAGAGGTTACGCTTCAGCCTGGGATGGAGGCGATGGATAACATAAGTGATGAGAACTTAAAAGCCTTGCTAGATATAACTGAAGAATATATCAATGATAATGATGAAATATTTAATGAAATATGTGCAAGGCTAGTCTAAATCGTTGTGGATGCAACGAAAAACAGCACAATAGCTAATGCTATCTAGTTTTCAAAATAATTAAATGAGGGATTAACCTAGTAGTATACAACTTGTTTACCTAGTCCTTTTGGTAGGACTCAGTGATTTAAAATATTTCCATGTGATAATTGTCACATCGAAATATTTTAAACTGTCTTAGCATACAAGATGAGAGGCGTATTTATTTAAACATCATGCGCTTAGTTCTCAGCCGGGGCTCCGGTTAATCAAATTATTTGAGGATACGCTATGGAAAATATAAAATTGAAAAATATAAGAAATCATCTACTTGTAGGTACACTGAGTATGGTATTACTTAGTTCATGTATGCCTACTGTAATAGAAAGAGACCGTGATAATTGTGCTGCGGTTTCACAAAATATGAACGCCCGTAAAATGGTGAGCGATTTGACAATAAAGAGTAATATAAAAAATCAGCTTGCAAAACACAATATGTTTACTTTAGTCGGGGTTAAAGTAGTTGAAGGTAGAGCATTGCTTACTGGCAAAGTTCCAACCCAAATTGACAGGTTAGAAGCAATTAAGTTAGCCTGGCAGCAATTAGGAGTAAGAGAAGTAAATAGTGAAATTATTGTTACTGGAGATATTTCAAAGTCCGCTGCTCAAATAGCTAAAGATAGTTGGATTACTTCTGAAATCAAAAGCAGGTTATTAGCTACTAAAAACGTTGAATCATTGAATTATGGTTTTGAAACTATTGATAACGTAGTCTATATTCTTGGCATAGCACAAACTTCAAGAGAGCTAGATAAAGTTATAGGTGTAGCTGGTAGAGTAAGAGGTGTAACTAAGGTAGTAAGTTACGTTAGAATTAGATGTTAAGAAGTTAATTAAATAAGAAACCTTCTTTGTTGGAATTTTTAGTTTTAAAATTAATATAAATGAAGAAGGTTTCTTACTATAAAGTAGATATCGTCAATTAAGGATACAGTATCTATGGGTGGTGCGATCCATTTTAAAAAGAAAATTCCTATTTTTCCTTATTAGTAGGGTTGTATAAAAAACTATATGCCAAGCAAAGGGTGTATTAAACCACAAGTAGCCTTTAATTCTTGTTATGTTAAAAATCTAAAACTGTGCAACTCTAAGCTTACTCAATCTTTTAAAAAACTCTGACATAGGCTTTTTTAATGGCTCTGTAATAATAGTATGCGCAAATATATTGCATAAAGTTTCTAATGTGCTAATATCTTCACTATTATTAAAATTTTTTAATAAACTATTAATTATTATCATCCGTCAAATCAAAATATGGGGTTTATACAAGTAATATGAGTTACATAAGAGCATCTACAGTAGGAGTAATAGGAGGAATAATAGGAGGAATAATAGGAGGAACTCTAGCTGGGGTTGTGTATAACTGGCTTAACCCTCCTGCTAAGCGTGATTTTAAAAATCATAACGTAGCGTCAAATAATGATAAATGCAGCATCCTGATTTTTTTAGAAGACCATGGTGATCAAGGAAGTACAAAGGCCATTTTGGATATTTTAGATGACTTGGTCAATAGAGGCTATAAAGATTATTTATTCGAAGAACCTTCAGATGTTACTTATCAAGCTACTTATAATGCAATTCATCAAGCGATGAATCATAAATTGAATGGTAAAGTGAGCGACCTGCACTCTCAGATAAAAGCTCGAGGTATAGATGTTGATAGAAAACAAGTACAGGCTTTGCTTGAAAATCCAGATCTTGCACCAGAACCATTAAAAGCAGTAAGCATCAATTACAACGATCTAAAAAAATCATATCTGTATACGTTAAAATTACTTAAATCTATCAATAATAATGAACTCAATATTCATAATATCGATATGCCAACTAAGATGAGAGAATATTTTAATTCAAAATATTCTCCTTTAGATAAGGAATATACAACACTACGAGATTCTCATATGTCGACAGAAGCAGAAGACATATGTTTAGCTGGCGGGTCTAAACAAGTATTGTTAGTAGGTGGCAGCCATCACAGCATTGGTAAAATTTTAAAAAACAAGGGTTTTGATGTAAAATTATTTGCAGTTTTTGCAGGACGCCCCTCTCAAAAAAGTGATTTTGATCCAAGAAAATCTCAAGCCGAGATAGATGATCTTATAGCAAGCACTTACCTAAGAAATGATTACAAGTCAGGTTCATTGCCCAAAGAATTAGCGGATTTACTTTTAATTGATTTATATGATAATCCTGAATTACAGTCGAATTATGCTACCATACTGTTAGATACTCTAGATAGAGAAGATAATGTTTTGCACGGTATAAATAATACAGTACCAGTTGATGAACCGCAATAAATCATATTTATGCTTTATGATTTAGGCTAGCTATAGTCTATTAATAATCCGTTCACCCCTAATTTGTATATTATATTTCCTGGCTATGCAGTTTACTCCACTAGCTACTACATGTAGTATATAGTGATTTAGCTGGTACTGGATCAATTGTCAGCGCTTGTTGTATTAACTGATAAAAAAGTTTTCCCCTTGAACGAGATTTTCTTCGATTGAAT
>CAMCSP010000096.1 GCA_945877755.1 Rickettsia typhi | reverse complement strand
ATAGTTAGATAAGGATATGAATATTCAAATTTCATATCAGAAGAGACACTAGCTTTAACTATACCACCACTGTCGCACTCACCTGCTTGCTTACAAGTTAGTTTTAATGACTGCGCACAATCATATGAGTTTTGTGGTTGCTCACAGATGATTTTGGTATAGGTGATGTCTGAGGTATGTTCTTGCTCAGTATCAATAACATACTGCGGCTCTACTTCCTGATGACCTTTTGTTTTCTTGCAATCAACACCAAGCTCTTTTAAACCTTCAGTTAATTTGGCAATTAATTGGCTGCTAGCATTTGCTATTTGCTCCATATCCTGCTGATGCTTGATCATGCCAGGAGCACTATGATCAACCTCCAGTAATTCGTAGTAATGGTTCTCTTCTTTAGCCCGCTCTAATCTACCTACACTTTCCAAATCATAGGCATTAATACTGTTAAGCTCTGTGGTCTTGTTATCTACTTCACTACGGATAATATTAAGCGATTTTAATCCTTCTTGCCCAGTAATCCCTTTTCCTGCTTGTTCTTTTGCATTGTTAAGTGATTGCTCTAACTCTTGCTTGTTATTGATTTCCTTAGCAAAAAGATCAGTCTGATTGTTTTGATTAGTCCGCACCGCCTCTTTGGCAGTGCTGTAACAAGAGAAGACGATATTGGTAATTAGTACTATGCTCACAAACCTTTTATTCATCTAAACGCTCCTTCGCTTCTTTAGCTAATGTCCCTGAGCTACTAAATTGTTCAAGTGCATATTTAATGCCAACATTACCAGTGATTTTGTCGTAGTTAACTTGAGTTGTCTGATGAGGCTGATACTCACTGGTAGTAGATAGGATTATTGTCGGAACAGCGCTTACCTCAAAACGATCAAATGCCTCATCATCTATTTGCATTCCCGGCAAGCTGGCATCACTGGCAGCGTCAATAGAATCAGTGTTTAAGCCATTTATCAACACAGCCAGTTCTTTAAAACTACCATTTGGTAACCCCTTAAATACTAATACCCCGCCATATTTTTTAGCTTCTTGAGCATAAGCCTTAAGTAAAGGCTTTGACATTGAGGTGCTAACAAAAACATATAACTCGCTTTCTTGCTTCGATCGTGTGGTATTAGGTAAGTCAGGCTCGCTACCACTCTCTAATTGCGTAGTTTGAGTAAAAATCTCTTTTAAGTGCTGCCAGACCATAGTAGTAGAGCTTTTTTGAAGCTCAGTTGCAAAGTTTAAGTCTTCATTAGCTAACACTTGATAGCTAACGGCAAGATTAATGAGTAACGCTAAGATTGTCTTTAATTTAAAACGCACAGCAGTTTTTCTTCCTCCAAACTAAATAACCAAAATCCTGACCATCATATGGATATTCCTTAAATGCAGAGTATGCCATATCGGTTAAACCAAGAGGCCAGCAACTAGTATCGCCAGATGAAGAGCTGGGATTAACTAGTTGTAACTTGTACTGACTTTTCTTAATCTTCATCGCAATAGATTTACTGCAAAGCTTACCGTTAATACTGCCGTCATTAGTTGAGGTCTCTAGGGCAAGGCCAAGTCGGTGCATTTTGGCAAGAATGCGGGTAGAGTACAGACTACTTGCTTGAATTCCACCAACGTGATCAGCATTTGCACCAGAAAGCGGATAAATATTACCTAAGCAGCCAGCACACCAAAACATCTCATCTCTTGGTAGAGCAAGAGTTGATGCGGCACAGTCGATACTACAAGCAGCTTGGGCAACAGCGTTACCAAATAAGAAGACTTCAGGATTAAGTAGAGTCTGTAGCTTCTCATCATTCCAAGTGACATCGAACTCACTCATGTACGCAACATCAAAGCTTGACTGCTCCAAGCAAGCAAAGTCTGTAATTAACTCAAGCCAGTAAATAAGTGGATAGATGTAATAATGAAGATGATAGAAAGATCGATGCGAGTGATGTTTGCCATAACCTCTGTTATAGCTACTCACTTTACTTAAATTGCCACCACCTAGTTGTAATCCACCAAGGTTGGTCATACATAGTGGTGTTCTAGTAACATCAATTAATCTAGCCGGCTCCCAAAATCCTACTGAGATCCCAGGTATTGGAATGTTACCTTTGGTACAAAGACAAAGTGGTGATGATGGATTTTTTGTATCTCGTTTTTTAGGACTACTGCCCTTGCCAATATTAAAACCACCAATACTAATTGGCAGTAAACAAGACCAACAGATATCAGTCATTGGATTAACAAATCTTCCTTGGCAAGTGTTAGCCATACTTGACACTGGCAGAAAAACACTTATTATCAAAACTATGATCGCGTCTTGGATTCGCTTGATCATGCCCTTAGCAGGAGTTTGTGGTACCACTCCAGTTTTTCTCCTGCTAAGGGTTATAACCTCAATATTATAATTATTGTTCATTTTCTAATGTTCATTCCTCTTTTTAACTTCTTTAAAAGCTTCTAAATTTTATTTCTTGCAATATTAAACCACTCTTCATATAATTTTTTGCAGCTTTACAACCATCGGATTTACAAATGAAACTTTTTAATCAATTAAATCTAGGTCTAGTTGTTTTTTGTTATTTTATTTGTATTGCATCATCGGCATTTGCTTTTACTTTTAATATTCCAACTCCTAAAGAACTTTGCATACTCTATCCACTTCAACTATCTTCTTTAGCGATTGCATATTTTTAATTGAACAATCTTGTTCACTTGGCATAGCAATTAATTCGTCTTTCAAAATTTTATCTGCTAGCAAAAGAAAATGATCTTTGCGCTCAAAAACAATATATTCAAAGTTTAAAATAGCTAGCTTATCTATATGAAAATAAATTACATCTCCTTCCCTCCTAGCCAACTTCAGTCCTATGTTGTGTAAGTCTTTAACCAGATCAACCAAACCAGCTGTACAGCTTATTTCATAATTATGGTATTCTCCTGATGCCTTCAAAAGATATCGCAGAAATATTGTAAATATTAAAGGGACTGCAAATATTGAAACCAGCTGAACTGACTTGATAATACTTGCTAATGAACTTTCTTGAGCAAACTGGGTTAATAAAATCATGAGACTTAAAGATACAAGTCCCTTGATAACTATTTCCCATACTCTGACCCAAGAATATATACCGCACTTCACTACCTTGCTAAAAAAACCCATAATCATGCCAACTGGAAAAACAGCAAATATAGCAATCAACATCCTCTGATATGGATCGATATCTTGGTGCCGAACAAAAACAAGAACCGAGTAAATTGTGATAATCAAACTACAAAGCATCAATAACGCCATTAAGCACCATCTTATCACTCTACTTTTAATTAGATATTTCTCATCTCTTGCTTGAGTTAAGATATATTTCTGCGCAGCGTTATTACCTTCCATAACATTTTTCTCCTTGATTCAAGTTAAATTTCAATCTTTAGTGACCACGCTTTCTTCCTGCTCCTGCTTAATCTTCGTCATTTGCTTATCTTGATTAGTCGCGCTCATTAGCCAAATATTTTTGATTGTTAGTAAAAATGAAAAGAGCATTATCGGTACTAAGAGATACACTGCAAAAAATCTACTCATCCAATCTAATTGCTTTAGGGTTACTAAAGACACAATTGCTAATATCAATGTAAGCAACCCAAGACGAGTAATTTGACCTGAGAACTCTCTTTGGCCTAACATCCCAATTACTACTGCTGCTAAAGAGAAGTAGATAATGTAGTCGTGCGTAGTTTTAGGTAAATCAAAATTCCAGTTAGAGCTCCAACCAAAATTGCAAGCATATAACCATAAGATAAAACTCAGAGCTACAAGACTAAAGTTATATGGAGTAACTAGTGCTTTACCAACTACCCTAATGATTGTTTGTGCTAAGTCTTTAGTTTGTTTATTTTCTTCATTCATGTTTTTCATCCTTTATATTAATTTGAGTAATTTTTAACTGCTTATCCTCTTGCTCCACAATCGCTGGAACATGAGCGATACTAAATCTATTGCTCAGCTCGCCAAACTGATCAAAATAGACTTGGGATTTAATCTCCCTGGCCAGTTGTAGAGGTTTACCACCAACAAGAATTATTTTGTCATCATCTTGCTCCTTGATCTCGGTAATAAGCTGTAAGTCTTTGTTTATGTTGTCATTTTCATGCTGTGGCGTTTGCTTAAGATGATGTTTCTTTAGCCACTCCACCTGACTCAGGTCGCGTGCGTCAATAAAGATCATCTTACCGCTCCAGCTAAGATAATCCAATGGATTAACTTTTGTGCCAGCCGAATATAA
>CAMCSP010000095.1 GCA_945877755.1 Rickettsia typhi | reverse complement strand
GCTAGAGGGAGAGTCTTATAGAAAAAATTTTTTACCAATAATACCAAAGGAGGATTGCAAAAAATGATCACTTAGTTTAATATTTTTTCGCTCCAGAGGGGTCAAATGTTTTGGCGATCGGAGGGGTCAAATAACGTGGTGATCGACAGCAAGGAACAGAAAAAGGCAAATCTGCAGCAATTTATTTTGAAGAACTCAGTGAAACCGCGAAAACTTTAGATACAAAAGCTGCATTAAATAGAGAAGTGAAACAAGTTACTAGCGAGTTACAGGCATCTATGGGAGAAAGGTCTGCATCCGCTCCTCCTCGTCCTATTTCTCCTGCACCGACAACAGGCCAAAAAAGATAATATTTGATGATGGTGCCAGTTTATGTCTGGCACTTTATCTAATAATAAGTAAGTCTATGAAAATGGTATAGCAAAAGAAGCTGCTCTAGCAATAAGGTTGCCCAATAGACTTAGAGATTTTTTAGTTTTAGGATTTATTTAGTCTTGCTAGCATCCGCAGCAATTTTCATCGAGACGATTTTGTCTGGATTAGTTACTGTACCACTACCTGAAGAACCTTTCTTAATTTGATCGACATACTCCATTCCTTTGGTTACTTTACCAAAAACTGTGTATTGACCATTTAAATGAGGCGCATCCTCGAAGACAATAAAGAATTGGCTATCAGCACTGTTTGGATCCATAGCACGAGCCATAGAAACAGTTCCTCTAACATGCGGGGTTTTAGAAAACTCAGCTTTAAGGTTTTGGCCAGATCCGCTTGTTCCCGTACCTGTAGGATCACCTGTTTGTGCCATAAAGCCAGGTATAACCCTGTGAAATAACAAACCATCATAAAATCCCTGGCGGACTAGTTCTTTAATTCGAGTGACGTGATTAGGTGCAACATCAGGCATAAGCTCTATTTCCACAACTCCATATGGCAATTCAAGCAGGATAATATTTTCAGAATTAATGGCAGTAGCACTCATTTGGATACCAAACACGATTAGGATTAAACAAAGTGGACGGTTAAGCGAACGTTTCATCATAGTTTTAGCTAATTAGCTTGCTAATTTTTTGATTCTTGCAGACAAATTACTGACTTTGCGGGATGCAGTATTTAATTTCAACAATCCTTTAGTTACACCCTTCATTATTTCAGATTGTGCAATTTTAAATTCAGCTTGAGCTTTTACTTTATCATTGCTAACAACTGCTTGTTCAACTTTTTTAATGAAAGTTTTGATTCTGCTCAGGCGAGACTTATTAACCAATGTACGTTTTTTAATTTGGCGGATTGCCTTTTCTGCTGATTTATGATTTGCCATCTATATTCCTAAAATAAGAATTATTTATTAGCCATAACTTTTAACGAATTTTTATGCTAGTGTCAAGACCATATTTGTCTTAAAGCGACTTATAATTCACCTATGCTACAAGTTTGACTGTCCAAGTATTCGCTGGTTTCATGTACACTAGGGGTCAAAATTTCATTATTTGAAGCTGTATTATTGTTTTGGTCAGTTGCCAGATCAATGGTGCTATTAGCATATTTCATATATATACTATAACTTAATTCTTGGACTGGCCTTGCAGCTGACATCAGTATATATGCATTAAATATATTGGCTGCTTCTCTAAGTATAAGTTCATTAGCTACTGCTAGTGATAAAATAATTGCTTTGGTTGCTGTTGTAAGAGTTGTTTCTTCTAAGGCATGATATATTTTTTTAACTATGTGTGCACAAGTATGTTTAGTGTCTGCATCTACAATAAAATCTCCATTTACTTTAAACATTGCTAATAGTGCTCTATCATTTGCTAATGCGCCAGACTTAGCGTATAGGTGAGGTGTTTTAGGAAGGAGATCAATAATAGAGGCAACAATAGCTGCAGTACCTTTTTTAGTAACTGATGCGATGATGGAACCTATTACAATATCGTTGTTAATATTATCAATGTAATATTGTAAAAAAGGGGTGGATGTGTCATTTGTATCTTGCTTCAATTGACCAATTCTAATTACAGTTTGTGCTGGTATCTCGCAGATAGGGCTTGCTATATACGCCATAGCTATTGCTGGAGCCATACCAAGACCAAAATAGGTAGGTACTATGAAAGCAAGCTTGCATCCTATTCTTAGGTATTGTGCTTTTTCGTATGAGTCATCGTATTTATATTTTGTTTCTCCAACATTAACTTCTAAATGATCTAAAATCGCTGATCCTGGAATTTTTGCCATATCTCTAAAGACATCTTTTGCAAATATGTTGCTGCCTAGGTTCAGTATCGGTTCTATGACGCCTTCTATTATTGTGGCTATTAAGGTAATTACTAAGATTTCTCTTGGATTTGGAAGATATTGCAGTGAATTATGTAGCATTTTATACTGCGTTAGGTGTGAGTTGTTTATAAGTAAATAATATTAGGTAGATTCTAAATCGTTATCGCTAGATTGAATTTATTATTTTTTTCCTTCTTTATTTTATCCCAAGGGCGTATCAATTTATTTGATTAAGAATTTGTAATAATTTATATAAATATTTTTTAATAAGCAATAGCTATTTAAAAAACCTTACAAATATTAACCATTTTTATTTCGATGGAGATGAAAGATTGTTAAATCTTTGTAATATGCAGTTAATTGGTTAGCGCCAGCTTATTTACATATTACCTTAAACTCATACTGTCGAGATATCAGGAGCATCAACAGCCTTCATCCCAATCACATTATAGCCAGCATCAACATATAATGTTTGGCCAGTAGTGGCAGAAGATAGATCACTAAGTAAGAAGACCCCAGCTTTTCCAACTTCTTGAGTTGTAACAGTGCGGCGCATGGGGGCATTATACTCATTCCATTGTAATATATATCTAAAATCACCAATACCAGCTGCAGCTAATGTTCTAATGGGTCCTGCTGAAATTGCGTTTACACGGATATTATTTGGTCCTAGATCTACTGCTAAATATTTAACACTTGCTTCAAGTGCTGCTTTTGCTACACCCATAACATTATAATTAGGCATAACTTTTTCTGCTCCATAATAAGTGAGGGTGATCATGCTGCCACCTTCACTCATCATTGCCGCAGCTCTTTTTGCTACAGCGGTAAATGAGTAACAAGAAATATGCATTGTATTTAGAAAATTCTGTAAAGTTACATCTACATACTTACCTTTGAGCTCATCTTTATTAGAAAAGGCAATTGCATGGACAATAAAATCTAGGCGATCCCATTTTCTCTTTAGATCATCAAATAACCAATCCATACTTGATTCGCTACTAACATCGCATTCATATAATAAATGCGAATCTGTTTTTGCAGCTAAAGGCTCCACCCTTTTTTTAAGCACTTCTCCTTGATAAGTGTACGCCAGCTCAGCCCCTTGTGCATGTGCTGCTTCGGCTATTCCCCAAGCAATAGATTTGTCATTGGCTACGCCCATGATCAATCCACGTTTACCAGCTAGTAAATTACCAGATATTACTTTTTCCGTATCTGTCATAAATACACCCCATTTAAATTTTAGTAATAACTATTAGGCCATCTCTTATGGACCCAAAACCATTGCTCAGGATTCTCTTTTATCCACTGCTCATAAATATAATTTATTTCGCGCATAATTCTATATATTTCTTGAGAATTATTTTGTGCATAATTGATTTTTAAAGGTTGATGCACTTTAACAATAAAATTAGCTCCTTTTTTTCGAATACACTGCACTGGTATGAGCGGGCACTGATAATCTAAAGCTAATTTTGCTGGCGCAGTTGCTGTCATTGCCTTTATTCCAAAAAATGGCACTTCTATTCCGCTATTTAATTTTTGATCGGCTAAAAAGCTTAGACAACGATTTTGCTTAAATGATTTTATAATTTCTCTTACGCCTCCCCTGTCCTTAGAAATTTGTATTAAATCCATAGTTTGACGTAGTTGGTGAATCTGTTCATCGATAAATTTATTATTTGCTTTTCTATATACAATTGATAATTTCAGACCAGCTTCATGACCTATTCTTGGGGTTATTTCCCAATTTGAAAAATGTCCAGTAAAAAATATGCATGATTTACCAGATTTTCTTACTTCTTCTAAGTATTCTTTTCCAATTATAGTTACTCTTTTATGAAATTCTTCATCGTTTAATAAGTATATATTCGGTAGTTCTGCTGCAGTTCTGACAAGGTTATCCCACATTTCTGTAATTATCTGTTTTGTTTTTAAGGGAGAGATCCCTGGAAAGGCAATGGCCAGATTCTTTCTCGCCACAGTTGAAACGGGTAGCCATGGTCCAATAATTCTTCCAACCTTGGCAAATAAATTAGAAGCACGGTCAAT
>CAMCSP010000094.1 GCA_945877755.1 Rickettsia typhi | reverse complement strand
TCAGGCCAACGTACCAGACTCAAATATTCTAAACACGACTCTTCAGTTGGAAACATATCCATTAATTCAATCAAATTTGACGGTTTAATATTCATAATAACCAATACTACATGTAGTAGCTAGTGGAGTCAACTGCATAGCCAGGATATCTTAATTCAATATTGTCTAGTTAAATCATTCAATTATTTCTTCATGCTCTTGGTTTGGTAATAAGCCATTTGTTTGCATTTTCCACAACTTTGCATAATAACCACCGTTTGAAAGCAATTCATCATGAGATCCATCTTCAATGATTTGACCTTTTTTAAACACCAGAATTCTATCCATACTGGCCAAGGTTGATAACCTATGCGCTATAATTAAAGTGGTTCGGCCTTTCATTAATTTATCTAGAACTTTTTGTATCTTCTTTTCAGTTACAGAATCTAATGCACTAGTGGCTTCATCTAGAATAAGAATTTTAGCATTTTCTAGAAAAGCCCTAGCTATTGCTATACGCTGCCTTTGACCACCAGAAAGCTTAGCGCCTCGATCACCAACTTTATTCATGTAGCCATTCGGAAGTTTCTTAATAAAATTATTACAATGTGCAAGCATAGACGCATTGATAACTTCTTCTTTTGTTGCACTTTCCTTGCCATAACAAATATTATCATAAATATTACGATGAAATAAAGATGTATCTTGAGGTACAACTGATATTTGTGAGCGCAAAGAATCTTGAGTAACATCAGCAATATTTTGTCCGTCTATAAGTATGGATCCAGCGTTAATATCAAAATACCTTAGAATTAAATTTACAAAAGTAGTCTTCCCAGAACCAGACGTTCCGACCAAACCTACTTTGCTGCCAGGATCAATAATTATTGATGTGTTATCAAAAATATTATCATTACGGCTATATCTAAACGTAACATTCTTAAAGGTAATTTTACCTTTTTGTACTTTAAGAACCTTCGCCCCTCTCTTATCAACAACTTCATAAGGCACAAATACAGATTCGATTGCCTGCTTACACTTTCCTACATCTTTAGTAATTGCTACAATTGACTGCAATAAGTAAAACATATTTTCTATGATAGAAGCCGCCAACATCAACACCAAAGCAAAATCTCCATTGGTAATCAGACTATTTTTTCTGGCATAAATCAAAGCAAAGATCATAGTTGCTAATAATACAATCCCTAGAAAGCTCAAAATTGCTTTGATGCGCAATAATTGCCACTGCATCTTTTGATCCTGCTTAACAGTGTTTTGTAAATACTTATTTAGGATTTTTGTCTCATGATTATATCTTGCAAACAATCTAATCGAATTGATATTGCCCAACATATCAACTAAACAACCAACTAAACGGCTCTTACTTTCAGAAAATTTCTTTGATTGCGTAACAGCACGAAATGATAGCTTATAATTAACTACAAAATACACGACCACCCACACCAGCATAATCCCTGCAAAAATAACATGTACAGAGAATAAGATGCCTAAGGTAATCATCAGTAAGAATATATTTGGTAGGCACATAAACAAGAAAAATTGTAAAATTGCGTCCACACCCTGAGACATATCGCCAATTTTATTAGAAAGATTACCTGCAAAATTCTCCTGGAAAAACTTTACAGAATGATATTGCACATAATTAAAAACTTGATACCAAATATTAGACAATATAAGAGGCATAACTTTTAATAAGATATAATCATAAACTCTATTTAAAATAGACTTTATAATCTCTAATGAGATATACAGTGAAACAGGTAACAAAATTAACGCTGTAACATCGGTAGAATTAGGTTGATCACTAATTCGATCAATGATTATTTTTAGGATGTAAGGTTGCATAGTAACTTCTACCGCCCAGAAAAGCGAAATAAAGCCTAGAAATGCAATTGACAGTCTATAATTTTTTATAAAGTGCCAAATAAACCCAGGTAAGTCCTGGGGAATTGAAGGAATTCTATTTCTCATATATTATTTGCCATATATTTAAATATAATTATAATATAAGATTACAAAAATTTATGTTACTTCATTTTAGATCGAATAACTGTTTTATTAAAACTTTCACATAGAAATTTTACTAATTACTGATATACTTTGCACTAGAAAATTTGTTTTTTATATGTTTTTATTTAGGTTTATGTTAGTTTCTAGAAAAATCCTTTTGATAATTTTTAGCACATTATTACTCTTAACTGTATCATGTGCTCACAAGAAAAACAACGAAGATCCCGTAGACACCAGGGATGCAATCCAGCTTTATGAGGATGGTCTAAAAGAAATAGAAGCTAAACGCTATAAAGCTGCAACTGAATCTTTCTCAAAAATTGCATATGAATTTCCTTACGATGATCTAGCGCCAAAAGCTCATATAATGGAAATTTATTCTTATTATCTAATGAGCGACTATGACAGCCTTATTCCTGCTGTAGAAAATTATATAAAAATCTTTCCTGCTAGCCAAGATATACCTTACGTATACTATTTAAGGACCCTAGCCTATTATGAACAAATTGATGCTCCGGTACGCGATCAAACCATGACTATAGAGGCAAAAGCTGCTCTGGAAGATTTGATTGCTCGTTTCCCAAACACCCCTTACGCAAAAGATGCTAAAATAAAGATCGATCTCGTTAATGATCATTTAGCAGGTCAAGAAATGATAATAGGTAGATATTATTTACATGCTGGTGATCTTATTTCAGCAATAAATCGTTTTAAAGTAGTGGTAGACACTTACCCTACTACTACCCATATTCAAGAAGCTTTATATCGATTAACCGAAGCTTATTTGTTTTTAGGTGTGGTTGACGAAGCTAAGAAGAATGCCTCTGTATTAGGGTATAATTATCCTAATAGCATTTGGTATAAAGATGCTTATAAATTGCTACAAAAATAACCTTACTTCTTAGACTTTATGACAAAAGTTCTAAATATTATGTTTGCCAAAGGTTTAGGGGGAGTAGAGCAAGTTTTCTTGGACTATGATTACGCTTTGAAATCTGAGAATAAACAATCTGTATCAGTAATTCACCCTAATTCCTCAGTAAAAAATAAATTGTCTGGTAATTATTTTGAATTAGGAACGTTTTCTAGATTTGATTGGTTTGCCGCAATAAAACTCAGACAATTCATCAAAGATAATAAAATAGATTTATTGTTCACGCATGGCAATAGAGCAGCTAATATTACACAAAAAGCGTGCCTTGGTAAAGTTCCCATTATCTCGGTAGTACATAATTATAAATTTAAACCTTTGCTAAAGAGTAATTACCTTATTGCTATAACTGATGATTTAAAAAGAAAACTAATAGAAGCTAAGTTCCCTTCAAATAAAATATTTAAACTTAACAACCCAATAATTCTTGAAGAAAAAACTGACAGTAAGTTTAAAGAACTTCCTTATTGCCCCACTATTGGCTTCATGGGAAGATTCGTTTATAAAAAAGGCATCCATGTCCTGATAGATGCAATTAAGAAATTACGAGAAAAAAATATTAATATTAAAGTCACGTTCGCTGGTGATGGGGAAGAAAAAGATAAAATTATTCAACAAATAAGGTCGCTTGGTTTAGAAAAAACAATAAAATTAATTGGCTGGGTCGAAGATAAAAAGGCTTTTTTTAAAAATATAGACATATTAGTAATACCATCCTTACATGAACCATTTGGTTTAATAGTCCTAGAAGGCCTTGCTCATTTGAAACCTATTATAGCTACTAAATCAGAGGGGCCAAGTGAAATTCTTCATAACGGCATTGACGGGATATTGGTAGAAATTAATTCTAGCGATGAAATTGTAGATGCAATTGAAGACCTAATAAACAACCCAGAAAAAGCTAAAAAAATAGCTATGAATGGTCATAAAGAAGTTAAAAAATATGATATAGTTAAATTTGCTAAAAACTTACAGAAGATAATAAAAGAAGTTGTTGTTTCTTGAGGTATGCTTTGTTAAAATGGCTTTTTCTAAGACATATTTTATATTATGTTTCAATCTAAAATCATATTTTGCGAGGTCGCGATGAAATCAATTTTTTTGATGTTCAAATGACTAATAAAATTACTATTTTTTGGTTTCGCCAAGATTTAAGAATATCAGATAATCCTGGACTTTTCGAGGCTACTAAAAATGATTTGGTGCTTCCGGTTTATATATTTGATGATGAAGCTGCAGGCGATTTCAGACTAGGCAGTGTTAGTAAATGGTGGTTGCACCGTTCTTTGCAAAGCTTAGATAAATCTTTACCTGGCTATGCAGTTGACTCCACTAGCTACTACATGTAGTATTGGTTATTATGAATATTAAACCGTCAAATTTGATTGAATTAATGGATATGTTTCCAACTGAAGAGTCGTGTTTAGAATATTTGAGTCTGGTACGTTGGCCT
>CAMCSP010000093.1 GCA_945877755.1 Rickettsia typhi | reverse complement strand
TTTTAGATTCAATCGAAGAAAATCTCGTTCAAGGGGAAAACTTTTTTATCAGTTAATACAACAAGCGCTGACAATTGATCCAGTACCAGCTAAATCACTATATACTACATGTAGTAGCTAGTGGAGTAAACTGCATAGCCAGGTAATGTTTTATACTTTATGAGAGGTGGGGATCATATTAAGCACTTCTCTATAGCATTTCAAAGTAATAGTGTCGTTGTTTTTTACGATTCATTTGCAGCTAATGAAGAACATATGTGTAACTGGTCTCGAGGATTATTTCAACATTTAGGTAACCCTTATATTTTAGATTGCAAAAAACTATTTCAATTGATTAAAGATTGTGATTTAAGCTATGAAGTAACTCCTCAACAAGGCAAAAATAAGATAATAATTTTTTTAAATCAAAATGAGAAAATGGGACGTGTTCTTGAATTTAAAAAAAATAAGTAAAATACTTTTTATAGTATGCGCTGTGTTATTGTCTCAACATAGCTTTGCTACTGTTGAAAAAGATATGCTCGTAGATAACAAAATAAATCCAGTAGAATTTTTTGTTGATCGTACAGATGCAATAAAAGAGATCGCACAAAATTTACAGCTGCATAAAATAGTAAGTTTAGTCGGAGTTATTAGTATTGGTAAGACCGAGATCTTAAGAAAATATGCGATCAAAAATCAAGATAAATATGAATTAATATGGTTTTTCGATCTCAGTTATGATTTAAATGAACAGTTTGTATCTTTAGCTAAAAAAATTAATCAAACTTTATTGCTCACAAGCAAAGAGAAGATTGCACAAGATGCTAATTTGGCCCAAGAAGATACTATCAATTTTCTAACGGGGAGAAAAAATTGGTTATTAGTATTTGACAATCTTAAACTTGGCCAGAATAATAGATTAAACAAGATTATAAATTGGGATCATGATGGACATATTATTATTTCTTCCCAAGATTCTAAGAATCTGCCTAATAATATGTATATACATAGGCTAGATAATGACAATGCTTTAATACTTTTACAAAAAATACTAGGAAATAAATTAGAACATAGGAAGACATTTGAACAATTAATAGAGATATTCAAAGGATACCCTGGACCTATTGTTCAAGGAGCTCTTTTATTAAAAGAGAATAGTTATCTATCTATTGAAGAATATAAAAATATTTTAGCGAAGTCTCTAGACCCATTAGGAAAGCATATGGAATTGATATTCAAATTATTAAGCGATGATGATAAAAACTTATTGCGACGGATTGCTTTGTTAAATAACCAAAAAGTTTCTAAAAACTTATTAAATCTTCTTGCAGATAATCCAGATAGTGTAGGAGTGGCATTATATAATCTCAATCGTTTTGGTTTAGTAAAGAGCACAACTACTAAAGATGATATGAATTTATTTGAAATGCATGATGCAATAAAAAATGAGGTTTTGAAACTTTCAACAAAAGAGAAAATAAAAGAAGAAATTTCTAATATAATAACCAAATTAAACTTAATAATTCCTAAAGGAGTAACAAGTCAGTATCTTTTTTTGAGTAGCGATCAAACAATGCAATCTAGTCTAGCAATTCTACTAGAAAATGCAGAACAATATAAAATTGATATAAATGAAATACTAGGATTAAGGCACAATCTTGTCATTTATTATATGAACTCTCTAGATTACTATAATGTAGAAAAAATGAAAATTTGGTTAGAGCAAAATGAAAAGAGCGGAGCCTTGATATCAAGCGACATGATCAGTGAAGAAAAAGTTAATTATGCCTGGTATTTGCTTTATATGGGTATATACGAAGACTTTGCTAAGTCAGACTTTAAGAGCGCTTTATCTTACTATAATAAAGCAAAAACTATAACAAATGCGGTTGTAAATAATCCGGAGCTAGAATCTAGTATTTTACTCCAAACCGCTCAAACTCAAATTTATGGCGGCGATATTGTTAATGCAAATCATAATATATTGGAAGTAGACAAGCTCATAAAAGTATATCTAGACGCTGATCTTGATATGGGACTCTACTGGTATATAAAAGCTAAAATCTTCCTGTCAGAAGGGCAATATAATAAAGCTCTAACAGCTATAGATAATAATATAAAAGCAGAATCACATCTGCCACAAGATACTTTTACAGCTCCAACTTATATATTGCAGTCAGAAATATTAAATTATATGCAAGAGTATAAGAAGAGTTATAAGATTATTAAAAGAATTAAAAAGCAAGAAACGAGCCTCCATAAGGACGGACATGAAATACAGGCAAGGATATTAACGCAATTATCTAGGGCAGAATTAGGTTTAGGACTGGTGGAGTTGGCTTTAACCAGCGCAACTGAGGCATGTAATATTTATCAGAAAATGACCAAGAGTCAGAACCAATCAGTGGAGATCAATACTGACTTTGCTTCTGCTTTAGTTTCTAAAGGAGATGCCTTGTACAATAAAGGTGAGTTTGATCAAGCATTAGCATCTTATAATGCTGGAGAAATCATCTATTTTAGAAGATATAGCGACAATTATTACCGTATGGATGATATTTCTTATTTGCTATCACAGGGAGCTAAAGTCGCATGTCTTAGTAAGAGCGTTTTTTGGAAAAAACATTTTTATGATCAATTCCTAACAAATTTTAATCATGATCATCCAAGAGTTGTAGCTACAAAGTTATTTTGCAAAAAATTAGGTTTTTAATGAATCTAGGGAATAATATTTCATAATTGACCATTTTACAAACTGAGGGTCTATACTAGAACTACTAAATTGTTCAGCATATGAATATACTTCAAGAATTAATAAAAAAATAGATTCGTAACTAATTTTGATATCTTTTGGCAATTGTTGGATTTCGAAAATGACTTTTTGGCATGCCTCAAGTAATAAATTGTAGTTATTAACATAACGGGCATCACTTTGTTCTTCTATTAATTCTTTATAATCGACGTTAAGTGTTTTGGATATTTTTTGAACCAATTCGACAGAAGGATTGGTGCTCTTGTTGCGGAATATATTATGAATAGTTCTATTAGTTCCTGCTTTTCGTTCCAAATCTTGTAGCTTCCACCCTCTTTCATGCAAAATCCTGCTTATATTATTTTTTAATATCTCAGCTCCCATTTCAACTTCTTCTTTATGATAAGAATATTAATTTTCTCTATTTAAACTACTTGACGCATAGTATATTTAACATTATACTCCAAATAAGAGTACATAAACTCATTATTTTTATTAAACTAGTTTCATAGATTCAGTAAAAATATATTTTTATAATACACAAATAATTTAATAGAGCATAGGCAAAATAACTAATTATGGAAGAGAAATGATTAACGAGTTCAATGATCTAACGTTACGAGAGTTATTCTTAATTAGAATAAGACATTTCAATCATCTTGATCTAGTACAGAAATTCAAGATTATATGGGCTATTGATAAAGCTCGGGAGAGGAAATTAAACTTCAATTTTTATTCAGATAAAAATACAGATGTTTTTCTAAACTCTCAAGGGGAGGGGGTAGCATTATGTAATTTCTATATTATTTGGCAATTTTAAAACTTTAATCTTTTAATTTAATTGGATAATTCAAAATGAAAAAAATAAAAAAGTTTATTAAAAATAACAGTAAATATTTCTCAACACTTAAATATGCGTTGTGCCTTTCCCCAATTCTTCTCGGTAGCATTGATGCCTTTGCCGCCTTTGATTTAGATGCTGCGATTAAAGCAGCTACAGATCCAGTAAAGAAAATGATCAATGATTATTATGCAGCTGCTATTTTCATTACTGGGGCAATTGGTGCGTTGATGCAACAGCAAGGCGATCTTCGTGATCGAATGCTAGGTTTTGGTAAAGGAGCTTTGATTGGTGGACTAACAGTTATGGCCGTTAAAACTGGTCTTGGTGTTTAATTTTTGAGCGAAAATTGGTTTTATGCATAGAGTTACGCTCAACAGAGCTTTAAATCAAGAGCCTAAAATATACGGACTCAGTTATCTTGGCACTATTGGTGCTGGGATTATTGGTTGCCTAATCTGGATGCGTTTTGGCATGGTCATTGGCATTATAGGGGTGGCTATAGGTTACGTAATTTCGGCATATGTGGCAAAGGGATGGCATAGCGGGTTACTACAACGCTATCTCTACTGGCATTTGCCATTTAAGGTGATGTTTGGTGGTAAATACTTGCCCCAGTCGCATCATCGATGTTTGCTATAAGAGTTGGGGAGGGACCTGAGTTATGAATTTATCAACAGCAATACAAGGAGGAGAGCGAATCACTAAACAGCGTAATCTGTTCTTGGCACTTACTATTTTGCTTTCAATCTCTACCTGTGCTCTTGGTATTAAAACATTAATTCAAGAGGAGCGTATCATCATTGTACCACCACTTACCTCAGAGGTAATGATTTCAAACAAGAAGGT
>CAMCSP010000092.1 GCA_945877755.1 Rickettsia typhi | reverse complement strand
AGGCCAACGTACCAGACTCAAATATTCTAAACACGACTCTTCAGTTGGAAACATATCCATTAATTCAATCAAATTTGACGGTTTAATATTCATAATAACCAATACTACATGTAGTAGCTAGTGGAGTCAACTGCATAGCCAGGTAAAACTATTATAATATCCTTGCATTAGCTAATGAGGTAGCTATATGTAAATCGATAGATAGCGGGGTCAATTTGTTGATTTTAAGGCAGCTGATAGAAATAACATACTTACCAGAATTTTGGCTCTAAGACCGGAAAATAAATATAATATTGAGCATTGGGGTACAGGTAGCCACAATGATTATAAATATTACAAATATCAAATTAGTAGGCAATGCTCATCAATATCCTAGATATTTGTATCATTTGCTAGAGTTTTAACCAATGTATTTACTGCATCTTGATATATTGAGTTTTTGATTTTCATGAAATTTCTAGAAAGCTCAATACACATTCTTTGATGGTGAGTTATTACTGACTCCACATCTTTATTTATATCTGCGTAGAAGTAATCTATAGGTTTATTTAGCACTTTAGCAATTAAAGCCAGCCTACCCGCTGACACCCTATTAGTGCCTTTTTCATATTTCTGACATTGTTGGTGTGTTACACCAATTTGATCTCCTAGTTCTTGTCTTGACATGCCCATTGCAAGTCTTAAAGAATAAATTTTTTGACCGATATGAGTATCAATATGATTTATATCGTTATTTTTTCTAGCCATAGCTACTGTTCTCCTTAAGGTTTATAGTATAAAATCATATATGAAAGTAGAATTAACATAAGTTAATATAAAAAGCAAGCATATTGTTTGAAATAGTCATGGTGATTTCCATTGAGAATTGATTTTAGATGTTGTTGCAATTTTGATAATTGGATGCTAAAATAGGCGGAGGCAGGCTTTTTTATAATTTTATAGGCTTATTTAACTGAACTCAATACTTAGTTTATGACAAAACATAAAGAGATTCGTTATTCTTCATATTCGCCAAATCAATTACATGATTTAGTTATTGATATTGAGCAATATCCTGAGTTTTTGCCATGGTGTTCTGCAGCTCGTATTTTAGGCCAAGAAGATGGGCTTATTTATGGAGAGCTAGTTATTAGCTTTAAGTCATTTAATGGTAAATATATTTCTAAAATAGAATCTGTTATGCCTGATGTTGACAATGATAAAAATATTATTAAGGTTTCTCTTGTTGAGGGACCATTTAAATACTTAACTAATTTATGGTGCTTTGAGAATGATAAGCAAATGAATAAAACAAAGATTACATTTGAAATAGACTTTTGTTTTAACTCTATAATTTTACAAAGCCTTGCTGGTGCAGTATTTAAGCGCGCATTGATTGCGATGATGGGCGCATTTGAACAAAGAGCCGCTCAGGTATATGAGAATAAATAGCCTTCTAGGATAAATTTGATACTAACCAATTATTTGTATACCTTGTAATGGAGCGTATTATTTTATAATAATCTAGTGAGCGTCTATAATAATAAAGGGTTTTTATGTCTAGTGATCGTCGCAATACTGAGTCACTTTTAGGCATTAAATTAGTGAAGAGACTAGCAGAATCTGGAAAGCGTATTTTTGATATAGCGACGGCTAGAAAATATGGTGTAGATTTTGGCATAACCTCTAGCTATATGCCTGAATGCCTTTATTACTTACGCCAAATGGGTTGGATATTTCCTATAAAAAGAGGGCTTTACTCATTATCTCCAATATTTTTATCAGGAAAGAATATACATGAATATGAGATAGCAATGTTTCTTGCTTCTCCTGCTGTTATTAGCCATGCTTCTGCTATGTATGTCCATAAATTGGTGACATCAATCGCCAGACCGTATCTTTGTTTCAGTTAGAAACAAGGTGTCTTTGCCAAGAATGGGGGGCAGTAACAATGCTCTTAGTATAATAAATGAGACTAAGTATCATTTTATACAAGTGGCTCCTCAGGAGTATTTTGGTATACAGCAAATATGGTTGGATGGTGTACAAATCTTTGTTACAAATCTTGAAAAAACGCTAGTAGATGCTTTAATTAGACCTAGATATTGTGGTGGTGTAGCTGGAGTTTCTGCTGCATTTGAAGAAGCTTCTTCTAAATTGAATGTAGAGAAGTTGATTAATTATGCAGAGAAATGTGATGTTGCGGTGTCAAAGAGATTGGGTTGGTATTTAGAAAAAAATGGCTTTGCTGAAGCTAATCTTGCTCCATTGCTTTCTAGAACAACAAGTAGCTTTATTAGACTAGATCCAACTAATAATACTTTAGGATCTTATAATAAAAAATGGATGGTAAATGAAAATCTATTTGATTAGTTTTTTAACAAATTTTGTGATTCATTTTCAATTGTTGAATTTAATTGTGTCATAAAAATATCTTTATCTAGCCCTGGATCTATAGGTTTTAGAATTTTTACTGTGATTAACCCCGGCTTCATAATAAACTTTTTACCAGGCCAACACATGCCGCTATTTAATGCTATGGGCACTACGGGCACATCAGAAGAGGAGTAAAGCGCCTTAATACCAGGAAAATATCTTCTAGAATAATGCTCTGGATCTGTTCTGGTTCCTTCAGGAAAGATAATGATTGCCATATTTTTATCCAGTGCTTTTTTTGTTTCTATGATCGTGTGTTTTAAGGCTTGTGATTGACTGCTTCTGTTAATATATATCATTTCTAACCTTATTAAATACCAGCCAAAAAATGGAATTTTAGTTAGTTCTTTTTTCAATATATATATTGGCGGAAGAAACATTTGCCAAAAGAGAATTGTTTCAAATGCTGACTGATGTTTCGAAGCAACAATATAAGGTAGTTTAGGTAGATTGTTTTTTCCTATGACTTTATATCTTATGTTGCATATTATTTGTAGACTAATTAACAATCCTTTTGACCATATTCTACAAGCATAATATAAATATTTATTAGGTTTGATAAGAAATATAGAGCAGGTAATTGCTATAAACAATGTCCATATAGTCATGAATAAATAAAATAGAATTGAGCGCAAGATCATCATAAAAAATTCATCATCCTAAGTATTAGATATTTATTATATTCTTTAAATAACAAGGAAGCTGTGCCAGGATTATACCACCAATCTTTTACCTTAACATGATCAGAAATAACTGAATGAGGAATGATTGCTATTTCAGGAATAACCCGCTTAAATTCAAATAAGCTTCTTGGCATATGATAATTAGCTGTAACTAATATAATGCTTTTTATATTGTTTTTGGCAATCCATGCTTTGGTTTCTTGAGCGTTACTTATAGTATTAAAAGCATCCTTGCCTAGCTGGATGTTATATTGGTTATTATGATTAGGACTCTGCATGTATAAATTTAATAATTCGTAAATTTTAACATTATTTGCTACTCCAGAAATAAACATCCTTTTAGCTAATTTCTTATTTAGTATTTCAAAGCCTATAGCAAGTCTATTACTGCCACCAGTTAATACAACCACAGCATCAGCTTTGATTTTAGGTTCATCAACTTCTGTTTGAATAGAGTATATGAAATAGATAAATCCCAATAACCATATGAATAACAGCAGTGCTATTAGGCGAAGAATATTTCTCATAAAGATCATTAAGACTAAGTAAATATTTTATTAAAACTTTGTTTTAAAGCCTGATCTAATTTTTTCATTTCAATTTTTTTATTGAGTTTATACATCGATGTTACTCCGTGCTCTTTGATTCCACAAGGTACAATCCCATCAAAATATTCGAGATTAGGGTTCACATTAATAGCAATTCCATGGTATGTCACCCATTTTTTAATTCGAATCCCTATCGCTGCAATTTTTTCTTCCTTACGATTTTTATCAGTAACCCATATTCCAACACGACCTTTCCTTCTTTCGCCTGTGATATCGAATTCTCTTAAAGTCTCTATTATTAATTGTTCAAGGCTATATACATATTTTTTTAAGTCAGGGTTATTAGATTGTGCTCTTTTTTTTAAATCAAGCATTAGATACATTATTCTTTGTTTTGGGCCGTGATAAGTATATTGACCGCCTCTACTTGTTTGAAACACGGGCAATAAATTGTCTCGTAAGAGGTCATCTTTAACTGCGCTGGTTCCAGCTGTGTATAAAGATGGATGCTCTAAAAGCCAAGCCATTTCGTGCGCTTGGCCGTTAATAATTTGTGCTACTCTTTCTTCCATTAATTCTAGGGCTTCTGGGTATTGCACCAAATCTCTAGTTATCTTCCATTCAATAGTCATCACAACATGTTTGATTTTTTAATATTTCCTGGCTATGCAGTTTACTCCACTAGCTACTACATGTAGTATATAGTGATTTAGCTGGTACTGGATCAATTGTCAGCGCTTGTTGTATTAACTGATAAAAAAGTTTTCCCCTTGAACGAGATTTTCTTCGATTGAATCTA
>CAMCSP010000091.1 GCA_945877755.1 Rickettsia typhi | reverse complement strand
CCCTCAGGCCAACGTACCAGACTCAAATATTCTAAACACGACTCTTCAGTTGGAAACATATCCATTAATTCAATCAAATTTGACGGTTTAATATTCATAATAACCAATACTACATGTAGTAGCTAGTGGAGTCAACTGCATAGCCAGGTAGGATTATTAGGCAATGGCTATGGAAAGGTGGTTGACCTCAGTAAAAAAATAAAAACGGCTGATGCTGCTACCGAGGAAATGAAGACAGCGTATCCTGAATTTATCACAGAAGACGCTGCGGCATGTATGACTCATCAATATGCATCCAATTCTATCGCTACTATGGTTGATGTGTTTGGAGCATGTGTAGATCAGTTCAACTTTGATTGCCCAACAGCATAATTTGAGCTTGCTATCCAAAAAAGTTGTGCCCCCAAAATCGTAGATCTTTGGGGGCACATTTAAGATGTAAGAATCTGATTCTTTAATAGCCCGGTTGGATCGCTCCAGTCGGGTTATTTTTCTAGAGTTTTGTTAGTAATCTAATTGCGTGATAATTGACGCTACTGAATTGGTTGCTTATTCTATCAACATACCTATTAGCGAATAAAACTACTCCCAAGGAAATCAACAGGGAGTATAATGTATCGGCAGGGTAATGGTGATCTAATGAAATTCTTGATAAGCAAACTAGTAATACCAATATCGTTGCAGTGATTTTGAATGATTTGTTTAGCAAGCGCCAAAAACTTCCCACCATAATGGTAATGTAGGCGGTGTGTCCGCTTGGAAATGCTCGGGAACAATTCTCTTCAAGAGTGATCTGACTTAATAAATAATTGGCACAAAATGGTCGAGTCATAGCAAAATAGCGTTTGCTTAATTCTATTAATAGCGCTCCTATTATCAAAGATATAAATAATAGGTAAAAGGATCTGATTATGTCGCTATGGTACTTGATCAATGAAGATTGTGATAATTGCTTATTTAAGTTATGTACAATTAAAGCTAATAAAATGGCGATTAGGGTAAAGTGAATAAGGAGTAATTTATAGTTTCCTATATAGCTGCTACCGATGACCATAATTTGATGAGATATTTCGTTTTCGGCGAATTGATGTAAGCATTGTTGAAGCGTTTTATTTAACCCCCACCAATCGTAAAAGACATTTTTGAAAAGCATAAATTTTAAGCTAATAATTTAATTTTTAGTATAAGTGTCTTTATATTACTTTGGCAAGAGTAAAAAATTAGAAAAAATGCTTGACGGAAGGACAATAAATATCTAACATCCGAAACTCTTTTACTTATATCAAAGTATAAGCAGAAATTTATTGGGAGTGATCTTTAAAATGCCAACATTTAACCAGCTGGTTAGAAAGCCGAGAAAACCACAAGTTCGCAGGAACAAAGTTCCAGCTTTACAAGAATGTCCTCAGAAACGTGGAGTGTGTACAAGAGTTTATACAACTACTCCAAAAAAACCTAACTCAGCTTTGAGAAAGGTTGCTAGGATAAGATTGACTAATGGACATGAAGTAATTAGCTATATTCCTGGTGAGGGTCATAACCTTCAAGAGCACTCGGTGATTCTTATCAGAGGCGGAAGGGTAAAAGACTTACCAGGTGTGCGTTATCATATTATTCGCGGTGCGCTTGATACTCAAGGAGTTAAAGATCGTAAACAGGCAAGATCAAAATATGGCGCGAAGCGTCCTAAATAATTTTAAGTAGGTTTTATATGTCACGAAGAGGTTCCGTAGCAAAAAGAGTAGTATTACCAGATCCAGTATATGGTAGTGTTCTAATCTCAAAGCTAGTGCATACCATAATGATGCAAGGTAAGAAATCTGTTGCAGAAAAAATAGTTTATAATGCATTAGAAGTGTTAGCAAAAAAATCAAAAATGGAAGCGGTTGAAGCTTTTATGCAAGCTTTGCATAATGTTAAGCCAACTGTAGAAGTTAGATCTAGAAGAATTGGTGGCGCGACATATCAGGTTCCCGTAGAAGTGCGTGATGTTAGATCTTTGTCTCTTGCATTTAGATGGATTGCAACTTCTGCTAGAAAAAGACCTGAATCTTCAATGGAAGAAAAATTAGCTGCAGAGTTGTTAGATGCGTTTAACAATCGAGGGAGTTCTGTAAAGATTCGTGAAGAAAAGCGTAAAATGGCAGAAGCTAATAAAGCTTTCTCTCATTTTAGATGGACATAAGCCTTAATTAAATTACATTAAATTAACAGACAAACAGGAAAATAAGATGGTAAGGGAAACTCCTATTACAAGAGTAAGAAATATCGGTATTTGTGCTCACATTGATGCTGGTAAAACTACGACTACAGAGCGTATTTTATATTATACAGGTAAGTCTCATAAAATAGGTGAAGTGCATGAAGGTGCTGCTACTATGGACTGGATGGTTCAAGAGCAAGAAAGGGGCATTACTATTACTTCCGCTGCTACAACATGTATGTGGAATGATCACAAAATTAACATTATTGATACTCCTGGGCACGTTGACTTTACAATTGAAGTAGAGCGTTCTTTACGTGTTCTTGATGGTGCTGTTACAGTATTTGACGGTGTTGCTGGTGTTGAACCACAATCTGAAACTGTTTGGCGTCAGGCTGATAAGTATGGCGTTCCTAGAATGTGCTTCGTCAACAAAATAGACAGAGTTGGTGCTAATTTCTATCGTTGTGTAGAAATGATGGTGGATCGTTTAGGAGCAAATCCTTTGGTTATACAACTTCCAATTGGTGTTGAAGATACTTTTGTTGGTGTGGTTGATCTAGTTAAAATGGAAGCTGCTATTTGGAAAGATGAGTCTTTAGGCGCTAAGTTTGAATATGTTGCGATACCTGAAAATTTACGTGAAGAAGCTGAAAAAATGCGCATTAAAATGATTGAGACTGCGGTTGAAGTTGATGATGAGGCTATGGAAGCTTATCTTTCTGGCGAGGAATTGAGTCTTGAAAAGCTCAAAGCTTGTATCAGAAAAGGAACTATTGCTGGTACTTTTGTTCCAGTTTTATGTGGTAGCGCCTTTAAGAATAAAGGTGTTCAACCGCTATTAGATGCGGTTGTTGATTACTTACCATGTCCTTGTGATGTGCCTGCTATTACAGGTGTGTCTGTAGGTAAAGAAGAGCCAATTGAAAGAAGAGCTGATGATAAAGAGCCTTTTGCTGCTCTGGCATTTAAAGTTATGAATGATCCATTTGTTGGATCTTTAACTTTTTGTCGAGTTTACTCTGGCGTTCTTACTACTGGTTCTACAGTAATTAACTCTGTGAAAGACAATAAAGAGCGTGTTGGTAGAATGTTGCTTATGCATGCTAATAACCGGGAAGATATTAAAGAAGCGAGAGCTGGTGATATTATAGCTTTGGCTGGATTAAAAAACACAACAACTGGTGATACGTTGTGCGATCCTGATCATGAAGTGATTTTAGAAAGAATGGAATTCCCTGCTCCTGTTATCGAGGTGGCGATTGAGCCAAAAACTCAGGCTGACTTAGATAAAATGGGGATGGCTTTGGCAAGACTTCTAGCTGAGGATCCTTCTTTGCATGTTTCTACTAATATTGAAACTAACCAAACCGTACTAAAGGGAATGGGTGAATTGCACTTAGAGATTATTATCGATCGATTGAAGCGTGAATTTAAAGTGGAAGCAAATATTGGTGCTCCGCAAGTAGCTTATCGTGAAACAATTACTAAAAAATCTGAAGTTGATTACACTCACAAAAAACAATCAGGTGGTGCTGGTCAGTTTGCTCGAATTAAAGTTATTTTTGAACCACATCCAGGTGAAGGATTTAAGTTTGAAAGTAAAGTTGTGGGCGGGTCTGTACCAAAAGAATATATTCCTGGTGTAGAAAAAGGTTTGGCTGGGTCAATGGAAAACGGAGCATTGGCTGGTTATCCAATGATTGATGTGAAAGCTACTTTAATTGACGGTGCTTACCATGATGTTGACTCAAGCGTTATGGCTTTTGAAATTGCTGCTAAAGCTGCATTTAGAGAGGGTATGGTTAAATCTGGGGCTAAAATATTGGAGCCAATGATGAAAGTAGAGGTGGTAACCCCTGAAGAATATATGGGAGATATTATTGGTGACTTGAATAGTAGGCGCGGTCAAATAACAGGCATGGAGCCACGAGGAAACGCACAAGTTATTAGTGCAACTGCTCCTCTTGCTGCTATGTTTGGATATGTGAATACGTTAAGATCGATGTCTCAAGGTAGAGCGCAGTTTACAATGATATTCTCGCATTATGATCAAGTGCCGCAGCATATCGCTGACGAAATTATTGCAAAATCAAATTAAGCTGTTATTTTATACGTATCAAATTAAGCTGTTTTTTATACGTTGCTTTAGGTTAATTTTTAAGGAGACCGATTATGACAAAAGAGAAATTTAATAGGACGAAGCCACATTGTAACATAGGAACGATAGGACACGTGGATCATGGTAAGACGACATTAACAGCAGCGATTACGAAAGTATTAGCTCAGGCTGGTGGTGCTAAGGAGATGAAGTATGATGA
>CAMCSP010000090.1 GCA_945877755.1 Rickettsia typhi | reverse complement strand
ACTAATGCTGGTTCGGCTGCTCCATTTTCGTCAAACTTTACTCTTAATTCCTTATTCATGTGTAAGTCATCATAAGTTATTATTAAGTCTTTCTTGTCTATAGAAGCATATATTTCTTTATATATGCTTGCGGCAAACATATCTCCTTTTAGCATGTTGGAAGCTAATAAAGGTATAATCTTATTTTTATTGGCAATTAATTCAGGAAGCCACTCTTTAAAACTTTCTAATTTACCAAAAAATATGCCAGTAGATAAAACAGAATAAGGTGATGCATCATACTCTTCTACTATAGATTTAAATTTATTTTGAAAATGTACCATTTCTTGGTAATTTGAAAGATGTGCAGCATAGTCAAGCAATCTATCAGCAACATCTTTTTTTATTAGCATTCTCGTTTCAATATTAGACATCTTGACTCTCCATTAAATTATGTTGCTCATAGTATATAAATAATTATAACTCCTCATATACGTGTTAGTCAATACCAGTGCAGTAAACTGTAGGCCGTTACAACACCGACAACTACGAGGTTTAAAAATTTAACAGTTTTGTATGTTTTATTTTTTCACTCCCCTCAATAACGCAGCGCTTAAGTTATTATCACAAGGTATTGTAGTCGATGCAAGTAGTTGCTCTTCGTCTCCTATCGAAAATCTCATATTAAAAGGAATTGATTGACCTGTGTATCCAGGCTCAATCTCAATTAAATCTAGATTTTCAGGTCTATGTAATGAAAAATGTAGATGTCTTTTTCCTGCATTACCAGATAGACCTTCAATACCGATTATCTCTCCTATATTTATCCAGGACTTATGTTTAACGACAACTTTAGACAAATGTGCATACATCGTTAAATACCCACTCGGGTGTAAAACTCTTACATGGTTTCCATAACCAGATCCACAATCATCTAGATGAGAATATTTATACTGATTTTTTCGAAAATTGCATTCATCGTATACATATGCAATACCAGAGTGAGCAGCATGTATTTCAGCAGCTGCTTGACTAGGCGGAGTTAAAAAATCCACGGCAAACAGAATACTGTCATGTGAGTGACTTCCGCTTAAATTGCTGTTACCTTGTGAGCAGAAAGTAGCATGTTCTTGGTTAAATGGATATTGCAGATTTATATAAGGAGGTTGAGGTGAATTTATACAGCGTACTTTAGATATATTATTTGGATCGTGCGCTAATATTTGATTAGCAGAGCAAGCTGAGGTTGTTTTTATGTTTAGACAACATGCTAGAAACATTACAAAAGTTAGTATAATTTTATAAAACTTTCTTAAGTCGGTTTGCTGTTCCATTATTTTTAAGACCGTAAATATAAATTATATTGCTTTTTATAGAATTAACCCCTTTAAACAAAATACTTTAACACAAAAACAATTTATTTTATAATTTTAGTGGAAGGTGGGTCAATAGTTGATTACAATTTACACCGTGTGTGTTTCTGCTGCATAGTAACATAATATAATAAATTATGTGGTTGGCTCAAAAATCTTATTGATAATTTAGATACGGCCAAATTAAAAAATGTTATTGAACTTTTTAAGACTTTTGTAGGGCATTTTAATCCTAATCTTTCAGATGTTCCAAGTATTAATATATCATTTCAAACAGTTGGTATAGAGTATCTAGAACGGGCTAATTGGTTTATGGAGCATAGTAATAATAAAGACCTTCAAGCCAGATTTTTAAATCGACTGTCTTCTAGTGAGGGTTTTGAGTTTATTAAAGAGCATAATACCAATGTTACTAAATTCTGGGCAGGTACTAAAGATATGTTTGCAAATAATGTGCTAATATGTGCTGAGAATATTAATACTCTTTATGACTATGGCACCTTCAAGGCGAATCTCTTTTGTAACGCTAGCTCATCACAGAGTGAGTATCTAAAAACTATAAAATTCTTTGAGCAAATAGAAAGGACGGATTTGAGTAATCAAGAGAAAATTCTGCTATCAGGGGTTAATTTCAAATGAACAATTTTATTAATAAATATTTATAAATTAAACGTAAAAATTTAATTCTCAAATAATCTCGTCCCGTTTGCAATTAATTCCGGCCAAGAAATATAATCAGTTCGCTACATCTACTGTTATTTTGTTCTCAACAAATTGATAACAAGTGTTATTATTAGCATTTCTTTTCCTCAAAAGATTTTCCAGAATCCCCAACATCAGATCTCTACTTGCAGTTGCTGATGATATATCTTTATGCAGAGTCATGTACTCTTTTCTATAAAACCATTTTTGCTTTAAATATTCTTTAGCATACTGTAGCCTCTGTATAGGATGGATTACTTGTGATGATTGTGAAGTAGTATATTGACGTAGCGCTATTACTATTTGTTCTAAAGAAAATGTGATGAAGTCTGTGGATTCACCTGCTTTATCACAGATACCTAATACATCGTAATATTGCTGTTGGCTTTCTTTAATAACTGATTCAACAGAAATAAATTCAAAGATTGAGTTTTCTTTAGTTAACAACAATTGTTGCCAAAGTCTTCCCATGCGTCCGTTACCATCGGTAAATGGATGGATAAATTCCAATTCATAGTGAAAAACACAAGCTTTTATCAACCAAGGTACTGTATCATCATTAATGAATTTAAATAGATAATCCATTAACTCAGGGACTCTACTTGCTGGAGGAGCCATATGAGCTAAAATTTTTCCTTTAAAAATACCTACCCCTTTTTCTCGCCACTGCCCATTTGATGTAATAAGATTGTCCATCAATTCTTTATGCGCATCTTTAAAGCTATTTATAGAAAGCGAATCCCAACGTTGCAAATCTTCATAAACTTTTATTGCATTCTTTACTTCTAGAACATCTTTTGGTCGTCCTATAATTTTCCTTCCTTTAGATATAGCAGTAATTTGTTCTGTAGTAAGAGTGTTACCCTCTATAGATAGAGATGATTGTATTGTTTTTATTTTGTTATCCCGACGTAAATGTAATGAAAGTGGATATAATTTTGCTCCGTATAAAATGCCAAGTTGATGTCCTATCTCTTGAGATAGAGATAAAATGCGAGAAGTTATTTTAAAAGGTGGTGTTTTAGTCATGCAATGATAGTATCATATGATACTATCATTTGCAAATGGAAGCTTATTTTTTAAAATTTACAATTTTCAAAATATTTGAAATAGTTATGTATTATTTTCTTTTACAAATTTGTAGATCGGTTAATCAGCAAATGGCTTTGCTATTGTCTTGTTAACATAAGCCTCGTAGTTTTCTCCTTTATTGATTAACAGACAGTCATGTCTACTAATATATCTAAAACGGTCTTTTTCAAAAGCCTTGATGGTTATGTCGCATCTATTGTAATAAGGATCTAGATTTGCTATTTTTGTAGGAAAGTAGTTAAAGATGCTATTTCATATTTTTTCAAGGTTTTTAAAATATTTTAAAGGATTTTGTTCGTCTCCAGAAATCATCATGCTCTTTGTACATATAAGGTGTAGATTTTCATTAAGTGATAAAGAATTAGAAGAGATGGCTATTATCAGAGGTGTGACGATAGATCATGCAGCGCTTCAGCGATGGGTGATCAGATTTGTAAGGCTTATAGACTAAAGAGGTTAGAAGATGCAAGAAGTCTGTAGGCAGCAGTTGGAGAATGGATGAGACTTAATATTAAAGTTAAGGGCGTTTGGATGTATTTGTACCGAGCAGTTGATTCTGCTGGTTATACTATAGATTTCTTACTAAGAAAGAATAGAGACGCAAGCGCAGCTAAAGCTTTCTTTCGCAAAGCTATTAAACATAATGGTCAACCTCAAACAGTAACTATTGATAAAAGTGGCAGTAACTCTTGTGCACTTAATAATCTGAATGAAAGCCTTGCTAAGGATAAGCAAATCGAGATTCGTCAAATCAAATATCTTAATAATATTGTTGAGCAAGATCATCGTTTTATTAAGAAAGAACTAAGCCAATGCTTGGTTTTAAAAGCTTTAACTCTGCCAAAATTACAATTACAGGCATTAAAAATATTAGGATGATTCAAAAAAGACAAATCATTGGAGGTAATAATAAACTTTCTGTTTTTGAAAATTTTGCTATGCTAATGGCATAGTTATGTCTAAAATTTGAAATAACATCGTAATTTAGCGATACTCAAATTTTAGATACGACAGAACCTTATATTGTAATGGGATCAGAATGCGGAGATAAACAACCGTGAACTTATATTATATTTATGACTACAACAATAGATACAAAACAAAAGAATATTTATATTGCTACGTTGTTAGCATTAATATTCCCGAGACTTGGGATGTTAAATATTGGCGAAGGAAAGAAAGCTATTCTCTCATTAATAGCATCTATTTTAACATTTTTTGCTGGCTTATGTTTTGTCGGGTAGAAACCATAGCACTTACTCCATATTTAAATTAAAGTTAGTCTCAATGCTATGGTAACCCCCACAGAACCGTGCTTGCGATTTTCCCGCACACGGCTCTTCAATGAAACATTCGCTATAGAAGTTAGAATTAATACAT
>CAMCSP010000089.1 GCA_945877755.1 Rickettsia typhi | reverse complement strand
TTAGATTCAATCGAAGAAAATCTCGTTCAAGGGGAAAACTTTTTTATCAGTTAATACAACAAGCGCTGACAATTGATCCAGTACCAGCTAAATCACTATATACTACATGTAGTAGCTAGTGGAGTAAACTGCATAGCCAGGAAATATATTTTGTTGATTAGTTTGTTTATAGCAAGCTCTAGCTGCGTTACAAAGCCAAGGACTGTAAAAAGCCCATGTGTGGACAATCAGTATAGCGATAGCCCAACACCATGTATCAGACGTCCCGTCAACAATAAATGGCTAGCTTAGTAAAGTCTCTTGATTTTTCTGGCAAATAACCAATTTTTAGCTCTATGCTGTGTAGTAATTTTTATTATATTTTTCAATAAATAGTTATTGACGAGAATTAAGTGATGTGTAGTATACGCTTATTATTTTTTGTTTAATAAAAGTGATTTTGAGTAGACTACATATATGGCAGAACAAATCAATCCAAAAATAGCATACGCTATTTTACAAAGCGAAGCAGGAGTTACTGATTACAGCGCCAATAAATATATATTGGGATCATTTGGAGCAGGGCCATGTGTGATTATGACAGTCTTTAATCCAGTCTCTAAAATTGCAGCTTTAGCTCATATTGATACTTGTGTTCACATAGGCAACACAATTTCTTTAATGACGTATCCGTTAGTTCAAGATCATGAATCTAGACTAGAGGTTTACTTATCAACTTCTCAAATCAACAATAATCCTACCCTAGAAAAGATAAAAGCTTATATAAATGATCAAAAGGTAAAATTTATAGTAAAAGATATACTCCAAAGTAGTTCTTTAGCTATTAATGCAAAAGATGGCTCAGTCACTGTAGATGTATATCCACATAATTTAGGAGCAGATAATATTCTTCAACAAAGAATGGCTGTGTCAACATTATCAGGACAGAATTTATGCTTTGAAAACATTTATGGGAAGAATGAGAATGGAGTACAATTAGTTTTTGATGGTAGAAAAGAGGTGCAAAACACACTTGAAGACATGCTTGACCAAGAGACTGTTTTCGGTCAAAAACCATACATAACCAGTAACACAGGTAATACAAAAACGCAAAGCTCGTTTGTATTTAGAGCCAGCAATACAGAAGTACAAGACTCGTTTCTATATATAGATGGTAATAGAGAAGTACAAGGCTTGTTTGCCCGAAAGCCTGATCTCCCCAAATTATATATAGCCAGTAACACAGGTGATACAGAAGCAGTAAGATCATTACTAGAACGTGGTTATAGCCCTAATGAGGTAGGCCCAGTTTATGCTCAGACACCTTTACATATATGTAGAACCGCAGAAGTGGCTGAATTATTAATCTCATATGGTGCTGATCTTAAAGCTAAAAATCAGGGAGGAGACACTCCTTATGAATTTATCAGTTGGGGAAATTGCCATGCAAATGGAGAGTATGAAGCACTACTAGGTGTTATTACCGAAGCTATGGATGTGCAAGGAATAGAATATACCCCATATCAATGCGCTTAAATATTGGCCTTGCTCGGCCATTTGTTTAATACTCCACCTTTATAAAATATAAACCATGCGCAGGGGCAGTAACACCTGCAGCGCTACGATTTTTGGCCAACAGCATTTCCTTAACATCCTCAGGTTTATACTTATCCGCCCCAACCATTTTTAATGTACCCGTTATATTGCGCACCATATGATGAAGGAAAGACTGTGCATGAAAGTCTAAGATTATATAACCATCATTATTTTTAGCTATGGTTATTGAATCTAAAGTTTTAATTGGTGATTTAGACTGGCATTGGATAGAGCGAAAACTGGTAAAATCATGTGTACCCTTAAAATATTGAGCTGCAATGTTCATTTGCTCAATACCCAATTCTCTCCTGACATGCCAACAACGATTGCTGTTAAGAGCAAGTGGACTATGGCGATTATGAATTATATAGCGATAATAACGTTTTTTTGCGGAGAATCTGGCATGAAATTGATCGTCAACTAACCAAGCATCAATCACTGTAATTTTCTGGGGACGTAAGTGAAAATTTATAGCATCAACTACTGTACGAACGGCATGACTCTTCTCAAGATCAAAATGTGCTACTTGCCCATAAGCATGAACGCCGGCGTCAGTTCTACCAGCTGCAAATATATTGGTGCGCTCACCACTAAAAGCATAAATAGCATTTTCTAAAGACTCCTGTATAGATGGCGAAATATTTTGTTTCTGCCACCCAGCAAACCCAGTGCCATCATACTCAATAATAATTTTATAACGTTGCATATAGATTATTCTAAAACTTCGCCAGAAGTGATTTTGTTGCCACGAAGAAAATCTGCTAAATCCAGTGGATTGCGTCCTGGTCTTTGTAATTTTAGAAGCTGTAACACACCCTGACCACAATTTACACTAAGCTGATTATCAATTACTTCTCCGATTTTTAACTTTGAATTAATAGCATTATTTATAATTTTAACTTTCAAAACCTTAATCATTTCCCCTCTATATTCGAAGAAACATCCAGGCCATGGATTTAACGCACGAATCATTCGATCAATTTGTTCTGCTGATTGTTGCCAATCAATAATCGACTCTTCTTTTAATAATTTTTTTGCATAAGTCACACCATCTTTTGATTGAGGAATTGAAGTAAGTCCTTCAAAATTATCGAGTGCTTCGAGCAATAACTTTGCCCCAACTAACGCAAGTTTCTCATATAATTTTTCAGTGGTAATTTGATTATCAAGATCAACTTTTTGTTGAAGTAAAATATCTCCAGTGTCAAGTCCAACATCCATTTTCATAATACATACTGCTGTTTCTGTATCTCCTGCCAGTATTGTTCTTTCAATGGGCGCAGCACCACGCCATCTTGGCAAAAGAGATGGATGAATATTGATGCATCCATATTTACATAAATCCAAAATCTTTTTTGGCAAAATATGACCATAAGCGGCAACTACAATAATATCAGCTTTCCAACTTGCCAACTGCTCTGCTGCTTCCTCAGTTCTTAAGCTAGTTGGGCAAGAAACCGGCAGGTTTAATTTATTAGCTAGATCATGTATAGGCGAAACATTGATTTTCTGCCCTCTGCCAGATTTAGCAGGTGGCTTAGTATAAACCTGTACTATTTCATGTGAGGAATCGAACAAACGCTGTAATGCTGGAACAGCAATATCTGGCGTACCCATGAAGATTACTTTCATAAATTATTTAATTTTTTATATTTTTTTAGCTTTCTTAGAATAGAATCTTGTTTCAGTTTGGAAACGTAATTTAGTTGCACAATCCCATTTAGATGATCCATTTCATGCTGAATACCTGTCGCAACCCATCCTTCAGCGTGCATTTCCTGCTCCTTGCCATAATAATCAAGAAATTTGACCTTTATATTTTCTGGCCTGGTCACATCAACACGCGAAAGCGGAAAAGACAAACATCCTTCATTACGAGTATATTCCTGCTCAGAGAAGAAAGTTATATCAGGATTAATCATATATATAGGATCACATTCCTTTTCAAGATATGAAGATGGATCAAAAATCAGCACTCTTTTCAAGACGCCAACTTGGACAGCAGCAAGACCTCCACCCTTTTCAACATGCATAGTTTCAAGCATGTCATCCATGAATCTCTGCAATTCTTTATCTACTCTTTCTACAGGCCTTGAAACCATAAGTAGACGAGGGTCAGGTGCAATTACTAATTTAAGTAATGCCATATGATTAACTCACTTGTTATTTAGCATAAATAATAGTGATTTTGCTCAAAATTTGCAATATTAAACTTAATCGGACAGCCGCAAAGCCATTAAAATTCCTATCAAATCAAATATTTCGAATCATAGCTCAATGATACCTAGCCTTTATATTTAATTTTGAACCAAAGGTATAAAAATGTCTTATTTTAATGATCACCTTCTATGCGCATTCTGGGTTTGGCGTATAGGGTTTGTTATTCTTACGTTATCTATAGCAGTTAATTGCTCTTGAGGTTTAGGCATAATCTTTTCCATAACCTTATCAATTTCTCTTTGAACAATTATACCTCCAGCAACACCTCCTATATCCTGCGTCTCACCCATTAAAGCATTCACTCGACTATTAATTCTACTCAATGAAGCCGCCCAAGCCTTAGGATTTGTCCAAGATTGATCGGTACCATATGTTTTTAAATGATCGTGTACCGCCTTTAATACTAAAGCCTCTCTTTCTAATCTTATTGTGCTACCGGCTTCTCCTAACTCAGCAGAGAACTCTATCTTTAATACTTCTCTTAGATCGTTCGGTTTTAAAAAATTCATGGCTTTTTTTTCATCGCCTCTTAACCCTATTGTGCTGAGTTAATGCTTAAGGAATGTTTTAATCACGTCCACTTCACCTTTTTCTATAGCGATGTCCAGCGGCGTTCTGCCTTCTACATCCTTCATCCCAAGTAATTTCTGTTTATCTATTCCATCTATTTCAAGTATTGCCTTAACCATGCCTACTAGACCATTGGATGCAGCCAAATGCTATGAATTAAAGCTATGATAAAAACACAATCCACGCAAGAGGAAAGCAG
>CAMCSP010000088.1 GCA_945877755.1 Rickettsia typhi | reverse complement strand
AAAGATGCATAAAGATCATAATATGGATATTGATAACATCTGCAAAATGTTGAAAATTTCAAGAGCTACTTTCTATCGATACCTCACTTTAGATAAATGATAAAAAGTCCTTAGAGCTACTTTTCGTTCCAATGATCGTCAAACCCCTATATCCATTCAGCTGTGCCGGCAAATGAATGAGTCCTATGGTATGATTCATATATCAAACTAACAACCATACCTATAGCAGCACCCACACAACCACCATTTATAATACTATATTTATCACCTGCTGCGCCACCTATAGCAAGACCTATTGTAAGGCCTATTCCACTAACCCCAAACGCACGCAGGTCAGCTTCCATTAAAGTTTTTTCTGTATTCTCTTCTTCTATTGTCAGGTCACGAAGCGATTTGGTATCTCTGTCTTGTATTGTGAGCAATTTTTTCATTTATGAGTAATCGTCTTTTAATATAACGCCAGCCATATCCTCAATTTTAGGATAATTTTCAGCATGATATGTTTCATATACCCACTCAGCTGCACCACCTAGTACACCTCCTGTGATAACACCAGCACATATTCCTACTGGACCAAAGGCAACTCCAACCACGCCACCTACAATAGTGCCAATGCCAAAGCCTTTAAGAACATCATTCTGATACGCCACCTCAGCTATGACGAAAGGCACAGCAGCTGCAGTAAGATATGGGCCAGCAACCTCAACTATAGCAATTGTTCCATATCTTGATGCGCTGAAAATGAAGGAACTAACTGACAAAGCTTCAATTACAACTGCTGCATCAGCAAATGGATGAGTCATAACTATATTCGTGATTTGAGGAGATGCTTCGTATATCAAACTGGTAGCAAGGCCTAATGCACCACCGGTAACACCGCCACCACCTATACTACCATATTTACCATCATCGATTAAACCTACTACGCCACCTATTGCACTACCTATTACGCTAAATGCAATAGCGCGAATATCAGCTTCGGTAGAGCTATTAGTTAAAGTTCTTTCTGCATTATCTTCTAGATAAGGTGTTTTTAAACTAGCGGGACTTGTCATCTTATTTTCTTCTTAAATATTTAATTGGACTATCAATAATAGCTGCAGAAGATTATAACATAAGTATTAACTAGTATCAAGACTTTAGTTGGAGTATGGTATTGTCCAGCTCATCACCATATATAACACATGACAATGCTTGCCTAGTAATTTAGATGTTATGTAACCCGTAATTATCTAGTAAAATAAGATATGACTTCTACTTTACAAGGTGTTTTTATGTAATTTAGCACGCTATTTTTACATGTAGTTTGAAACCCAAAGCTTTTAGTATTGTACCGACAGTCTCAAGTTTTGGATTACCTTTTCCTGATAATGCTTTATATAAATTAGGTCTATTTAAATTACTTTTATTAGCTAGGTTGGTCAATCCTCCTTGAGCTTCTGCAATTGTGCGCAAAGCCTTTAGGAAAGAATTTTGATCATGATCCTCAAAAAATTCTTCCATGGCAACTTCAAGGTATGCTTGAGCTTCTTTTGGATTTTGAAGCGCCTCTAATAAAGCTTCTCTGTAATTTCTGAATTCTGACATTTCACTACTCATTTTTATTTTCTTTTCAAATAATCTGTCCAGTATTCTACTGCTAATTTTATGTCTTTACTTTGTGACCGTTTATTACCAGCACATAATAATACTATAATCTTTTTATCTTCTTCTCCACAATAAACCCTGTAACCTGGACCGCAATCTATTTTTAATTCAAAAATTGCACCTTGTAGATACCTATGATTTCCATAATTTCCTTCTTCTATTCTTTCAATTTTTCTGCGTATTTTCGCTCTTGCGTAAATATCTTTAAGTGCGTTAATCCATAAATTAATAGGCTCAGTTCCATTAGATTTTTTGTAGATAATAATAGTTTTCATTAAAACACTACTCAATCTAGGACAAATTAACTGTATGCTACAGAATACAAATTGTCAAGTTAGAATTAGGAAAATACATTATTTTAATCTCTGCAGACATCATCAGCAGGTTCAACACTCTACTTTTGGCACGTAGTATTTTTAGCGCGCGTAACCATGTCAAACTACTTAGTAAAATAAAGATATGACTTCTGTTTTACAAGGTGTTTTTATGTAAATTAGCACGCTATTTTTATACGTGGTTAGACCCAAAGCTTTACTATTGCGCTGCTTTAACGAACGCCTCAATGATTTTTATATCGAAGGAAGTATCACGATATTCTGGATGCCATTGCACTCCCAAGCAAAATTTGTACTTTGGACATTCAATACCTTCTATAACCCCATCTGGGGCAATGGCATTTATAATAACAGCAGGTGGAACTTTATTAATAGCTTGGTGATGGCTACTATTTACAGTTCCTATTGAAACTTTTGTAATTTGAGAAAGCAATGTTTCAGGGATAATTGAAACTTGATGCTCTGACTTCTTATCCTCAGAAATTTTTTGATGATTTAAGAAATTAGGGATATCATCAGGAATATGCTGGAATAGGGTTCCTCCTAAAATGACATTTAAAAGTTGCATGCCCCCACAAATTCCTAATATAGGTTTGTTGCGTGCGAGCATAGCTTTGGTTATTTCCCACTCAAATTTGGTCCGCTGCTCATTGATAATAGTCGTTTTATGAACTTTTTCTTCCCCATATAACCTTGGGGGAACACTAGTTTTTCCAGTAATTAATAGCCCATCAAGCAAATCTACATATTGATTAATTGCATCAAAATCATAAGGTATAATTATAGGTACTCCTCCTGCTGCAGAAATGACCTCACTATAGTTTTGTCGAATCGCATACCAAGGTGATGATGAATAACCGCCTGAATTTTGACTGTCTATAGTAATGCCTATTATAGGTTTTTTTGTATTTTTTGGTTGATTTGAAAGTTTAGATTCAACTGTTGAGGAAGCATATGTCAGTTGAATGCATAACAATGAGACTGCAAAAACTAAAATATAAGCTCTTATCATAGTGGCTATACTAGTTATTTAAACTCTTTAGACGCCATCAACAGCTTCAACACTTTCTACTTCTGGTACATAATGTTTGAGCATGCTTTCTATACCATTTTTTAGTGTGATACTAGAGCTAGGGCAGCCAGAGCATGAGCCTTGCAGTTTCAATTTTACAATGCCATTTTCAAAACTATGAAATATAATATCACCCCCATCTTGCGCAACAGCAGGGCGAACACGATGTTCGATAATTTCTTTGATCTGCGCAACGATATCGCTATCAGTTTCCAAAATCTCAGTGTCTTTATGAACGCCATCACTTTCAATGATTAACGGTGCCCCGGAAGTGAAATGTTCCATCATGGTTAGTAAAATATCTGGCTTTAAAACGTCCCAATTGGCATTTTCACTTTTAGTAATGGTAATAAAATCCTTACCAAAAAATACACCGGTGACATTGACATTACTGAACAAAGCCTTAGCCAAAGGTGAAATCGTACAATCCTCCCGTGAGGTAAAATTAATCGGAGATTTTGGATTTACTTCCTTTCCAGGTAAAAATTTTATCGATAATGGATTGGGGGTAAGTTCGGTTTGAATAAACATAAATTTATATAATTTTTATTGGTGAATACGCTATCTTTATACAGATCTTTATATAGCAATTAGCTAAAAAAGTCAAAACTTGCTTTCAATTTTAATAGGTGTTGTTAAATAAATATAGATGATGGTGTAATAGGGGAAGCTGACTCTCTGTCGTCATTGCCGCGGAGGCGGCAATCTAGTCCAAAAAATAATTTCAAATCGTTTTTTATTATTACAGACTATACCACTGTTATTCGCTATTAGGAAGAAATTTGCTCAGAATGCTAGGTTTAGATTTATATATGGAATGGATTCCCGCCTACTTGGGAAAGACGATGGATGGTGCGGGATGACATCTAGGTATTATCATCGTTAGATTAGGGTTTAGAAGGACTAGCTTTTCCTGAGTCTATATTTTTCTCATCAGGATAAGTTGCCCATTTTCTTACTTTACGCTCGTTAGCTAATTCTCCATTTTTTACAGTTATCTTACTGCCATCAGCGAGCTCATATAAGCCATCTTCGACAAGAATAAACTTGCCATCGCACACTGCATATACTTTATTATTTTCGATTTTTATTTCAGTGCCATCAGGCAAGAAATTGATTAATATTCTTGGTTGTCCTTCAGCAAAACTGTAACCAACACTAAAAAACAGAATTAAGATCGTAACGTATTTTACCATGATTATACCCCCATGTTATTCTACAATATATTCTTCGGTTAAGCCTACAACACATACAGGATAATCATTAGCGCTAGTATTTATAAGGCTAAGTATATTTTCTGTGTGGTCCATTATAGTGAATGGCTCATCTACTTGTTCTATTATAATACATTGTTTATCTAATACTGTCTTAACTATTTCTTTATTTGTTACTGATATTTTATCTCCAAAAACTTTGCTACAATCAAAATAATCATTCAAAACTCCTTCCGGATAAGATTTTATTAAATTCTGAAATTTATCTAGAATATCCTTCTTTTCGCCTATCGTCTGATGCCAGGTAATGTAAGTTTTTGCAGCTTGTAGCCCA
>CAMCSP010000087.1 GCA_945877755.1 Rickettsia typhi | reverse complement strand
TTTAGATTCAATCGAAGAAAATCTCGTTCAAGGGGAAAACTTTTTTATCAGTTAATACAACAAGCGCTGACAATTGATCCAGTACCAGCTAAATCACTATATACTACATGTAGTAGCTAGTGGAGTAAACTGCATAGCCAGGTAAAATTTATATATTGAAAGTAGCTTATTGTATATGTCTTTCGTATAGTTTATTTTCTTAACTTTAAGGCATTTTTCTAACATAGACCCTTTCTTGCTAGTCATCCTTTTGAAGGAGTTAAGAATATTACTCAGATTATCTTCACTGGAATAGCTTATTTGGCAAACAAATAATGCATTTAAAGATGGATTGTGAGCAACGTCTAGACTACTGCTCCAAAAAAAATAAAACCTCACTATCTTTTCTATTCTTTTTACCACCGACCTTAGAGAAGTTGAGCTCATCTCTCTTAACCTTTCTCATAACCGCTCTAAGGGTTTTCATCACGTTAAACGCAAAGGCAATTTTACTAAAAAAACCTATTCCTGATGAACCTAAAAAGTATCTAAATCAATATATTTTTCGCAAGGCATATAAAATCTAATCAATCTATCTTTTCTAAAAATGGGGTTAGACTTTCTACTAGAGCTGTTAATTATACAAAAACTATGTCAGATAGTAAGCAAAATATATAATAAATATTGATAAAGTATTATATTGTGTAATATGATACATATTAGAAAACGCTGTAATGGAAAACAGTAACAGTTAATAAAAGATGATTATGGTAAAAATCATTAGTAAAAAACAAATAAATATAGAAAATGCTTATGGCTCTCATAAAGGAAATTGGGGAGATCTCCCTATTTTTCAAGGAGACTATATAAATTTTGGTTACTGGAAAAATATATCATCTGGTAAAGAAATCACTGTAAAAGATCGCATAAAAAGTTCAGCTTCATTGTATTCATATGTCATTAGTAAACTAAATGTATCAATGAGTGACACAGTACTTGAGTTAGGTTGCGGTAGAGCTGTAGGAATGTTCGATGCATTTCAATATATGAATATGTCAAAAATAATAGGCATAGACATTTCTAAGTCACAAACAGATAGAGCCGAAACAAAAAAAAATAGAAGGGAGAATCAAAATCTTAGGGAAAAGTTAAAAGCAGAGAAAATAAAACAAGATTTAGAGTCTCTTGAGAAGCAGTGGGATTTGGCCTTATCTAATATTCAATATGAAAAAGAAGAATTTAAACAAGAAATGAAAATTCTAAGTCAAGAAATAGATAAACTCCTCAATAGTAAAGAATCAAAAATCCTTGAAGAAAAATTAGATACATTTACAAATGATATAAAAGAAGAGACAGCATTAGAACAGTTTAAACATGAATGGACAAAAAACCTTCAAGAAAATAAGCAAAAGATCGATAAAACAATAAAAACAAAAAACGAGATGACAAGAAAGATAAGCTCAACAGAGTTTTTGCTTGCTTCTGCCGATTTAACAGGGTTAGAGGATAACGAGGTAGATAAGATTTATTCGATAGAAGTATTTCAACATATTGAAGACTTTAATGCTCTTGCTGCCGAGATAAAAAGGATATTGGCTCCAGATGGGATTGTTTCTTTTTGCGCTCATCTTTCCACTAGCCATTCTAGTTATAACAAATTAAGGCAGAAAAATTTATTAATAGATGAAATTGAAATTTTAGTTCCAGTTGATGAAGTGGCTAGGGCCTTTAAGAATAATGGATTTAATGTAGACTATCATTCAATAGGAGAACATGTTTTTGAGAAATATGATCAATGGGTAACACAAAGTGGTACTACAGCTTTAGTTTCACATAATATCTATAATTCATATAAATCTGGGTATATAGAATATTATGTTTTTGTTATGAATAAACTGGCTGGTGAAATTAATAATACAGAAATGCCTGTGTATAATAAAGATGAGTTATGATAATTACTTGTATCGGCTAGCAATGATAAACAGTAATACTAACAATAAAGACCTTCGGCCGGGATCCTGGTAAAAAAGGGTCATGTTCAAATTTTAACCATGTTAATAGCAAACTCTAACATTATTCTTTTCTTTTTAAATCTAAAGTTTGTTCAATTTCTTTCAATTTGAACTTCGACTTCCATGTATAATTCTTCTTACAGACGTTCAACCAATCCTAAGTTTTCTACTAATTTCTGATTGGCTTAAGCCTGTATTGAACATAGACAATATTTTATCACTCTGTTTTTTTGCAGTTGCTGGACGACCATGGGATTTACCTTGACTTCTAGCGTAGGCAATACCTACTTTAACACGCTCTCGTAAAATTTCTCTGTAGATTGTAATCAACTTTTGACCCACTACTTAATCACAGCAAAGGCAAATAAAATACAGCAATTCTAAATTTGAACTGAACCGGTGGTTTTCTTTGATTCTTAGAAATCGTTTTTCGTAGAGAATAATATTCCAAATATAAAATTGCTGATAAAAGAAGGCTATGACTTTGACAAACTAAAGTTTTTCCTTCTGGAAGACGGAAACTATATCATCAAATGAGATAGTATAATTAAATCTGTACTTTTAAATTACTATGTTATATATTAGTGCTCTTAATAAAATATTGGTAATAATATGTTCTATCGTTTCCTTACTCAACAAATTCTAGAAGATTTAGATTTTTTCCCTGCAATAGGAATAATTGGACCAAGGCAAGTAGGTAAAACTACACTTGCAAAATTTATCCAAAAAACTATAACTTCTGAAAGCTTGTATCTAGATTTAGAATTAGATAGTGATCGTCGCCGCTTAATAGATGCCGAGACCTTTCTAAAATTTCATCAAAATAAATGCATTATTATTGATGAAGTTCAAAGAATGCCTGAATTATTACCTTTACTCCGAGCACTTATAGATCAAGACAGAAGAGCAGGAAGATTCATTTTACTAGGCTCTGCATCACCAGAAATGCTCTCTAGATCTTCTGAAACTCTTGCAGGAAGAATTTCTTATAATGAGTTAACTCCATTATCATGGCTAGAGGTATCTTCCAATTTTACTTATGAAGAACATTGGTTGGTAGGAGGATTTCCTGAAGCTTTACTGAGTAAGAAACTTATCAATAGAAAAAGGTGGTTAAATAACTTTATTGAGACTTTTATATATAGAGATCTCCAAGGATTAAATTATATTGTAACTCCAAAACTAATTGGAAATTTACTTACAATGCTCACTTCAATAAATGGCAATTTACTCAATATGAGCAATTTGTCTCGTTCACTTGGAGTATCTCAACCTACAATAAATAGATATTTAGATTTATTAGAAGGAGGATTTATTATCACTCGACTGCAACCTTATTTTGCAAATATATCTAAAAGAATTATCAAAGCACCAAAAGTATATATTCGTGATTCAGGGATGTTGCATAATCTTGCTAATATTGAATCTTATGAACAACTTTTAGGACATAGTATTGTTGGAGGCTCTTTTGAAGGTTATGTTATAGAACAAATTAAAAGTTCAGTAACTTCTGACTGGAAATTTTATTTTTATCGTACTCAAAAAGGAGCAGAAGCAGATTTAGTGCTAATCACTCCTAATGGCAAGAAAATATGTATTGAAATTAAATTTTCTAAGAGCCCTACAGTTTCCCGTGGATTTTATCAAACTATAGAGGATATTAAACCAGATTATAATTTTGTGATTATACCAGAGGGTGAAGGATATCCAAAAGATCATAATATTTGGGTCTGTAGTATGGATTGTTTTTTGCGAGATAAGTTATCTATGGTTTATCAGCAAATCAATTAAATTTTTATTTCTAATCATTTCCGATAAGATCCCTTATCGGATGCAAACTCTCTTTTTACTCCAAAATCCATTTTCTGCCAAATCTTCCAAAGGATAGTATCAGATTAGTTTCTTCACCAAAAATAAAAAAAATTGATTTAGTAAAAAACTACCTTGCTTTTCTTCCTATATGTTTTTTATCTATATACTTGTTGACTTTATATACGTTATATGTATTATTAATACAATATGCAAGAATATAGAACTACTTTTGGAGAAAATGGACGTATTATTATTCCAGCACCTCTTCGCAATATGATGAAACTTATTCCAGGTGAGGAAATATTACTTCGGTATGATAATAATTCTATTAATATCCTAACTATCAAACAAGCTGTCAAAGATGTACAAGATATTATTATGCAATATAATAAGGATAAAATATCTTTATCTGCCTCTCTAAAACAATCAAGACTTGAAGAAACAAAAGAGGCAAAAAATGAATAAAGTTATACTTGATGCCTCTGCTTTCTTAGCCTTAATTAATAATGAAGATGGAAAAGATATTGTTGAACCATTACTCCCCTACTCTATTATGTCCTCTGTAAATATTGCTGAGGTAGTTGGTGAACTACACTCTAAACTTTCTATTCCTCTTAATCAAATCCATAAAATACTTTATTTAATTTCTGAGATTCATCCTTTTGATAAAGAGCTTGCTACTGCCTCCGGTCTTCTTAAACAATCTTGCTCTCATTTAGGTCTATCTTTAGGAGATAGAGCTTGCCTGTCACTTGCCTCTCATCTTAATCTTCCTGTCTATACCGCTGATAAAGCCTGGAGTAAACTCGATACTAACCT
>CAMCSP010000086.1 GCA_945877755.1 Rickettsia typhi | reverse complement strand
CAACGTACCAGACTCAAATATTCTAAACACGACTCTTCAGTTGGAAACATATCCATTAATTCAATCAAATTTGACGGTTTAATATTCATAATAACCAATACTACATGTAGTAGCTAGTGGAGTCAACTGCATAGCCAGGTAAAATAATATATACTTTTAAATATTAACCCTTTAATTTTATGCTGAGAGTTACTATATTAGCTCAAATAGCAGCAATGCTATTAATTATATATTAATACTTTTTGACTATAATAAAAGTTTGTAAGTGAGATTAGAAACATATTTATGACAACAAATCCAGAGACTAAAGTATCTAAAAATCTTCTAGTACAAGCGCTGCATGATTGTAAGTTAGCATTTATCATTACGTTTATTTTCTCATTTGGCGTAAATGTATTAAACCTAATTACTCCTTTATATTCATTGCAAGTCTTGGACCGAGTTTTGGGCAGTGGAAGTCAACACACTCTGATTATGCTTACCATAATCTTTATTATAATTTACGGATCGCATACACTCTTGCAAGTCGCCAGATCATTTACATTAATCAAAATAGGTGAATGGCTAGATAAGAAACTTTCACCGCAATTATTTGCTCATGCGGTAGAAAGTAGCTCTGTAAAGCAATCTATGGGAGCAAGCCAAACTATTCGAGAGTTTGCCACCATCAAATCATTTTTAACTAGTGTTGGAATCAACAGCTTATTCGATGCCCCGTGGTCTATCATATATATAATAGTGGTATTTTTAATTCACCCATCACTTGGTTGGTTGACTGTAATTGGAAGCATCATAATTTTGTTTTTTGCTTTTTTAAATGCCTATGCAATTAACGACACATTATCCAAATCTAATGAGCATAGTATTAAAGGTCACTATCTAGCAGAAATTGCCACAAGAAATGCTGAAACAGTCCAAGCAATGGGTATGATGAGCGCAGTTCAATCTCGTTGGTCAGAGGTAAATAAATCAGCATTGAAAATGCAATCAATAGCAAGTTATCGAAATGGAATAATTGCTAACACTACTAAATTTTTACGCGCAATTTTACAAGTTGGCGTAACCTGTATCAGTGCTTATTTAGTAATTAGTACTAATCCTCCAGAAATGACTGTTGGTAATATGATTGCAGCTTCAATCATCGTTGGAAGAGCTTTAGCTCCTTTTGATTCAGCTATTGAAGTATGGAAGCAGGTTAGTTCTGCACGCAAATCATATGATAAAATCAAATCATTCCTTGACCATTCCCAAAATAAAGTTGAGGGAATGTCTATAGCAAACCCAGAAGGTAGAATATCTGCAGAAAATCTATTCTTTGCTCTACCTGCCCCCATTGGACAGCAGCAAAAATATATTCTGAAAGGATTAAATTTTACTTTAGAGCCAGGATTATCTTTAGCGATTATTGGACCAAGCGCTGCTGGTAAATCTACTTTAGCAAGACTATTAGTTGGGGTGTGGAAACCAACATCTGGGTGTGTCAGATTAGATAATGCCGATGTATACACATGGAATCGAGATGATTTTGGCCAACATATGGGCTATGTTCCTCAAGGAATTGAATTATTTAATGGATCAATAAAAGAAAATATCGCACGAATGAGTAACACTCCAGATCCAGAGTTAGTTGCAGAAGCTGCAAAATTTGCCGGGGCACATGAGATGATTTCAAAATTACCAAACGGTTATGAAAGTGATATAGGTCTAGCAGGATCAGCTTTATCTGGCGGTCAAAAACAAAGAGTTGCTTTAGCCAGAGCATTCTATGGTAACCCAAAAGTAGTGGTACTTGATGAGCCAAATGCAAATCTCGATGAACGCGGAGAACAAGCTTTGGTACAAGCCATAGCCAATGCTAAAGAAAGAAAAATCACTTCCATACTTATTTCACATCGTCCTTCTATTTTAGCATTCGTTGACATGATCATGATTTTGCAAGATGGAGCCATAGTAGCTTATGGCCCAAGAGAAGAAATCATGGCTAGATTTGCTCAACCTCCTAAAACAGCAGATGTAGAAGATAAAGCTAATACCGTAAAGTAAAGAAACTAAGTAGGAATGCTTATGCAGAAGAAAACTAAAAAACCAATTGAAAAAGTTGAAGCTGAAAAAATAGAAAGCAATCCTAAAAGCCAAATGCTTCAGGGATTAAAATATAGCATTTCAATGGATTCTGGAGCTCGTTCTGTTCCAATTATCGATCAACCAAAAGAGTCATCAAAAGAATCAAAACAAGAAATTATTGAGCCAAAAAAGAAAGTTAGCAAAATTAAACTTCTTAGGCTACTCGATGAAATTAAGGAACATCCTGAAGTATTAAAGCTCCTTCACAAAACAAAATACCATAAAGAGAAGATTGTAAGTTATAAACTTGCAAATCTTCCTCACGACTTTCAAATTGTATTAGCAAGTTCACTAAAAGCTATTGATTCAGCTGTAAACTTTATTATGTATAAAAACATAAAAGATGATCCGACCCGTAACGAAGTAGTGCATCAAGCAAGATCACCTATTTTGTTTGGTCTTTGGATTAGCATTTTAACGTTTGTTATTGGTGGTCTTTGGTCAGCACTTGCACCACTTGATAGTTCTGCTGCTGCTCAGGGTAGTGTGGTTGTTGATTCTGACAAAAAGATAATTCAGCATAAAGAAGGTGGAATAATTGATGCTATCTATGTTAAAGATGGCGATCATGTAAAACAAGGTCAAGAGCTGATTCGCTTAAGTCCAATTGAACTACAAGCAGCAATCTCTTCTGCAGAAGCGCAGCAAGAATCTCTAACTAAACAATTAGAATTAATGCGTGAGCAAGTAGCCTCACACCAAGAACTTTTAGATAAAGGATTTGCACAAAAATCTAAGGTAGTTGACCTTCTATTGCGTGAGTCAGAAACACTAAGCAATTTAACTCAGGTTGAAGCAAAAATAGTTGCTTCAAAAGATGCACTAAACCGCCTGGTTATAACCTCACCAATTGATGGAATAGTTAACCAACTAGCAGTACATACTATTGGGGGTGTTGTGAGACCTGGAGATGCCTTATTGTCTATTATTCCTCAAGATGATAACCTTGTAATTGATGCTTATGTTGACCCTAAAGATATTGATTCTGTCCATGTTGGCCTGAAAGCAAAGGTAAGAATTACAGCATTCAGAGGTAGAAGCACTGCTCCTCTTGATGGAGTTTTAGTTCAGGTTTCCCCAGACGTTGTTGATAGAGGTAACAACATACCACCAGCATATAAAGTGCGTATTGAAGTAGATAAAGCACAATTGAATAAGATATCTCGCTTACGAAATTATGAACTTTATCCTGGTATGCAAGCTGAAATTAATATTGTTACTGGCGAACGTACATTCTTACAATATTTGATGGACCCAGTTACTAGTACTTTCTGGCATGCCTTTAACGAGAAATGATGCACACCTCAATTATTGCAAGGTCATTAAAAAGCCCTACGTAACAATCCCTATTTTTAAAACATTGCTCCAAATTCACGAGCTTGTTATAACGCACTCACCTTTAATATATGTATGACTCATATGCTGCAACTGGCTCAAAATTAAAAAATCGCTGTCAAAACATTGTGTATTCAAAAATCCATAGAATTTGCATAACATGTAATCTCTCTCGTTGATTGATGCTAAGAGCAACAATGCAGCTTTATTTATTAATCTCTATAAGCTTTATTTATTAATCTCTATAATTAGTAGAACATTCCCGTAATAATCCAACTTGCATAATAAAAAGAATAGGTGTAAATCAATTTATTATCACATAATTAAATTAAAGGAGCTGATATGTCTAAATCCAGAAAACCAACCCTTAACACTAATGTAGATAAATCTCCATCTGACCATTTAACTAGCGCAAATGAATTATTAAAAGAGTATGGTCATCAGCTAGTAATCCCATTAACAACAACCGCATTAGGATATAGTATTAGTGGCTTATATGGAGCAATACTTGGATTTGGCATAGGAACTCTAGACGAAGCACTATATCATAATGGCTATACCGAACAAAGATACTTTAGCTCTATGCTCATAGGTGCAGGAATGTTTGTTTCACTAGAAAAAAGTCTTAATTACAATATTGTGGCTGGAGCTCTAGGATCAACACTAGCTCTAACTTTACCCACCGGAATAATAGAGCAATATCCTATTATAATTCAAGCTACAGAAAATGCTGTTATAGGTGGACAATTCTTTAAACAATATGGAATAGCAGCAGGAATAGCCTGCGCCGCTATTGATAGCAGCCTTGAATATTATAACATCACATCATATGCTCATTGCTCCTCCGCTTTAAAAGGATTTGTATTTACAAATTTTGCTTTACCATTTGTAGGTAAAATAGTAAACGCAATGAATTTAAAAATATTAGATGCCGCTGTAAAAAACCCTTTATTTTTACCAAGCTTAGTAGGAGCTTATTCTTCCTATAATACTGATGTTAAACCAAAAAACACTTTGCCTGCTTTAAAATTAGCTAAACAATTGCATGATTTTTCTTCCTCTGTTGTAAGCAAGGAAAAAGTTAATGATATTTTTGAAAAACTAACATTGGTCTCGGCTGGCCTAGGGGCGGTTACTCAAAAAAATATGAATGTAATATTTGG
>CAMCSP010000085.1 GCA_945877755.1 Rickettsia typhi | reverse complement strand
TAGATTCAATCGAAGAAAATCTCGTTCAAGGGGAAAACTTTTTTATCAGTTAATACAACAAGCGCTGACAATTGATCCAGTACCAGCTAAATCACTATATACTACATGTAGTAGCTAGTGGAGTAAACTGCATAGCCAGGTAATTTTATATCTATCACATCAGCATGTACTACTGTGGCATCTTTATGATGTAGTAAGTCATGAGCTTGCGGATCTCCATCATATTTCGCATAAATCCTATCAGTGACTACAATACAATTAGATCTTAATCCTACCTTGTCATGCTCTACATCCGGAAAAGATGCAACGAATCCTTTACCTTCGGCGTAGCTATTTAAAACATCAACTAATAGCCTCATAAAACCAGGTTTAGAGCCATCCGTCCAATCTCGCATTTGGCCAATAAGTGTTCTAGTGCAATGGATACACACACTGCGATCTGAATAAAGCAATAAACTTACTGAATAAACTTTAGTTTGGCTATTTAAGACAAGTTCCCCCCTTTCTTGTATTTGCTTAAGCTGATCAGCAAAATTTTCAATTAGTTGGTTAATTACCTTTGGCTCCCTTAAAGCAGCTGAAAAAACTCTTTCACTATGCCCAGTAATGATTTTTAATTTACCAGTCTTTGCTTCATTACCCAAATCAGTACCTGCAGGAAGTTGAGCAATATAGCTTTCAATAGTTTCTCTTTCATATCTAGCTTCTGCTTCAGCGCCAATGGTTTTTATAAAAATTTCATCATCGCGTTTAGCACTTTCAACCTGCATTCTTCTAGTTGCTATTACCAAAGGAGCTCTAGCTGCTGCAGTAACATCAGCTGGCAAAGCACTTTCTTTATCTTGTTCTCTTATGGAATCTTCAGAATAAGGCAATACATCTTCAGGATCACCTGAGATAAGATATGGAGCCCCATCAATTTTTAAGCTTACAGGTATAAATGCTTTACCATCATGAGTTTTTATACAAAATATGAAACAAGGATAAATCACGTTAGTAGTATCTTCTACCACAAGCTCAGACATTGGCTTTGTTTTTACAATTTCATATAGCTGCGTGATTTGTTTGCATTCTGGCCTCTTCTTAACAAAATCAAAATCTTTTAGACTTTTACAAGCTTCTAAAAAATCCCAATAGCCCTTTTCCTGATCAATTTTATGTATGGCAGTTTTAAGGTCAATAAATAGCATAGAAAAAGCACCAAACTCTGGCAGCTTTTGTTGCATTTCTTCAGCTTGCTTCTTTAAAGTTTCTTGTTTCGTAGAGAGTTCATCAAACTGCCTAAGTAAATTAAGCTCTTCAGCCATTGCTGCCTTTAAATCTACATCATTCTCTGTTTCAGCTACTAGCTTTTGAATGTCCCATATATGAATAAAAACATCAAATGCATCTTTAAATTTTTTAGCAAAAGCTTGAATTTTTTCTGGTCCAATTGCAATCTTGGTTTCTAATGCCTGCAACAATCGCTGTTTTGTACTCTCTAAAGCTTGTAAAATTTCTTGAGTTTGAACAATTAATTCAACAATTTCTGCCTTTTTCTTAGGATTAGCAATTGTATTTGCTTTAACGGCTATTTGACCGAGCCAAAATTGATTGCCATTGCTAAGTGTTAGTTTAATATTATTAAGACACTCATATTCTACTCGTAGTGGATGTTCATCCGCAAATCTTTTTAATTCTGCTAATTTAGTTGGTAAATCTGTACGTATTGCAGCCATCGCTGCCCTAAAATCTTCATGCTTTTTATCATGTTCGCTTCTTTGAACTTGTCCAACATGAGCTTTAAGCTGTTCATGAACCTTTCCCCCCTCTTCTCTTAACCTAACTAGAATAGGCTCAATATCCATTTCTTTTGCTTTTGCAGGTGTTTTACTTGGATAGCGAAGTGTTTTTGCCCCTGTGCCGAAGGCTATGGTTTTATAATAAGACCCAGTGCTACGCGCAATAGTTCCCACATCTACCACTGGAACCAATTCTTCAGGTTTAAACTCTTGAGCGGGGCGATCTACCACAACAGCTTTTGCATCAGAAATATCAAGGTATCGGACAGGTTGATAATAATCTTTAGCTTGAAAATCATCTCTAATTAAACTAACTTTACCATAAACATGTTCCCGAATAATTTTAGCAGTAGCCAATAAAACTTGATTTAGACGAACAGAATCGTGAGAATTTTGCTTTTGCAGATATTCTTGTTCAAGCTCATTAAAAGCTGGAAGAGCCATCAATTCGCTTTCAACCATCTGAGCAATTCGTTCGAAAGAACCATGAATTAGTTTAGAAACTGCTTTTACATGTACATGCTCAATGCCAGCTAGGCCCATTTTTATTATACATCCCAGATACTCGCTAGTATCATATGGTTCTTTTGAGGCATCAATTCCATATTCTAAAAGTGCATCGATTTGTTCTTCTTTCAAATCTAACTTATTTTGTTGGGCATACAACATAAACTGCTTAATAAAAGCATTTTTTGCTGGCTCAAAAACTTCACTAATTTCATATTCATTACCCCATTTTTCTAAAGCGGCATCTTCTATTTTAAAAGTTATCTCTTTTTCTTCTGCAACATATTGACTATTTTCTTCTTCCGTTAACTCATCAGCTTCCCGCTCATCTCTTTCCAAAATTTTGTCTAAGACATCACCATCAAAATTCACCGATTGAGTTAAACTATCACTATCAACATCAACTTCCCACTGTATCTCAGTGACAGTTACTGTAACACCGTCAACTTTCAGTTCCTCATTTACATCGTAGACATAGCTAAAATCCTGAGCTGCTTCTTTCAGAACTGCTCTGATAAATTGTTTATCTTCTAAACATTGTTTTAACAACTGCAAAACTTTAGCAATATCTTCGGTACCTTGCCAAACTGATAATTTAGCTCCTATTTTATCTGCAACAAATTTTCTAAAATCAATATTTCTAAGATCAGCAGGAAGTTTTTTCATAATAATATTCAAATATTATTTTTTAAGTTTAAATAATCTACATTTAAACTCTTTATTTATTAATATATTCATTAAGATAAATAAGCAAGCAATCTATGCAAACATATTTAAATTTAAGTCGTTATTTAAACAACTCAAACCTAACTTTCACTATATCTAGCTCACATGGCAAAAGAGCATAGGCCTCTAGATCTTTGAGCTTGATGATATCCTTCTCTGTAACTATAAGCTTATTTTTCTGGTGCCTTGAAATAGATACGCCATCTCTCATCTCATGAGCTCCATAAGTAATGTTTTCATTTATTTCCTCTTGTTCCTCTTGGCCAAAGATTCTAGCTATTGTCGGGTAGAAACCATAGCATTTACTCCATATTTAAATTAAAATTAGTCTCAATGCTATGGTAACCCCCACAGAACCGTGCTTGCGATTTTCCCACACACGGCTCTTCAATGAAACATTCGCTATAAAAGCTAGAATTAATTCTTGCTTCGCTATTCTAGCTATCTGATTAAGTTTAACCTGCATCATTATCATAACCTCAGTGTGTTAATTTGACTGGTACTTAACCAGGCTTTCCATTGCTGACCGCTTCCCCATGTACATAGCTTTCCTATGCTCAAAGTACTATCAATCAGTCCGACTTCTTCTGTATCATTTGCTAGTTCTTGTCTGTTTTGACTCGTTCTTGCATACTCTTTCAAGAATACAGAAGATCTCCCAAGTTTACGTAAACTCCATCTCATATCATGCCACGGACTTAGACCCCGATAGAGTGAGTGATGACTTACCATTGCGTCACCCTTCATGCTGCCTTCCACTAACCAAACGGCGTCGGCCTCTATAATATCAAACATTTCGGAGCTCAACACCTTCACTTGCGTTGCAGCCTGATATGTCGCTCCTATTGGCTTCATCACATTCGTCACCTCCTGTAATGCAATAGTTGCTTCTATGCTGTTGGTTAGACTTTGCATAGGTTGGATTCTCACCAACTGATTTTTACGCACTTTCCTTGGCGCATTTGGTTGTATTTTCTGTTCCCGTAACTCGGAAAAATATTTTTGTAGCAAAACCATCGATAATAATATTAGCACCATGGTGCTCATAGGGGTCGTGTGGAAGAAGTGACATAAATGTGGTTTTGGGGTTTTAATATCCTTTAAAAGAAGTTTTTTAATATTCAAGTTCTTTCGTTAATAGTAGGAAATACCAAGCTTATGCAAGGTCCAGGTAATAGATGGATAAAATTTATAGAAATAGTTTGATAGCCAGATTGCTTTCTTGTTAGTACAAATCTTGCATATCCGGTAAATAGCCTCATGTTATGCTACAAACAAATAATCTCTGACCCCAAAACCATATTTATGTCACTTCTTCCACACGACCCCTCTAACCTGGCATTGCGAAAACTTGTTTTATAGAAATAACGAGAAGCTTTAAAATAGCCAAGCTGGAGAATAAAATTTATTTTTTCTGGATTTGTACTATACCATCGAGACATTGCTTTTCCTGCTCGGTTAGTGAGAATAAGACTTCTTGCTCTTCTTTTATTAGTTTTGGTACAGCATAGAGAGTTCTTATTTCGTCATGAGATAAAATGGTTAGTTCCGTATCAATAGCCATACATCAACCTTTTGCAAGGTCAGAAGACCACTTGGTGCCTAAGTTATGAAATGATTGGTAAAACTT
>CAMCSP010000084.1 GCA_945877755.1 Rickettsia typhi | reverse complement strand
GATAAAATAACTCCAAACGGACTAATAAATGTAATGTTAAGTATAGTATCTGTTACAAATGATCCATTTAAAACAATGAATTTATTATTGTCGGTATAGATGATCTCTTTTAACTGATCATCAGCAAAAATCTCCTTCGCTAATAAAGAGGGAGTCTTGGTAAGATTAACTTGTAGACCGGTACTGTTAAATGGCGTGGCCGGATAGAAGTCTCCTACTGCACTACTAGTAAGGCTAGTATTTGCCATTACTTGTTCTAATGAATATATCTGATCGTCAATTTTGAGGGTAGCAATATTATCTTCCGCTTGAGCAGGATTTATAAACTCTACATGAGGCATATTACTAGATTACCTACAAAATTAGTCATAATGAGATAATTTCAACCTTATCTGCGTTCAAATTATAAAGCAATACTAAAAAATTTATTTCATGCTTTTTTCCTCTCAAGAGGGATTGTTATTTTTTCTAGCTCCAAACAACATTCCTTATATTTCTTACGCTACCGAATGCACATAATTCATTTCTTCGCTTGACGTTTTAGTCGGTAAGTTTGGTTGTAACTGCTATTAAGGTTTGGTTTTGAAAGCTCCTTTCCTATCTCCCTGCAAGTATGTGTACAATGTTTGATCCATTAGTTCTAAAAGATCGACCGCTTTTAACATTTTCTGCCTTGAGACGTTAAGTATACCGAATATTTTTAACTTTAGTTACTTTAGTTACTTTAGGTACTTTAGGTGGGTTGTTATAAGAATTTTGATTTTTAATAGTTCATATTACCGGAATTTCAAGAATTTAAGGAATTTATTCCTAACTTAAACTTTAGGAAAGATTACATGTTACGCATGTTACGATGCTCTTGAAAAGGAGAAAGAAAGAGGCTTAGATTACCTAACAAAGACGATGTTACGATTCAAACCAAGGGAACAGCAAGCCACTCAAACCACCGTAACCAAAATAACCCCTGTGAGTGAGGATGAAGAAATATTTGATTATTGACAATTTTATCAATCTTATCAAAACCAATCATCCAAAGATGTACTCAAAGGAGTTTGAAACTGGTTCTTCAGCGCGCTGTCTAATTAGTTGATCAAGAGCAGTAAATTCAAGGGGCTCAGTGTTATCGTTGTAAGGAATTTAGAAGAAATCAGATAGATGGTGATGATAGAAAAATACAGCGACAAAATCAAGGTATATCGAATAGCGATGTATTTAAATTAGTATGGGGTTTCAGATCTATAGACACAGTATTAAAAATTGCATTTAAGCTAGTACATCATTAGGTTTGCAAGGCTGAAATTCAGCAGAAGAATATATTAAAAAATATCTACACAGTCTAAAGAAATAGCTATGAAAATACTACCATCGTTAGTGTCATATTATCCTTATACTGACCGTCTCAATGTGGTGCTTTAAAGATTTAGCTATATCTATCTATGCTTGTAATTTCCTTATTTATATAACTCACAACGTCTAGAAATAAAAAATTACTCCTCTTCAATCTATAATTTGTGAGCATTTTTCAATATTAAATTTTAAAACTTCTTCAGAAAATGGTTTGTTAATATATGCACAAGCACCTAACTTTATAACGTTTTCTAATTCCTCAGAGTCTACAATTCCAGTTTGAATTATTATTGGAATATTTTTGATTTTCTTAATTTTCTTTAAACGCTGTAGTAATTCTACACCATACATATCTGGCAACATTAAATCTAATAAAATTACATCAACTAAATTGTTATTTATTTTTAAATAACTAAGCGCCTCATTAGCTGATCCTAATATCGTAACATCGTAATCATAGCTTTTTAACATAAGACTTATTGATAGCTGTGTTGAAAGATCATCATCTATAACCATGATATGTCTTTTATTGGTTAGTCGTGCAAATGGAATTGTAAACGTAAAAATAGATCCTGCTGGTTGATTTTCTTCAACCCATATCTTACCACGATGTGCCAAAATGATATCCTTACAAATAGCTAAACCAAGGCCTATGCCACCAGCTTTTGATTTAGTTCGTGAACTTTCCTCAAATAATTCAAAAATTCTATCTTTTTCATCTACAGGGACCCCTACACCATTATCAGCTACAGAAACACCAATATACTTACTATCCATATTAAAAACTCTAATAGTAATTGGCTTATCTTTGCCGCCATATTTAATAGCATTAGATAATAAATTTCTTATTACTTGTTTTATACGCTCAGCATCAAGAAGTGCACTTACATTTACCAAATCATCTATTTGTAAAGTAATTGGCTCTGTAAGATATTTAAATTCAGCTATAACTTCCTTTAATATTATAGTTATATCGTTATTTAAGTAGTCAAAAGTTAGCTTTCCGCTCCTTATTTTGGAAACATCAAGTAAATTACTTACCAATGACATTAGCCTGTCTTGATTATCTACTATGGCTTTTAAATAGGTTCTTTTTTCAGAGTCATCTATACCATCCCATTGATCATATAACCCTTTAGCAATAGTAGTAATATTGTGTAAAGGAGTTCTAATCTCATGGCTTAAATTATTAAGAAAACTCTTTTTTACTTCCAAAGCATTACTTAATTCATAAGTTTTGTTCATATACTTTTCTTCTAATATCTTTTGTTGAGTAATATCAATAGAAACGCCAAGTATACCAACAGTTTCTTGCTGAGTATTTATAAGTGGAGATTTCTGGCTAAGAAAAGTATATTTTTGGTCATTGATTACTACAGACTCTTGCAGAGTCTCAGTTCTATTGGTACTTATAATTAACTTATCATTATGAACAATATTATCTCTTGCTTTTTTATCCCAAGGTAAATCAAAATCAGTTTTTCCTATAACTTCTGACCCGTACTTTAAACCCAAACTTCTTGCCTGCTTATCATTACAGCCAAGATAAACACCTTTTATGTTTTTCCAATATATATGGCCTGGCATATTAGCTATAATGTTTTCAAGCGTAATTTTATGCATATCGTTTTCTTTCAGTATTTGACGTTCTCTGGAATGCTGATCTGACATATCTATAGACATGCCAACTATACCTACGACTTTTCCTGTAGAATCTAGAAGTGGAGACTTGTGGCTAATCATCATCACTTTTTTACCCTTAACAAGATTTAGTTCTTCTACAACCTTAGCCTTAGCTGTACTCATAATATTCAAATCTGAATTATGTATTTCGTTACCCAGTTCAGGTCCAAAGACATCATAAGATGTTTTATATAACACTTCTTGTAAACTTTTTGCTCCGAGAGCATCAATTTGCTTTTTATTGCAACCTAAAAGCTTTCCTTCTCTATCTTTCCAATGTAAAAGACCAGGCATATTATTTATGATATTTTCTAATGCAAAAGGTGAGTTGCCATCGTTTAAGTTATTTTGTATTGTATGTATATTAGATTTTTTAAATCTTAATCCGATCGGAGCTAGAAGATGCTGATATTGAATATCTACTAGCCTTGCATATGTCGCATTCAATGATTCATTTCTCACTGGTGGATAAAGATCAAAATCACAGTCCAGATAAAACCACGAGCACATTGCTGCACATTCTTCCTTAAGATAGCGTATAGATAATTCTTTTCCTCTTAAAAAATCAATTTCATGTAAACTGTTATTATGCTGCTTACTTAATCTATCTAAATAAATTTCTACATAATCATTTATTATATTCGCATATTCACGATCGTTTTTATATAGCTCACAAACTTTTTTATAATGCTCTTTAAATTCTTTATGATTTAGCCATTCATCCCATCTCGAAATAGTATAAGGAATTGTAAGACTTTCTATAGCGTTTTTATTTCTTTCCAGCCATCTATCTCCTTCCTTTTTAGAATAATCATATAAATCTTCTGGTGTTTTAAGAGGCCTGGTTATAGCATAAGTATATCTTTGTAGGGTATCGCATACTGCTATTATACAACTTTTAAAGGTTTTATTTACTAGCTCTAGAGTTGATTTAAATTTTAATGCCTCATGTTGACCATTACCAACACTGATCGTAATTAAACAGCAAGAGTCTTTAAATTTCTTCTTCTGAGCTATACTAGCATTAGTAAAAGAAACTTTATATACTACGTATTCTGTCTTAGATGACATATATCAGCTCCTCTTCTTTTACAGCAAAATTTTATTTCCTGTAAAGTATTATAAAAATAGTTACCATACTACAGGTAATAAAACTCAATAAAAAACCTATCATTAAAGTATAGTCTTGCTCTAAATAACCATGCCACACAGCAAGCAGCTGCATAATATTGAATCCAAAAAAGGTGCAAAAAGATAACTCACCAGAACTTTTTGCTTTAAAAATTTTAATAGCTTGAGGAATAAAAACAAGAGCATTAAAAAATAAACTACATCCAAACATAAAGTTTACTATATCACTAATCAAAATTCACCTTTATATTTAGTTATGCAAACTATCTTAAGTTTTTTATTAATGATATATAGCTGCGCTAGTCAAATTATAAAAAAATTTCATACACTTATCAGTTATAATAATTATTAAAATACTATCGCATCTATTTTTAGATTTCAACACTTAAATTTGACTAACATAAAAATTTTTACCAAAAAATCAAGTTACTAGACAAAATTTAAAAATTAATTTAGTTACTAATAATGATTAGTATAATAATTATTTTCCTGGCTATGCAGTTTACTCCACTAGCTACTACATGTAGTATATAGTGATTTAGCTGGTACTGGATCAATTGTCAGCGCTTGTTGTATTAACTGATAAAAAAGTTTTCCCCTTGAACGAGATTTTCTTCGATTGAATCTAAA
>CAMCSP010000083.1 GCA_945877755.1 Rickettsia typhi | reverse complement strand
TGGTGGTAACGCACTAAAATTCTACGCTTCAGTTCGTCTTGATATTAGACGTATCGGTGCAATAAAAGACAAAGAGGATACTGTTGGTAACCAAACTCGTGTAAAAGTGGTTAAGAATAAAGTATCTCCTCCATTTAAAGTGGTTGATTTTGATATCATGTATGGAGAGGGCATTTCTCATTATGGTGAATTAATTGATTTAGGAGTAAAAGCTGGTATTATAGAAAAGGCTGGTGCTTGGTTTGCCTATGAAAATAACAAAATTGGTCAAGGAAGAGAAAACGCAAAAGAATATTTAAAATCTCATCCTGATATTGCCAATAAAATTGAACAATTAGTTCGTAGTAAAGTTAGCGTTATTGAATTAGATGCTAAGGAAGAAGTAGAGGTTCCTGAACCAGAAGCAACTGAAGAAAATGTTTAAATTAGACGGCAAAAAAGCCCTGGTAACAGGCGCCACTGGTGGTATTGGGTCAGAAATAGCAAAAATTCTACATGCTCAAGGAGCAGAGATTGTTATTTCAGGTACTAGAGAAGAAAATCTAAATAATCTAATAAAAGAAATTGGTACTAATTGTCATAAACTTATTTGTCCTTTAGAAAATGTTGTAGCCGTAGAATCTTTAATTAACGAAGCTGTAAATCTTATGGGCGGAATTGATATTTTGGTTTGCAACGCTGGTATTACTAAAGATAATCTTGCGATCAGAATGACCAGAGAAGATTTTGAAAAAGTACTGAATATCAATCTAACCTCAACTTTTGTCTTAAATCGTAATGCAATGAAAGTTATGATGAAAGCCAGGTGGGGAAGAATTATTAACATCTCTTCTGTAGTTGGCTTCAGCGGCAATCCTGGACAAGCAAATTATTGTGCATCAAAAGCAGGAATGATTGGTATGACCAAATCTCTTGCATCAGAGGTGGCATCACGCGGCGTAACAATTAACAATGTTGCACCTGGTTTTATAAACACACCAATGACTGATGTTCTTACAGATGAACAAAAAGCCAAAATATTAAGCGGTATCCCTATCGGAAGCATGGGCTCTGCTAAAGACATAGCGTCGGCAGTTGCGTTTCTAGCAACCCAAGAAGCAGGCTATATAACCGGTCAGACACTGCATGTGAATGGCGGAATGCTAATGATATAAAAATTTTCTTTTGACTAGCAAACAAATTGACTTTATGGTAGAACATTCGTCAGTATGAGTTAATGACTGTTTATTTAACGTAAAATAATAAGGATAAAGTATGAGCGATATTGAAGAAAGAGTAAAAAAAATTGTAGCTAAAAACTTAGATGTTGAAAACTCAAGAATAACTCCAGAAGCAAGTTTCGTAGAAGATTTTGGTGCAGATAGCTTAGATCAAGTAGAGCTAGTTATGGCATTTGAAGAAGAGTTTGATGTTCAAATTCCAGATGATGTTGCTGAAAAAATTAAAACAGTTGCTGACGCAGTAAAATTTATATCAGAACATAAAAAATAAGACAATTGCATATGAGAAGAGTTGTCGTAACAGGTATAGGGTTAGTTACCCCACTTGCGGGAACAGCTGATCGTACTTGGGAGTTACTTATCCAAGGAAAATCTGGAGTAGGACCTATTACCAGGTTTGATGCTTCTGACCTGTCTTGCAGAATCGCAGGGGAAGTAAGAGTAGGTACCGAAAATAATCAATTTGATGCAGAAAAATACGTATCTTCCAAAGACATGCGCAAGATGGATGATTTTATTATCTATGGCATGGGAGCAGCTATACAAGCAATCGAAGATTCAGGGTGGCTTCCTACCGAAGAACACGACCTTGATATGACTGGTGTTATGCTTGGCTCTGGTATTGGTGGTTTAAGAACAATAGAAGATAATTCTATTATGGTACATGAAAATGGACCACGTCGGCTTAGCCCATTTTTTATTCCAGCAAGCTTAATAAATTTATTATCTGGACATATTTCAATTAAATATGGTTTTTCAGGACCAAATCAATCAGTGGTAACAGCATGCTCAACTGGGGCTCATGCTATAGGTGATGCAGCGCGTATCATTCAATCTGGTGATGCCGATGTAATGATTGCTGGTGGGGCAGAATCATCAGTATGTAGAATTGGTATGTCTGGTTTTGCTTCGGCACGTGCATTATCAACAAATTTCAATGATTGTCCTGAAAAAGCATCAAGACCTTGGGATAAGGATCGTGATGGTTTCGTTATGGGTGAAGGATCTGGGGTATTAGTTTTAGAAGAATACGAACATGCTAAAAAGCGTGGCGCTAAAATTTACGGAGAATTAGTTGGCTACGGCTCAACTGGTGATGGATATCATATCACATCTCCACATCCTGAAGGCAGAGGCGGATTTCGTTCAATGCAAATGGCGTTGAATAAATCTGGACTAAGCCTAGCTGATATTGGATACGTTAATGCTCATGGCACATCAACTCCAATGGGCGATGAAGTTGAGCTTGGCGCTGTTGTAAGATTGTTTGGAACAGAAGCAAAACATCTGTCTATGTCTTCTACTAAATCTTCTATGGGACATTTGCTAGGAGCAGCAGGAAGTGTTGAGGCAATACTATCTATTCTAGCGATGAATAATGGTGTTGTACCACCCACTCTAAATCTAGATAATCCACCAGAAAATTGTGAAATTGACCTAGTGCCAAAAGTAGCAAAAGAGAAAAAATTTAACGCTGCCATGTCAAATTCCTTTGGATTTGGTGGAACTAATGCTACGCTGATATTTAAGAAAATATAATGCGCATAGTTATGAAATGAAACTAAGGTATCTTTTATATAGCCTTATATTGGCAGCACTTGTCTTAAGCATATACGCCTTATTACCAAACACTCTTTCACAAGAAAAAACTATCCTAATAACCAGGGGCACTTCTAAAAAAGAAATTGCAGAAAAATTGGCTAAAGAGCAAATTATTTCTCTACCTTCATTATTTTTGATATTATCAAAAATTCTTACGCTAGATAGCTATATCCAAGCCGGAGAATACAATATTAAGCCAAGCTCCTCCCCTTTTGATATTATCAATATGATGAAACACGGAGATGTGGTAATTAGAAAAATAGCTATACCTGAAGGATTCACAACCTTTCAAATAATAGAATTAATACAAAACAATCTAATATTAACTGGAGAAATTAAAACCAGCTATAAAGAAGGAGATTTTTTACCAAATACTTACTTTTATACTTTAGGCGACACAAAGCAGCAGATGTTAGATAAAATGCATCAAGCACTCATAGAAGCTTTAAAAAATTTATGGCCATATAGATCTGATATGTCACTAAAAAATTATCAGCAAGTATTAACCCTAGCCTCAATTGTTGAGAAAGAAACAAAATTTGCCGATGAAAGAGCTTTGGTTGCTTCCGTATTTTATAACCGCTTAAGGCTAGGGATACGCTTGCAAGCCGACCCAACTACTATTTATGCAATTACTCAAGGAAAATATACTTTAGAACGACCATTAAACAACAAAGATCTACAAATAATTTCTCCATTCAATACCTACACAACAGCCGGGTTACCACCATCACCAATTGCTAACCCCGGTATTGATTCAATAAAGGCCGTGCTAAATCCAGCATCAACTAATTACCTATATTTCGTAGCAAATAAAGAAGGTAAGCATACCTTCTCAGCAAAACTTACTGATCATAACAAACATGTAAAAAATTATAGGCAATTAAGAAAATAAGACATAATCAACAGCAGCTTCAATCTGCAAAACTTGCTCTATAATTGGCTAGTCATAACGCTAGCCTAACCCTAAACAATTCAACCACTAAGCTTTTTAATTCATAGCCCTTCTCAATCAAAAATATAAAATTTAATATAATAATCAATAATAAGTATTTACCTTAGTTACGAGATTTAAATTTTATGGTTCGTTGCTCTTTTTTATTAAAGATTATCGACAAATGTCCCGCCAGTGATCCCTGGAATTATTTTTCTTTACAGCAAAAAAAACATAGCTATGTTAAAAGGTATATTTAGATTCATCAGGGGGGTTTTGCTTTAAGCAAGACTGAGAAAAACCCTTATAACCTGCTCTGGGTAATGCCTGCGGAGGAAGTGTGAAGCAAATTTATACTAAGGTCATTTATGATTTTAGTTTTTGTAAGATGTGTAAACTATAAATTTGACACATTTTTGCTTTTTCATTTTCTCCAATTTTTGGAGTTATACTATGAAAAAGAACATTCCTTTTCTTACATTGGTTACAAATAAAAATAATATAACATTAGATAAATATCTAAAGTTTTTAGAAATTTGTGCTAATTATGGCATAGATTCTGTCCAACTTCGTGAAAAACACTTAAACAAACGTGAGTTATTTGAATTAGCAACTATCATGCTTGAAACACTCACACCTTTAAATATCTCTCTTATCATTAATGATAATCCTGAGCTGGCCCACAAAGTTGGAGCAGCAGGTGTACATCTAGGACAAGATGATGGCAATGTATTTAAGGCAAGAAAACTTCTTGGAGATAATAAAATCATTGGCCTTACTGTAAATTCTCTTGAACAACTTAAACTAGCAAATGAATTGCCAATAAATTATGTTGGCGTAGGAGCAATCTTTCCAACCAAAAACAAACCAAATGTTAAAACAATCTGGAAATGCAAAGGTTTAAAGCAATGTGCATCTATTTCAAATAAACCAATAATTGCAATTGGTGGAATAGATGAATCCAATATTGAAGAAGTTTTACTATCTGGAGCAAGAGGGATAGCTGCTATCGGAGCGTTCCATAACGCTTATGACCCAGCATTTACCACCAAAACTTTACATAACCATATAAGGAGATTTTATCATGCTTGAAGACATAAAAAATGCAATAGAGAAAATTAAGGAAAACAAGCCATTGATATTAATCCTAACAAATTATGTGACGATGG
>CAMCSP010000082.1 GCA_945877755.1 Rickettsia typhi | reverse complement strand
AACTTTTTATAATAAAAAAAGGATGCACCAATCCTTGGAATATTTTACTCCAGAACAGGTGTATTTAACAAAAACTATTGGGTAAAATTATAATGCAAATTGTATCTCATAATTTCTGATTTTTAGTCTAGACAAATTGGGCCACTATAGGGTATTGATAGCGAAACTGCTAAGAAAATCGTTAAGGAAATAAAGGCGGGGAAATTTAAAGCTCAAGCTTCAATTCGTGGAGAGGAAGTGCGTATCGATGGTAAGAAGAGAGACGATTTGCAAGAAGTGATAGCGTTTGTTAAAACCATTAAGTTGGAGTTGCCTTTGCAATTTATCAATTTTAGAGATTAGTTAGCCTCGTCCTTTCCCAAATATTCCACCTATTTTTCCAGTTGGCAAAGCAATAGGTAGCGTAGATGTAGCGTTCATACTTCCAAAAAATATACCTAAAATGCTTGGTGCTTTTCCTGTAAAGATTTGGCTCATGCTAAATAAACTGCTTGCCCCAGGAAAGACGATGTTTAGAACTGGGCTATTAGCTAAAGCCTCAAAGCTTTGTGACATGTTGTTGAACCCCATATTTGCTGGATTCCAAAGAGAGTCTAGTAGAGATTCACCGCCTCCGCTTGAATTATGTGACATAATATTTTCCTTTCCAAATTCACTATTGTTTTGTTACAACTTATGTTATTTTTATTATTCGTAAACATAGTTAAAAAATAGTTAAGAAAATTCACTTTGATCAAAAATATGATAAAAAAACTGAAAAAATCGAATAAAATGACTTTTTATGAGCATTTGGTATCGCTAAAGCAATTTTTATTATGGTCGTTTTTGATTTTTGCTTTGGCTTTTAGTGTTTGTTATTATTATGTTGAAGAGATTTATCAGTTTTTGCTGCAGCCTCTTTCTGATCAATACCAGCAAAAAGGTGAGCAGCGATATTTAATCTACACTGGTTTAACCGAAGCCTTTTTTACATATTTACAGCTTGCCTTTTACAGCGCATTGTTAATTTCTATGCCAATTTTTCTATGTCAGATCTATTTATTTTTATCGCCTGGATTGCGTAAAAAAGAAAAAATGGTAGTAGTACCATATTTAATTATCACACCGATTTTATTTATTTTGGGGGTGGTCTTTGTTTATTATTATATTTTTCCAGTGGCTTGGTCTTTTTTCTTAAGCTTTGAGACTGTTCAAATCTCAGATGCTATGCCGATTAGATTAGAGGCTCGTGTCAGCGAATATTTATCATTGGCTATTCAATTGATTTTGGTATTTGGGATAGCATTTCAACTTCCGGTGATAATTACCTTACTGGTGCGTGTGGGGTTGCTTTCAGTTGAAGCTTTAGTAGCAAAAAGAAGATTAGCTATTATTATGATTTTTGTTATTGCAGCAATAGTCACTCCTCCTGATGCCTTTAGCCAGATTGGTCTTGCTTTTGTACTGATTTTGTTATACGAATTATCGATCTTGGCGTGCAAAATAATGATAAAAAATAGGTAACTCTATGCATGATATTAATTGGATCAGAAATAATCCAGAACTTTTTGATCAATCATTGTCTCGTCGTAAAGTTGATCCATTATCTGTGGAGCTTTTAACAATTGATGAATTGCGCCGCAAAGAAATTACGGTGTTACAGCAATTACAGCATGAGCGTAATGACAAATCTAAAGCAATTGGGTTAATTAAAGATAAGTCTGGTAGTGAGTTTGCTAAGGCAAAAGAAGCGGTTGAGTTGGTCAATTATGGCATTGAAAAGCTTAAAATTGTTATCGATGAGCTTGAAAAAAAATTACATTCAATATTAGAATGTTTGCCGAATGTTTTAGCTGATGACGTGCCAGATGGTAAGGATGAAAATGACTCGGTAGAAATTACCAAATGGGGTGAGCCAAGAAAGTTTGATTTCCAACCGAAGCATCATTTTGAAATAGGGGAAGAGCTAGGGATGATGGATTTTGAGCAAACCGCAGTGATATCTGGTAGTAGATTTGTTACATTAAAGGGAGATTTGGCACGAATGGAGCGAGCCTTAGCTAATTTCATGCTTGATATTCATACTCAAGAATATGGCTATATGGAGGTTTCTCCGCCGGTATTGGTTAAAGATCAGGCGATGTATGGCGTTGGGCAACTGCCAAAATTTGCTGAAGATTCTTTTCATACAACCAACGGCTATCGCTTAATTCCTACTTCTGAAGTGCCTCTTACTAATCTGGTAGCAGACAAGATTGTAAGCCGATCTGAATTACCAATGAGATTTACGGCGTTTTCTAATTGCTTTAGATCTGAGGCTGGTAGTGCTGGTAAAGATACTAGAGGTATGATCAGAATGCATCAATTTAGTAAGGTTGAATTAGTATGTATCAGTGATAAGGAAAATTATTATGTTGAATATGAAAATCTGATTAATGCAGCTGGAGAGGTTTTAAGGCGTTTGGAATTGCCGTATCGTAGGGTAGTTTTATGCTCTGTTGACACTGGATTTTCAGCTGAAAAAACTTTTGATTTTGAAGTATGGCTGCCAGGTCAAGATAAGTATCGCGAGATTTCTAGCTGTTCAATTTTTGGCCAATTTCAGGGTAGAAGAATGAAAGCAAAATATCGTGATGAGAATAAAGAAACACATCATGTTTATACTATGAATGGTTCAGGGTTGGCTATAGGGCGAACTATAGTAGCGATTTTGGAGAATAATCAAAATGCAGATGGCTCCGTTGAAGTACCGCATGCGCTTAGACCTTACATGAATGGTCAGGTTCAAATTCGAAAAATTTCATAGATTGTTCTACGCTCAAGTTATTATGCAATAGCAATGTATCGCACATGCTAAGAAGCTTCACTGTCTGTCTTATAAAGAACCCTTGTTCCTTTCAAAGTAGCCGATTGCCATATCCAGGTCTTCCTGAGTATCCACGCTGATTGGGCTATCATTTACTACTGCAACATTTATTGTCATGCCATTTTCTAATGCACGTAGTTGTTCTAATCTTTCTTGTAACTCAAGATTGGTTTGTGGCATGGAAATAAATTTTTTTAGGGCGTCTCTTTTGAAGGCGTAAATACCAAGATGTTCATAATAAGTTCCTGCATTATGAGGAATTGCTTCACGGGAGAAATACAAAGCCTGTCCCCATTTTTTATCTTGGTCTTTAAATGATACGACAGCGGTTACAACGCTGTGCATTTGGATTCTTTCCTTGTCAGTAATCGGTGTAACTAAGCTATTAATATCAGCCTGTGATTTTTGATCGAATTGATGCAATGCTTTGATTGAGCTGGTATGAATAAATGGCATATCCCCTTGGAGATTAATCACAAACTCTAGTTTTTTATCAGGATCAACTTGTTCTAAAGCATCGAACACTCTATCCGAACCGGATTGATGTGATATATCTGTCATCACGCATTTAGTATTGTAATTTTCTACTATCTGCAAGATCTCTTGAGAATCGGTTGCTACAACAACTTCACCAATATCTGCTTGTTTTGCTCGGTCAATAACGTGGCAAATCATAGGTTTATTACCTATCATTAGAATAGGTTTTTTAGGTAATCTTGTGGCACCTATTCTTGATGGGATAAAAATACAGGTGTTTGTCATGTGGTATCCTTAAATAAAAAATTAATAATATGTTGTATGATGTATAATAAAGATTTAAATCATAGTTTAAATCTTTTTTTCTTGATAATTAGTTTATAGTTGACAAGTGAAGCAATATTTATCATACAATAAGGGGTCTTTCTATTCTATAATGTGCCCATAGCTCAGCCGGTAGAGCAACTGACTTTTAATCAGTAGGTCACAGGTTCAAATCCTGTTGGGCACACCATAAATAATAGATTTAGGATGTAGTTCCGGTCGTAGGAAAGGAATATAGATGTTTAGTGAAATACCAAATTATATTACGCAGTACTTACCTATCATAGTTTTTTTTGGAGTTGCAATAGTTTTGTCAACAATCATGGTGTGCCTCCCTTTATTCCTTGCTAAACATAGACCAGACAATGAAAAACTTGCCAGCTATGAATGTGGTTTTGAACCTTTTGGTGATACCAGAGGTAAATTTGATGTCAAATTCTATTTAGTAGCAATTTTATTTATAATATTTGATATTGAGATAATGTTTTTATTTCCCTGGGCAATAACATTAGGTAAAATAGGCTTATATGGGTTTTGGTCAATGATGGTATTTTTATTTATTTTGACTGTAGGTTTTGTTTATGAGTGGAAAAAAGGGGCATTAGATTGGTAATGAGTAAAGCACCACTAACTTCTTCACTAGATCAAGATTTAGTTCTATCAGAATTCAATGATACGGTAAATAATCGTGGTTACGTACTAACCACCTTAGATGATTTATCAGGCTGGGCCCGATCAGGTTCTTTATGGCCAATGACTTTTGGTCTAGCTTGTTGTGCTGTGGAAATGATGCAATGTGCAGCTAGCAGATATGATATGGATCGTTTTGGTTTATTATTTAGGCCTAGTCCACGTCAATCAGATTTAATGATTGTTTCTGGAACTTTGACTAATAAAATGGCTCCAGCTTTGCGTAAGGTTTATGATCAAATGGCAGAGCCGCGTTATGTTATCTCTATGGGCAGTTGTGCAAATGGCGGTGGGTATTATCATTATTCATATTCAGTTGTCAGAGGCTGTGATCGCATAGTTCCTGTTGATGTTTATGTTCCAGGTTGTCCTCCTACAGCAGAAGCTTTACTCTATGGGGTGATGCTATTAAAGCGTAAAATAAAACGTTTGAACAAATTCAGTAGATAATTAAGATGAAAGCAAAGCAGTTACAAAAATTATCTTCCACGTTACAAAAAGAAGTTGGAAACGATATATATTGTGATGTTGATACTGACTTTTTAATTGTTAGACTAAATAATCAAAAAATTATTACAACGCTATTGTCATTATTAAAAGATCAT
>CAMCSP010000081.1 GCA_945877755.1 Rickettsia typhi | reverse complement strand
TTTTCATTCTGATTTGGTTAATGAAGATTACCATACAATTAGTACGAGAAATAGAAGCAGTAAGTTTACGTAGAGCCTGGCTCATTAAACGAGCTTGTAGACCCATATGAGAATCTCCCATTTCACCTTCGATCTCTGCTTTTGGAACTAAAGCTGCCACACTATCGACAACTAAAACATCAATTGCTCCAGATCTAACCAAAGTATCAGCAATCTCTAAAGCTTGCTCGCCAGTATCAGGTTGAGAAATTACTAGATTGTCGATATCAACTCCTAATTTTTTTGCGTATGCAGGGTCAAGAGCATGCTCAGCATCAATAAATGCACAATTCCCACCTTTTTTCTGTGCTTCCGCTACTACATGTAAAGTTAAAGTAGTTTTACCTGAGCTTTCAGGACCAAAAATCTCGATTACTCTACCTCTTGGCAAGCCCCCAACACCTAGTGCCATATCTAAACCAATTGATCCGGTTGATATTACATCAACATCAACAGCTGGTCTTTGCCCTAATTTCATAATTGAGCCTTTACCAAAAATCTTTTCTATTTGGCCTATAGCTGTATCAAGCGCTTTTTGTTTATCCATATATTTTTTCCTATTTAAAAATAACAATATAGTTATATTACATTATCTGAAATTGTAAATAATATTATTATATTGCAACTCTTACATAAACCCTGTTCTGTTAATAATTGTAATAAAAAAATTTTTACAGCAGGGATTGTTAACCAACAGCAAGGTATATTTGTATGCCTGTAGCCTTTGGCATGCTTTTCTCAGGAAGGGGGCGATGTTTACTATTAAAAAAGTTGTAAATTGTACAGTAGCATGGCTTAGTCAACTTCCCTAATTGGTTTGAGCTTCTTTTTGAAAAGGTTTTTCAATCTATACCATAGAGTTTTTGGCATTGGTGTGCGGTCAAAGTGATAACGTTTACTAGAGATGTTCTCATATGTTTTGATACATCCGGGGATTACCTGCTCATAATAAATAACATAAAGGTCGCGCATGAATATCTTCATCACCTCGTGTCCCCATTTATTTACTTGCTGTGGCACTCTTGCCAGCGCTTCAATACAAGCTATTGCTTCTTCTGCTCTAGGATCTGAACGTTTATACACATCAGCTTCTGGGCTTAAATTAAATAAATTATCTATGATCATTGCTTCAATAATTATCCCTGGGTAAGGTTCTTTGAAGAATTTGCATAAATAGTTCATTCCATTCTGCTTTATTCTTTTTTCAAGCATTGCTTTATGAAAGAAAATTTTTATTTTAGTTTGTAGAACTATAAATCCACCGCGTTTATTTTTTCTAAAAAATCTAAGAGCAGTTTCTTCAGTGATTAATTTTTGCAATCCAAATTCTTGCAATTTTGCATGGACTGATTTGTCATAATCTATATCTTTTAGCCTACCGATTCTAACATTTTCTTTTGCCCTTGTGCCACCTAGATCAGCTGAGTATCTTGAGTATTGGCGACCATATTCGTCACGCATGATATCAGAATAATGTCCCGTTTCTTGTCCGCCTATAACAATTAATCTTGCAATGGCTGGCCACCCATCTCCATATTTTGCGTTTTTATCTGGATTCTCTGCTAGAGGATTACCACCACATGAGATAAATACTGCTGTTGACACGCCATCAGTGCTTTGCATGCCGCTATTTTCACCAGATGTACGCCAACTAGTGATATCGAGCAAGTCGCCTATGCTATAGGAATGAGAAACAAATACTTCTGTATTCTCTTGTAGTATTAGCATAATAACTACTGGATGAGCAGTTTGTACTACTAGTCTCGCTAGTTTCATTTCTTCTTCTAGGCTAATTTTTTGATACTTATCTAATTCAAGACGGAGTAGCCTTATATGATCATTAACTTTTTGTCTTAGAATTTCTCCACGATATTGCCCTGCTAGTTGTTTACCTATTATTTTATGAGTGATCGGTAGTAATTTTTGATCATACAACTCTCTACTGCTGAACATCATACTTATCCCTAAAGACGGCACGTATAATCTTGCAAAATTTATTTTGCTGTGATCAGCATCTATTCTTAATCGACCGGAGTTTACTAGTTGTGAAGCTAGATGTTCCTGGCCAACAAACATTTCTTCTTTTTCTATCCCTGGGATAAAGTCTAAAATGTGATAAATGTTACTGCCCATGATAAAACATCATCTATTAAAATATGCTTAAGATAACATATCTAGGTTAATATAGAATTAACTGCAGTTAAAGTTTATTTGTTGGAATGGTTTTATTATTTAATGCTACCATTTTATCAACGGAGCTTTTATGCTTTTTAAAATCAGCTAGATCAGAACCGCTTAATTTTTTTACCGGTATAGATTTAATTGAAAGAGGATTGATATGTTTTCCTTTAACTAGTACTTCATAATGTAAATGCGGTCCTGTTGAACTTCCAGTAGTTCCAACATATGCTATTACTTGACCTTGTTTAATTGTAGATCCTTTTTTGATACCAGGAGTGAAAGATCTAGCGTGAGCATAAGCAGTAGAGAGTTCATTATTATGTCTAATTCTAACATACTTACCGTAGGCTCCCTTAACGCCTATTTCTTCAACTACGCCGTTACCAGCAGCATATATAGGAGTTCCTAATGGAGCTGCAAAATCTATCCCTTTATGCATTTTAGAAAACCCTAGTATTGGATGTTTTCTCATGCCAAAATTTGATGATATCTTAGCTACCGGAACAGGCGTCTTGAGTAGCGATCTACGCATAGTAGTGTAATCGCTACTAATAAACTCTTCAGAGCCATCTTTGAATGTATAACGATATATATTATATTCTTTTCCACTAAGAGTTAGTGAAGAGAATAAGACTTTCCCATGATGAGAAAATTTGCCATCTTCAGTGCTAAAGGTTTCAAGTAATACATTGAATGTATCATTTGGCTGAATATCTCTTTGAAAATCAACGCTATAACTATAAGCATTAATTGTTTCTATCATTGCATTTCTTGGTATACCGGCTTTCTCAGCAGCGCCAAAAATACTAGAGTCTATGTTTGCAGATAATTTAACAACATCTTTTTTAAGCGGAATGAATATTTCTTTTAATTTAAACTCTTCATTTTGACGATGGATCTCAATTTTTTTATCATTGTTTAGCTTTAGCGATATTGATTGTAAGATTTTTTGATCGTCTTCAAGTATATAATAAACCCGTAAAACCTGGCCGATTTGTATTTTCCTTAAATCGTAAACGGAGGCTGTGATTTCAATAACTTGGTTGATTTCTTGTTCTGACATAGAAAATTTACTCAACACACTACGAAGTGTGTCGCCACGCTCTATTACAATTTTTGTTTCCTCTATGGTTTGACTAGTGGAAAGTAAATTATTAGAAGCTCTTGGATAGTAGTAGAACAAAATTATAGCCGACAATAGAAGCAAGAGAAACACTCTTGCGTATAAATAATATGATTTAAAAGAAATATTGATATTAGCTTTTGTTTCTAATTCTTGCATTCTAAACTTAGTTTATAAAGAATCTACACTCAGCACAACCTAATGGTTTGCCACTTTAGAAATTATTATCGCTTAATAAACTATATAAAGTCAATAGCTTTTATTATAAATTTATTATAAATTATTTAATTTTGGCTTGAACATAAAACCGTACTTAATCCAGTAATTCCAATCAGCATCCAAAAACTATATGGCTTTTATAGTAAAAGTTCGTCACCAGGACTATAAAATTTGTAATGTATTATGTTAATGATCCAGGCATACTAAGAACTTTTAAGAGCATGAAACATGCCATAATATATTTTACTATGAATCTTGCGAGCCATCTACATGGTAAAAGAATAAAGTAACCCAATAGCATAGTAAAAATATCGTTATTAACCAAGAAGCTAAGTTTTTTTGCAGAAGAATACATGTTTTATTTCTCTTAAAAAACTCTTTTGATTTGATAGTCTAAAGTTTCTTTAAACATATTTCTTACCTTGTTATCTGGTAGTTTATCAAGAATCTTATGGCAGTTGTTAATAAATTCTGATGCCAGTTTTGTAACTATAGCTTCAGCTTTATATTTGTACATTAATTCTCTAAATAGATTAAAGTCTTCTTTTGTTTTTTCTGGGAGGTTAAATATCTCAATAATTTTCTTTTTTTCTTTAGTAATGGCTTGTTCATAAGTAATTATTGTAGGTAACGTGACTTTCCCTTCGTAAAAATCATCACCAATGTTTTTTCCTAATTTCTTAACATTGGCATTATAGTCTAATATATCATCAATGATCTGGAAGGCTATGCCTATGTTCATGCCTAGATCATACATTAATTGCCATGTTTCTTCATTTTGTTCGGCAATAATTGCTCCTGCTTTACATGCTGCAGCAAATAACTCAGCAGTTTTTGCACTAACTATTTTGATGTATTGTTCTCGTGACAGCTTAATATTATTAATAACATTAAGTTGCATTACTTCGCCCTCAGCTATTATTGCAGCAGCTTTAGACAAAACTTCCAGTACAGGTAAGGATTTGGTGTCAACCATCATCATAAATGCTTGGCTGAATAGAAAATCACCTACTAATATACTACGTTTGTTTCCCCATTTCTGGTGCGCTGTTAAATTTCCTCTTCTTAATTTACTTTCATCTACAACGTCATCATGGAGTAATGTTGCTGAGTGAATAAATTCAACGGCAGTAGCGATTTTTATATGATTATTGCCATTGTAGCCAAATAATTTGGCACTCATAATGGTAAGTGCTGGTCTAAGCCTTTTACCACCAGCTTCAAGAAGATAATCAGATATTAATTTTATAGTATTATCTCTATTAGACACGCATAGCTTTATGGTTTGGTCTACTTGTGATAAATCATTGCTGATGTAATCATAAATGTGTTTTATTGAATTCTGCACTTTAATTTATTTTTTGTATAAAAATATATCCACTCTTCTGCTATGTGGATTGTTAATTATTGTATCGGTATTAATCAAATTATCTTTTTCTCCAAATGCTTTTGTTGTAATACGATCATTTGACACAACTCCGCTATTAATTAAGATATTTCTTACAGAATCAATTCTATGTTGAGATAATTTTGTCGGGTAGAAACCATAGCACTTACTCCATATTTAAATTAAAGTTAGTCTCAATGCTATGGTAACCCCCACAGAACCGTGCTTGCGATTTTCCCGCACACGGCTCTTCAATGAAACATTCGCTATAGAAGTTAGAATTAATA
>CAMCSP010000080.1 GCA_945877755.1 Rickettsia typhi | reverse complement strand
ATTAAATCACAATATATTGAACTTGTCTATGATAAAATTGAACTCTACTTTGATAATTTTAGAACGAGTTTATAAGGGTTTTACTACAGTCTGCTGAACTCGACTTCGAAAAATGACATTAACAATGACTGCAATTCACGAAACTGCTTATCCACGATTGAAACCAAATCCTGACGAATATGAACTTAAACAGAATTTTTCTCCAACAAAAGAGGAAATTGAACTACTTAATAAAAATACCAGCAAGAAATCGCCTCATAGCCAACTTGGTTTTATGCTTTCACTAAAATGTTATCAGTGTCTGGGGTATCCACATTCCAATCAATGCCATACCTAAACCTATAATTGAATATGTTGCCAATTCCATTGAGATAAAATTAGATAAAACAAAGCTCCAAAATTATATGCAGCTCAAACAACGCAAGCGTCACAAAGCAGTGATAAGAAAATTTCTGGCCATTAATGAGAATAAGCAACTAGGTAAAATAATAATGAAGTCTGCTAGCTTAAAATCTGCGGCTATTAAAGAAAACCTGGCTGATATTATCAATGATATGCTCGAAGAAATCATCAAAAACAGTTTTGAAATTCCAGCTTTTTCAACATTGTTAAGAATGGCACGAGCCTCGCGAACTATAGTCAGCTCTGCACTGTATCAAAAAGTCCGTAATCAACTTACCGATGAGACAAAGCAATTTTTTAATCAATTGCTGCTAACCGAAACTAACACCCATGGATTCAGCAGCGGATGGGAGTATCTTAAACAGGAAATAAAAAAACCATCTGTAACCAATATTCGACAATTTACTGATTACCTGGAGCAATTACGTAAATGGCGAGATCAAAGCCCTCTTGATCTTTCTGATATTCCAGAGCATCGTTTAAATCAATATGTCGCAGAAGCAATGGCTTTAGATATCGCCGATATGCGTCGCATTAGAGAATCTAAAAGATATGCCTTATCAGCTATGTTGTTGTACCAACAATATGCTAAGTCACTTGATAGCATAGTCACTGTATTGGTTCGATGGTTGCGCCAAATAAAAAATGATGCAGCCGAAGCTCTAAAGGAAATAAGGAATGCCAACAGAAAAATAACAGATCAACTCATTGGCGGCTTTAAGCAAGTTCTTGTTGCAAGTAAGCAAACTGTTCAGACACCAGAAGAAAAGTTATCATTAATTGAGCAAAGCTTTCCTAATGACATCGATGCCTCAATAGAAGCTTGTGAACAATATCTAATTTATGCTGACGATAATGACTTACCTTTGATGTTGAGATATTACCAAGCCAAAAGACATACTATGTTTCGATTATTGAGGCAAATAGAAATTAAATCTGCATCTAAAGACATGCTTGTAGAAAGATTGGTCAAGTTCATATTAGCACACCAACGAAGTCATGGAGAAAAGATTGAAATAAGTCCAGAAGAATTCAACAATTTTGAATGGCTTGATGATCAGTGGTTCCAGTTTGTTACCGATGGCAAAACCAGACGTTCTATCAATCATATTAAAATCGTTAATCAACAGAAGCTAGAATTGGCTGTGTTCAAGCTTGCCGTGGATGAAATTAACTGTGCCGATGCATTTGTTTTAAACAGTTATGAAAACGATGATCCCAATAAACAATTTATCTCATGGGATGAGTTTTATCACAAACTAAAGCCTTATACGGAAATGATAGGCAAGCATGATAACGCCAGGCAATTTATCAAAGAACTACAAAAAGAACATCAACAAGCCGCTGAAAAGGTCAATCGAAATTTTGTTGATAATGAATATTTGAATATTATCGATGGTGAGCCAGTATTAAAACGAGCTATCAGCAAAAAAATGAGCCAACAACAAGAAAGATTTTCAAATTTGGTAGCATCCAAAATGCCATTAACAGATATTGTCTCGGTAATTACTGATGTGGAAAATTGGCTTGGCATCAGCCGTTATTTGAAACCTATATCAGGGTATGAGCCAAAAATAGATGATTACGATTTGCGTTTTATAGCGACTAGTTTCGCTTATGGTTGTAATATTGGCCCAGTTCAAGCAGAGCGATGCTTGAAAAAGTATTCACGTAAACAAATTGCCTGGCTGTTTAATCACCATATAACGGAGGCACGACTCAATAAGATTAGTGAAGTTATTATCAAAGTGTACAAACAATTTGAGTTACCACGCATTTGGGGTAATGGTGAAAGCGCTTCTGTTGATGGGACTTATTGGGATATGTATACCAATAATCTACTGGCAGAGCATCATATTCGTTATGGAAAATATGGTGGTATTGGTTATTACCACGTTTCTGATCAATATGTTGCTTTATTTGGAAATTTTATTCCATGTAGTGTTTACGAGGCCATTTACATTTTCGATAGAATTTATGAAAGCGATGAAAGCCTGCGCCCAGATACGCTTCATGGGGATACGCATGCACAAAACGAAGTGGTATTTGGGTTTGCTTATTTATTAGCAATAATACTGATGCCTAGAATACGCAGTTTTAAACATCTCAATTTCTACCGACCAACAGGAATGGATGAAAAATCGTATAAACATATCAGTGAGATTTTTACCTCGAAAGAACCAAATTGGCAGCTGATTGAATCAATGTACTACGATATGTTGCGTGTAGTAATGTCCATCCAAAGTGGAAAAATTAAAGCATCAACCATATTAAAAAAACTATGCTTTAAAAGCAAGAAAAGTAAGCTTCACCAAGCTTTCCGAGAGTTGGGACGGGTAGTTCGAACCATCTTTCTTTTGAATTATATAGCCGATGTTGACCTTCGAAAAAAAATTCAAGCAGCCACTTGCAGAAGTGAAGAATTTAATGACTTTATTGATTGGATAACTTTCGGCAAAGACAATATTATTCACGAAAATAATAGTAAAATTCAACAAAAGATTATTGCGTTTGGTCGAATGGTTGCTAATGTTGTGATGTTGCACACTGTTGCCAATACAACCAATGTTCTTAATGAACTTTCCGCTGAAGGAATTGAGTATAGTAAAGATGATTTATCTGTTTTGTCGGCCTATTTCAGAGAAAATATTAACCGTTATGGCGTTTTTGAATTATCTAGACTAAAGAAAACAATGCCGTTAGAGTTTGCTATTAACAGGGTTAAAATTTGAACATGACCCTTTTTTACCAGGATCCCGGCCGAAGGTCAATATTGGCTATTAATAATGTTTTATCTTTCCATCGGAGATTATCAGATTTTGTGTCCTGAAGTGTCCCGTAGAACATTACAGCGTGAAATACAGGAGTTAGTTAAGAAAAATATATTTCAGTCCACAGGCGCTACAAATAAATTAATTTATAAAATAAAAATTAAACTTGCGTCAAACTTATGACAAAACTTATGACAACGCCCAAAAATGTCACAAATATATTATCATTGGCGTAAAACGACAAAATATTACCACATTCACCTCCAACCTAATCTCTTTGGGGGTATAAGTGTTATTAGGTCATGGGGGGAGGTACTAACAGTAAGAAATCAGGTCACAAAATCACTATCTGTGACTCAGAAGAGCAAGTAAGTGAGGTAGTATTAGCGGCAATCAAAAGACGTAAGGTAAGAGGTTACCTCCCTTGTTAGGGCAGATAATGAGATTAAATATTCCAATTCTTTACTAAATTACGAAAAAAATGAGGAAATTGATAGAAATGATGTAGTAACACATTGACATTTGTCTGGATTTCAAAGAATAGTATTTAGGAAATTGCTCCATCCAGAGTGACTTTCATAAAATTTAGAAATATGCATATATATTTCTAAGCGTTAATAATTTAATTATAGGAATTACAAATGAATAAAAATGAACTTGTAACAAAAATGTCAGAACTCTCAGGTTTAACTAAAGTAGATAGCGTCAAAGCATTAGATGCTTTTATTAAAGCTGTAATGGACACTGTTAAATCTAAAGAACAAGTACTCTTAGTTGGTTTTGGCACTTTCTACTCTCTTGCAAGAAAAGCTTCAGAAGGCTTTAACCCAAAAACAAGAGCTAAAATTGCTATTGCTGCTTCTAATCGTCCAAAATTCAGGGCTGGTAAACAATTTATTGACACGGTTAACTAAGATCTCCTATAATTTTAGATGAGGGGGGTTAGGCAGCTCACTGTAGTCATAATGCCCCTCATTTGGAATATTAGATTATTGATGAGATTTGATCGTGATAAGATTTTTGCAGGCGCTAGACAGTCTATATATGAGCGTCAACAGGAGTATGAATATGGCATCAGACAATATATACTATCTGTTTACATGTATATGGCATTAGCTTTAGTTATTACGGCAATGACTTCTGTAGTGTTTATGTCCTCTACTACATTTATAAATTTAATCCTCAACTCACCACTTAAATGGATATTAGCACTAACCCCGGTTGTGATGGTGCTTTGTATTGGCAAAATTACTCAGATGTCCAAGCCTTCAGCATTAATCTCACTTAGTATCTTTGCTGTCTTGATTGAACTATCTCTTTCTAGCATTTTTCTTATCTTAACTAACGAAAACATTGTTAGCACTTTCCTTACGATTGCAACAACATTTACTGTAATAAGTATCTACGGTTATATTACTAAAAAAATCTTGGGAGCATTGTTTCTTTTTTACTCATGGGTATTATTGGTATAATGATTGCAGGTTTAGTCAATCTGTTTTTTCAAAGCTCGAAGCTGCAATTTATTATGTCAGTTATTGGAGTAATTATATTTACTCTATTTACTGCATATGACACCCAAAGCATAAAAAATATTTATTATAAAACAAGAGGTAATGAAATCGTAGCTGATAAATTAGCCATCTATGGTGCTTTGTTACTTTATACGGATTTTATTAATTTATTCGTACGTTGTTTACAGCTAATAGGTGCGCGTCGTAATTAATATTAAAAAATAGCCAAATAATTATTTGAATAGCACCGAACATGGAATTAATGGAGTCAATATCACAGATCATGGCTCGCTCAGTGCAAGATCTTCATAAACTGATTGAGACTAAGTGTAATCCAAACAACCATATAAAAACAATGGTTTTAATGATGGGCTTTACCACTGGTATTATACTTTAACTACGCGCTAAACTTGAGACCTTATAGACTGGTTTAGGTAGTAAGTTTTGGATAGTGTTAACAACGCCACCTAACATTCATGTTTAAAATCCAAATCCGCAATTATAGTGGTTCTTCCAGTTGACCCCTTTTTTATCTTTTCTCTAGATTTAGTCTGCTGTAACATCACATTTGTGCTATCTTTTATTTATATTTGATCATAATAAGGTTACCATATCTTTTATTCTTTTCTCTCCTTTTTAACTTTTTGTTGCATTAATTCTTAATTACTTTGCGTTTTTTTTCAAACTCAATTGATAAATTTCTAGCTGACAAAATCCACCAAAATGCAGCCAATAAGAAAATTGTAAAGAGCTCTGGCGCAAGTGAAATTAGTGTTGCTCCTGGGATTAAAGACA
>CAMCSP010000079.1 GCA_945877755.1 Rickettsia typhi | reverse complement strand
GCGTTGCAGCCTAATATGTCGCTCCTATTGGCTTCATCACACTTGTCACCTCCTGTAATGCAATAGTTGCTTCTATGCTGTTGGTTAGACTTTGCATAGGTTGGATTCTCACCAACTGATTTTTACGCACTTTCCTTGGCGCACTTATTCTAATTTCTTCAGCAGCAAGTCTATTTCTTTTTTGCGCTAGTTTGTCTTTTAATAGTTGGACATTTTCCATATTATACTAACTCATCCTGTTTTAGGTTTCTATTTAAATATCTGATTAGCAGAATATCACATTAATCACTAAATATCCATAAATACTTTGACTGATACCTAACTATTTATTCAATTTATCATTTCATTTTCTACTGATAAGGTCAAAGACCTGTTTTAAATCTTATAATTAACCCCGTAGCCTACCAAACCATATTAAACTACAACTATATTACCATTAGCTATAAATACTGTCTAGCCATGAGCCAGTCTTAAGGTTAGCCCACTCATAGCTTTACTATAGTGGTATACGCAATATACAAACTATAGTTTGTTGCTTTTTAAAACTACTCAAGTTATAATAATTTTGTTTTTAGTATTAGTTTTATAGTTATAGTATTATGGCAATTCAATTTGCACGAATAGAAATAGTAAATAGAGGAGCAGGTGGTAATGCTTGCTGTAAGGGAGCTTATAATGCAAGGTCTAAGATTAATGATGCAAAAACTAATATTACTTATAATTTTCAAAACAAAGGTGATAATGTTTATCATGATATTTTATTACCGGAACATGTTGATTTAAAGTTCAAAGATATTGCAGTGTTAATGAATGAAGTTGAACGAGTTGAGAAAAGAAAAAATAGCCAATTGTTGAAAGATGTTGTCATTGCGTTACCTGATGATAAAGAATTAGACCTTCAAGACAGAATCAATATAACTCGTCGTATTATTGATAGAATGGCATGGGTTAAAAATGGGCTCGGTGTGCAGATAGATATTCATCAACCTCATGATGGCGAGAAAAATTGGCACGCACATTTATTACTTACTACCAGAAGATTTGATGAGAGTGGTAAATGTTTAGGTGAAAAGGCTAGAGATTTAAATCCAGAGTTTAGAAGTAATTATGAAAACAAAGGTTTTATAATTCCTGAAGAAAAGATTTTACATGAACATGTTAAAGATATTACTAATGATTATTTTAAAGAGTTAGGTTTAGATAATAGAGTAGATACAATAGGAGTTATTGCACAAGAACATATCGGTCCTATTCGTATGCGCAGTATCTTAAATGAAGCAGCAAGTCGTAACGAAGAACGTAAAATTGCTAATATTGAGTTAATGAAGGATGGCAATGATGTTCTTGATCGTATTACTACACAAACTAGTGTTTTTAACCACGCAGATTTAGCAAGAACGGTAAAATGTGTACCGGACGTGGCAAGAGCTGCCACTTTAATCAAAGACGCGCTTGCCAGCAGCCAGATTATCAGTCTTTATCACGACGATGGTAAGGAATCAGGACTCTATACTACTTGCGAAGTCAGGGAGCAAGAGCGTAAATTAATGCGTCTTGCTACTGCTATCGGAAATAGAAAGAATCTTACTGCTAGTGAGAACTCAAGAAGCTTAGTTGGTGAAGTTACCGGTAGTCAACAACAAGAGGCTCTATCTCACCTTGTTCTTGCGCCTGGAGGTATGAGGATATTAAAGGGGCGTGCAGGAACCGGTAAAAGCTACGTCCTTGGTAGACTAGCCTGGATTAGTCAAGCTAGTGATATAGAGGTTATAGGACTAGCCCCTACTCATAAAGCTAAATGTGCTTTGGAAGAAGTTGGTTATAAAAGCAGCTATACAGTTAAGGGGTTTTTGTTCAAACTTTATAATAACAGGATTACTCTAGCCAAGAATAGCTTGATAGTGGTTGATGAAGCAGCGATGGTAGGTAATGATGATTATGGTGAGTTACTAAGAGTAGCAGCCTCACGTAGCTGTAATGTGATATTAAGCGGTGATGAGAGACAGTTATCCTCTATTAATCGAGGTGGCATGTTTGCTAGCTTTGCTAAGAACCTGGGTTGTTATGAGCTTAGTGATATTCGTCGGCAAGAAGTGGCGTGGGGTAAGGAAGTAGCTACTGCTTTTGCTAGAGGTGATACTAAGGCTGGCCTTGAGGTGTTACTTAGCCAGGGACGTTTATTAAGTGGTGCAAACAAAATAGAGGCAATAGAGGCCTTGCTTAATAAATGGCACAGCTCATCCGAGCAACCGGATGATAAATTAATTATTGCCATTAAAAATAGTGACGTCGATATTATAAACGCCGGTGCAAGATCCTTACTAAAGAATACAGGAGTGTTAAGCGGTACAGAGTATATAGTTAAAAATCAGGATAATAAGAATAGCAAAGATCATAATGAAAAAAACAGTAATAGTCCCGGCTTCATGGCAGGAGATCGTATTGTTTTTAAAAAAAGCAATAAAATACTTGGGATCAATAATGGTGACTTTGCATCTCTACAATCACTTACCTCCACCGGCTTTAAAGCAAAACTAGATAATGGCAAAGAGATAGAATTTAATCCTAATGAGTTTAGTGATTTTAAACATGGTTATGCATCTACCGTTTACAAAGCTCAAGGAGCATCAATCAAAGACGTATATGTCTTTCATGACGGTTTCTCAACTAATCGCAACACTTACGTCGCAATGAGTCGTCATGTCAAAGATTTACATCTCTTTACTCATTATGGCGCAACTGTTAGCGTAGATCATTTAGTCAAACAGCTAGAGTTTAATCCTCAGCATGAAGCCGGTATTAATTACTTTACCAAAGATGAGTTATTACAAAGAACAACTTCTAATCAAGAGAAAGGATTACTTGTCACTGTCTTTAATAAGGTTACTGACGTAGCTAAAAAGCATCTCACTTCATTTATTGATCAGCGAGTAGTGGCAACAGATTATTACAAATTTGAGCTGCCACCGGAGTCAAGAGCGAAAGTAGAGGCGGTATTAAGCGAGACTTATGATCAAAACGAGCTACTACATCAACAGCATCAGGAGCAACTTGATGAACAGCAACATGTTCAAGATCAGCCGCAGGAACAAATGATGGTTAATGCGCAAACAGTAAATGTTCGTGGCGGTATTGCTACGGTCAATAAACAGACCGCTAAAGAAAGGTTCTATGCAAATGTTGAGCATCATCGCAAACAAGCTAAGACAGAGGATGTTTACAAAGAAGAGTTTGGCGTTTTAAAAGAGCAGATACAGCTTGGTGCTAGAATAATAGCCACCAGTTTACTGGGAGAACCAAATAAGAAGCTGACAAGTAGTAGTACTTATAGATATGGTGATAAAGGTAGTTTAGCGATAACTATTACCGGTGAAAAAGCCGGTACCTGGTATGATTTTGAGGAAGGAAAAGGTGGTGATCTGATCTCACTAGTATCGAGGCAGAAAGCTTATGACTTTAAGCAATCAGTTAAATATATCAAGGAGCAAACAGGCAATTATAAGCAAGTCTCGCTACGATTAGTTACTGATCATGAAGTTAGTAATAAATATATTGATCATCACCAACAAGTAAAACGTGATCAGGCTGCTAAGGAAGCTAAAGCGCGTATTACTCAAGATCTCTATAATAGCTCTAAAAATATAGAACAAGGCAGTGTTGCAGCTAGGTATTTAGCCGAGCAAAGAGGTATAAACTGTGATTTAGGCGCTGATGTTAAAACTGCGAGTATTTTGGATCGTATCTCTCAGAAGAAGTTACCGGCAATAGTTGCTTTTGCAAGAGACTCAAGTGGTAAGATTACCGGCGGTCAGCAATTATTACTTGATTGTACAACTGCAAGCAAAGCGGACGTGGAGGTTCCAAGGAAATCATTCGGTAAGATTGCCGGTTCTTTTGTGGAGATTGCTGTTACAGGTAATAATACTAAGCATCACAACCACTACAATCTCACAATCATTGCTGAAGGTCTAGAGACTGCTCTATCAATTAAACAAGCCGGTATTAATGCTAAGATTTTGTGTTCCCTTGGCATTAGTAATATTAAAAATTACTTACCACGCCAAGGTGAGAAAATTATAATTGCTGCTGATCATGACCGAGCTGACTCTATAACCAATAAAACCATTGCTGAGGTTCAAGCAGCTCTGTCAGCAAATGCCATGGTGAAGGTTGTACGACCTACGCAACTAGGAGATTTTAATGATATCTTACAGCAACAAGGTAAGGTAAATGGCGGAAATGAAATTAGAGCTATCTTCGCCCCAGCAATTAACGATCTTGGTCGTTATAGCGAAAAGGAAGTTGCAATTATTGCAAATTATGAGCAACTAAGAGGCCAGAGTAGTAATATTGATTTATTCCTTGCTGAAAAACAACAATTATGTGATGCCCTGCTCAAGTTCAATCCTAAATATGATATGGCTATCATTCGGGAAAAACTCATTGACCTCAAGGATAAAACAAGAGAAATATTACTAAATCACGAGATTTGTAAGGAGATGAGGCCTTGCATTGAGAACGCTTTAGCTCAATTTAAAAATGACAAGCTAAATAGTCGAGATATTAATGAGTTCCTAGCGGTCGCAAAAAAGGAAAAAGAATTTTGTATAAGTATATATAGAGATCATGAAGTAGCGGCAAATATGTTATGGCGAGAGGGTTATAATGATCTATCAATAAGATATTCACAATATGAAGCTAATCCAAAAGTTCTTGATACTTTAGAGAGATATTATCATGACGCAGTAAAATTTGGGGTATCAAGCCCGGAACGTTTAATGATAGATATAATAAGAGACGGAATATATTCGAACATTACATGTGATAGGTTTTTTAGACAATGTAGTAATCACGTAGTTAACGAAGTTAAAACAGATCTGGAGTCTATAACAACTCATGGCGCAATCACCAAAGATGGTAAGGAATTTACTAATCATAGCTGTTACTTAGAGCACGTAATACATGACGGGGTGAGGAGACCTTATGCCAATGATTTTGCTAAAACTAAGCTTTTCCAGATTAACCGCGCTAACTGCCAGCAAAGACTTGTCATCTATAAGGAACACAAGCAAGCACGTCTCTTAGAGCAAACCCAACAACAAGAACTTGAGCAACAACGAAAAGCCCTGGAGTTAGAGAAAACACATGAATATACCTATAACAGATCTCGTTGATAGTGGTTTAAGAAGAATATTTACAAACAATATTATAATCAACTATAATAAAACGCAAAAAAGAGTAGAATAATAAAATTAAGGAAAGCTAACTATGAGTCGTGATCGAAGTAAAGTATTTGGTGATAGAGAGTCTTTGTACAAGTATCCAAGCAAGTATGGTAATATAAAAAAATATATCCTGGCTATGCAGTTGACTCCACTAGCTACTACATGTAGTATTGGTTATTATGAATATTAAACCGTCAAATTTGATTGAATTAATGGATATGTTTCCAACTGAAGAGTCGTGTTTAGAATATTTGAGTCTGGTACGTTGGCCTGA
>CAMCSP010000078.1 GCA_945877755.1 Rickettsia typhi | reverse complement strand
CAGGCCAACGTACCAGACTCAAATATTCTAAACACGACTCTTCAGTTGGAAACATATCCATTAATTCAATCAAATTTGACGGTTTAATATTCATAATAACCAATACTACATGTAGTAGCTAGTGGAGTCAACTGCATAGCCAGGAAATATATTATATTAATATAACGCGGTGGGCAGATTTTGTGGGTAAAACAACGCCTTGTAAAGTTGAGACAAATATTTACACTTATAATTTCAATAAATCGAGTCATGGAGTATTTAAATAGTGCTGACTAAGAATTTATTTACCTTAATTCTTAACCAGTTAGAGAATAGCGTTAATCAAGGTCATGTCCCTTTTAATGATGTAATTTTTTTACCTATAAATTCTTACCTAGAAAATTCTTATACTAAATGTGATATCAGCTCTTTCTTTTATAGTTATTCACTATCGGAATGGAGATTAAAAAAACAAAGAAGGCAGCGCTTTAATGATATAATATCACTATTTGGGGATGAATACAGACACAGAACGTATAATATAATAAGCACGGACCCTCATAAATATATTGAATTGCCACAAATTAAAATAGCTTATGATGATTATATTCATTTTGCCCCAATAACTGCTAGTAATAAGTTTCAAGATAGCAGCAGTAATCAGGTAATGCTACCGTTCAGGGCTTCGGTATCAGAAAATATTTTCTTAATAAACTACCACGTAGAGTATGATAAACTGCCATCTCTGATTAATCCCTTAAAGTTTGTGGTATCAGAAACCAAGTCATGGCTAGAATATAATGGCTTGTCAGCTGCGGATATATACGCAAATCAACAACATAAAAATGACCGGGATGAGTCCAATAATCATTATGCTGGCAAGAGTAGCAATGGTAGTACCCAAGATATACATATAAGTGTTAGAGATAGTGCGTCAACTATACATGCAGAAAGCTCTGAAGAAAATAGGATAAGACAGCTTAATCAATCCGGTAAAGAGCTAGTCAATAATGAGAAAAAAATATATGTTGACTATAACGGTCAAGGCGATGCTGAAAAGCAAGATTTAGAGGAAGCAGTACGACCTGTTAAGGAGAAACCACTAACTTCACCTACGTTTAGTCTGGAATGGGTTAAGTCATCTATAGCATATGATGATAGTTTGCCAATTGAGGTGAATGAAAATCAGTTTAATCCTGTTGAAGATTTGAATAAGGCTTTAATTTTATACGCACCCCAGCTGGTTAATGGTTTTACGCCATTTAAATTGATTACTAGAGACAATGCCCTGACAATACCAATTGTGGTAAATGAAATATATACCACTCCCCAGCCTACAAATACCCAGTCATATAATATAAATTATCAATTTAATTTTAATGAGAATTGGAATAACACATTAATATTGTGCCAACTCTTTAAAATTAACAATAAAGATAGAGGAAAAAAAGCCTCAAGGGATTTTGCTACGCTGGATACTAATGTTTGTTATTTATGGGGCATCTTACCTGTATCTGCTTATAATGATGACAATGATTTATTTATAGACGGTAGTGATGGTGGACCAGGACCAGGACCAGGACCAGGACCTGGACCTGGACCTGGTGGTGGTGCAATTACTACAAAATTTTGTAGTGTAAACCAGGAAGATACATACATAAAGACAATCATAAATAATATACCAATTTTGTTTGATGGTCTATTTGGTAATATGATTTATAATCAGGAAAATATCCGGATTCAACTGATAGTGTCAAATGTAATGGCAGCGAGGGTAGTGCAATTTGTAATAGATTCTACTGTAAGTTTTACTGCACTGGCTATTGTACAATTGCTACGAGTTAATATTGGTATCGACAATGGCATGGCATATGCCGCAGAAGATGTAGATGTTGTGGTCCATAATGGTTTGGCTCTAGATTCTTCTATATCTCAGGTTGATTCAGTTCTAGAGTCTGTTGAAGAAGAGGTTAATATAATAGAATCAGGAATTTCCAGCATAAACCTTACTGTATATAATCCTTTTGATGTGACAGAAAATGTATCACCAACAACTAATAGACAACATAATGAAGAAACAGAAATTGAACCATTGCTAGGTCTAAGACATACTGAAAATGGTAGAAATGCTGACTGGGAGAATTTTACAGTTCCTAACATGGGCTTGAGGCAGGTAAATACTAATCCAACACCGCTTCAGTATATTACTAATCAAGGTGAAATATATCACAATGCAAGAGCAGTACTAAGAACAGTAGCAGAGCACGATTATACTAATCCTGTTCAACATATACAGGTAGAGGATAGCTTGGGTATCATAGAGGAAAATCAAGTTCTGCGTATAGTTGATGATTTTATACCCAGCGAAGAAGAGTTAGAGCAGGAAAATCTTGAAGAAGAGGAGTTATCCGCTTCTAGTGTTCCTAATCTTAGTATGCTTAGTAGACGTAATGAGGTGGATAATAAAGCAAATCTTGATGCATTAAACGATCTTTGGTTACAGATTGCTGATAACAGGAAGAAACTCGAAGGTGAAGTAGATCGGCTGGAGAAACAAAAAGTAAAAATAAAACAAGATTATGAACAGACCAAAATAGATATACAAGGACATTTGCAGATGGTCGATAAGCTGAAAAAAATCCATACTAACCAGTTAGAGCTACAGTTTTTCAAGAGGCAGCAATTAAAGCAAGAAGAGTATAAAAAGCAATATAGAGAGCTGGTAAATAAAATGAATAGTATACATGATGCCCAGGAGGTTCAGTTTCTTAAAGCAAAGGTAGCTCAGCTAAGTGCAGAACGTGATAAAATCAAAAAAATTGTATGGCAGCTACAACAGGTTCAAGATGAGATAGAATTAAGCAGACAATATTTAACAGAGGATGACCTTGAAAGATTACCTAATGGACTAAAGATATTATATAGCGATGCTGCAAACTTATACAGGGATTTCATGATAGCAGTTGATGGTAGTGAATATCAAGTTCTAGATAACATAGAACAATTAGATAATGCTATCAATAGAGGTGCAGAGAGGCGAAACAATATTATGCAGGATATAGCTTTCTTTAGATCAAGGATAAATCAGATAATAGAGGCAAACCAGGATGTAGAAACCATCTTAAATAGAGGTATTTCTAGTACAGAACTAGGCAATGAATGGCGGGCATTAAGTAGCCAACAATTTATGATAGAGAGACCAGAGTATATCCAGTCTGGTTTGCAAGAACGTATGGGCTTGTTAACAGCACGGAATGAGGAATTATTCTGGGAACTTGGTGTAAGCCGGCATATTGTAACAGAGCAGGAGATAGTAGATATAGAAAGGCAAACAGCAAATCTGAGCCGAGACCAGGAGATTAGAAACATTGATATAGCAAGAATAGAACACAATCAAGCTAGGATAGTAAATGAGATAGTCGAATATAATCAAGCTTTAATAGAGATAGAGGAAGCAGAGCAGACGTTAAATATTTCAGAAATAGTACCTGACGCACCCCAGCCACCGCCTATGGAGTTATTATGCCCTCCCATTCCTCAGACGCCTAACGAGGGGTTAAATATAGAGCAGCCATTCTCCATTATGGTGGACCCAAGCACATTAAATTATATCTTCTTATTAGGAACTATACTTTGGGAATTTGGTGCCGAGGACTCACATACTAAATTTTAGAGTTCGTCATGTTTGTTGTAAAGTGTCCCGTTTATAAATCTGGATAAACTCGACAAAATTTGCGTGGTATAGTGAATATTATAAAAGTTTCTTTCAAATATATTAAATAATATTTGGGATTTTAGGTGATATATCAAAATCCACTAGCATGGAGTACATGTATGATTAATTATGATAATAGCAACGATGAAAGGGAGAGCATTCAAAAGTAGGGACTTAATAATTTGTCCAGAAAACTCTTGCCATATCATACTATTTCTGGTTCTGTCGCGTCTGCTGAATTTTAAGATAGAATGTGATATTACGGCTTACAAAGAGAGATATGAATGCCGAAATTAGATCCAAAATTAAAGAGGTATTTTAAAGGTTATAATTACAGCTCTGAAATAATAATGATGAGCCTATATTTAAAATTCAGATACTCTCTAAGTTATAGAGATATAGAAGAATTAAGCAAAGTTAGGGGTCTAAAATTGGATCACTCGACTATACAAAGGTGGGTAGAGAAGTTTGCAGCTTTACTAGATAAGAGATTGAGAGCTAGAAAACATGATGTTAATGCTAGTTGGCGTATGGACGAGCTTATATCAAAGTTAATGGTAAATGGGTTTATTTATATAGAGCGGTTGATAAGTACTGTTTTAGCATTGATTTTCTACCTAGCTTGAAATTTTATGCGGTGATTTTAAATGGGAACTTATTAAAAATGAAAATTAGAACTTACACAAAGAAAATGACTGACTCTCTCAACCGATCATCAATCTTAAAGTGTTACATGAGGAAGCACTAAAAGTGTTACATGAGGAAGCACTAAGTGCTTATCGTAGCTTATAGTGATAAGGCCAAATATCTCATGGATAAAAGTTTAATCAACCATATTTATATTTCCAGTCTTTTTTTAACTTTTTATATTTTTCATTGTTTTCTGCTTCTTTCCATTTATCGAAAAAATACTGTGCACTAACAGCTTTTTGTTTATCTCCAGTTCCTTTTTCCATAAGCTTATAATTATCTTGGGAATTATATTTTTTTCCACCTTTATAATTAAAATACCTTCTTGACCGAGTAAAGCCCATCTGCAAAAATTTTCTTGCCATATCAGCCCCTACAAAATCTTCATTTTCCAAATATTTTAAAAAAAGATCAAAAACCTTCGTGCAACTTTGTTTAGCAGTTTCAGGTGTTTTAAATTTCCAAAATGGCAAGATTTCGCTTTTATATGGTTCACATATTAATACTCCTTGCTCTCCTTTTCCTACTTTATACAAAAAGGGGTTAAGCCGATAATCTATTTCTTTTTTCCAGTAGTATTTTGAGTTATCAAAATTTAAATAAGAAGGTAAAGAAATCATATTTATAATACATATCTAATTTTTATATAATAATATATTGATGAATGGTGTAAAAGTTTCTAAAAAAGTTGCAAACATCTATTTTCTATTTATCTTTCGGTATTTACTAAATGTTATCTTTCTTATGGAAACGAGTATAATTTACTATATCTAACTATAACAACTTTTAACTTGTCTTATAGTCACACTTTGAAATAAAACTAGTTGAATAAATGAATTAAGAATAAAGATAATATATTCATTTTACTATCAAATAATTATTTTTTAGCCTTCTGCCGACGAACTTTAAAATAATAACTCATATACAAAATCTGACTCTGGAATATTTTTCTTTCACATAACAATAGTGTATACCGACAACTATAATTACCTACTGGCGACAACTATAATTACCGAAAAATTGGTAAAAAAATATCTATATTATTCTACATTTTTACTCTACTTTTTCAAATCATTTTTTAGAGATTTATCACTCAGTTTTAGATTAACATTCTGC
>CAMCSP010000077.1 GCA_945877755.1 Rickettsia typhi | reverse complement strand
TAGATTCAATCGAAGAAAATCTCGTTCAAGGGGAAAACTTTTTTATCAGTTAATACAACAAGCGCTGACAATTGATCCAGTACCAGCTAAATCACTATATACTACATGTAGTAGCTAGTGGAGTAAACTGCATAGCCAGGTAATTTTATTCTCTGTACAAGATTGTAACATCATTAATATTATAATTGAAATTATTGTTTTCATAACACTCCTGCTTCTAATAAATAGGTTTCAAAAGATTTGATATCTATAAATTGAAAACCTTTCATTCCAACTTTGATCACGCCTTCCACATTTTTTAATATATCATCAATAAACAGACATTCGTTAGCAATCAATTTATGCTTTTCAAGTAGATGTTTATATATTAACGGATCTGGCTTGAATGTTTTCACTTCATAAGAAGTTGTTATATCTATAAAACAATTAAAGAAATCATACTTATTTTTTTCATATTCTATTAGTTCTGGAACATTATCTGTTATTGAATATAAAGGAATGCCAAGAGCATGTAATTTTTTTAGTAAGGCTATAGTTTCATTTATTGGTGTTAAAGAATTGAACAGATTGCTCATTATCTTATTAAGCACAACAATATCTAAGCCAAGGGTGGTATTATATTCAATTATAGCATCCTTTATTGTTAGATTGCCGAGATTTAGATCATACCAAATTTGCGATTTAAAAAGTGCTGTGGTTAAAGATTCTTGATCTGGATGATTAGGAAATGACTCTTTTACTATCATTGCAGGATTCCAATTGATCAGTACATTACCAATATCAAATATTATGTTTTTTATCATATAATTACCATTTACCCCTTACTTTCTTGTAAAGTAAAATATCCCTATATTAAATTTTTATCACATACCATTCCGATGCACAAGTTAGATTAATCTTTTTAAGAAATTATTTTTTAGGTTCGTCATGTGCACCACAAACTACCAAAATTTGAGTAATATCTTTAGCCTTAGGTTGTTGGTTCATATTTCTTTTCTCAAATATAATTTTGCCATATGTCCTTCATTTTGATAACCAATGCTTTTGTAAAATTCATGCGATCCATCTTTAGCTCGTCTTAATCCAGAGGTTAGATCAATTATTACAGGACTATATTTCTTAGCAATTTTCTCTACAAATGCCATTAATTTTTTACCGACACCTTGTTTTTGGTGTTGCGTATCAATTACAAGGCCTTCAATATGAATACGGGTTTTATCTAACACGAAAGTTTCAGATTTTGACCATGCTACCCAGCCAATAATTTTGGTAGAATCACAAGCAACAGCAACTCCATACCCATCAAGAATGATATATTTTCTGAAGCGTCTTTCCAGATTTTTGAGGTTGGTTGGATATCCAAGTTGATCAATTAATGGCAATAATTCTGGCACATCATCGATAACAGCATGGCGAATATTGATCATACTAACTCCTTCAAAAAGAAGATTTCATCTTTATCACAAAACCATTTAGGAATAATTCCTATTATCTTTTTCTTTTATCATCCAAATTATTGTTCCATCGTTTACTCTTTTGATTTCCCTAAACCCAGCTTTTTCATAGGCTCTGATTGCACCTATATTTTCTGTTTCTGGATCTACAAATACATAGTCAAATTTTGGAAAAACATAATTATCTAAAAATAAAGACATGGCTTTTGAGCCGATGCCCTTGCCAATAAAACTAGGTTCACCAATATACCAATCGATCGCAGCGCAATTTTTTGGCAATTCAGCTATTTCGTATTCTTGTTCGGGAGGAAAATCATGTTTGTCATAATATTGAATGTAGCCTATTGGTATTTTATCGCATAAAACAATATAAGCATGCATAGGTTTTTCAATGATTTGATCTACTAATTTTAAACGTTTAAAACCATGTACATAATTGCTATATTTTTGCTCTATTAATTCCGGTGTCCACCTCATATCTTGATCCCACCATGCCTTAACATGCGGTGTTTCAAGCCACTTCAACAGAAGTGGAAAATGTGAGTTGACTAGTGGTTGGAATGTAATATTCATAATGTGTTTTCTTGAAATTTTTTCCACAATGCTTCAACATTATCAGATCTTAAATAATCCAAATTACGCTTTATTTTTTCCAAATTCCAATTCCACCATTTCATTTGCAAAATCTTCTCAATATCTTCATCTGAGAATCTTTTCTTAATAAAACGAGCAGGGTTGCCGCCCCAGATTTCATAAGGACCAACATTCTTGGTAATTACTGCTCTTGCGGCAATTACCGCGCCATCAGCGATTTTTACTCCTGGCATGATCAAAGCTTCAGCACCAATCCACACATCATTACCAATAACAGTATCACCTTTGAGCTTGTGTGCTTTAGGTGGATTGTTTATATAGCCATCAAAGTCATCATCTAGAAAATCAAGAGAGTAAGCAGCAATCCAATTGTAATTATGCCCTTGGTTTCCACCGAGCATGAATTTAACTCCAGTTGCGATAGAGCAAAAACGTCCAATAATCAATTTATCAAGCTTTTCGGCTGCGCAGTCATTATCTAATTCGTCAAGATACATTACACAGTCATCGAATGGTCTGCCATGATAATATCCAGAATAATAAGAATAATCACCGGCAATTATATGTTTGCATTTAACATGATCTTTAATAATTATGGAATTTCTATAGCTTTTAAAATTTGTCATAAAACTTCCTTATAAACTTATTATTATGTAGATGATAGTTGCATGGAACATCATTTTATGTCAATCTCAAAATTTAAAATATGGTTTGAATAAATGTATTTTAAAGATTATTTACTTGCCCTGGTTACTGCGGTTTTATGGGGTGGAAATTTCATTGCCACTAAATATGGAATTGATGGATTTGGAGTTTTTGGACTTTCTTTAATTAGAGTAACTTTAGTTTCGATATTATTTTTTCCTTACCTTAAGTTTGAAAAACAATCTTTCAAACAAATTATAAAAATAGCCCTAGTTCATGGTGTTGGTTTCATTATCTTCATAAATATTTCGATTAAATATACCGATAATTTTCCTTTAATCATAATACTTGTTCAAACGGTAACGCCAATCGGAGCTATTTTGTCTTACTTTTATTTTAAAGAGAAAATTGCTTTACATGATTTTGTTGGTATGTGTATTGCTTTTGTAGGAGTAATTATTTTAGTAGGAGTACCAAAAAATTTTATTTCATTATTTTCTATTATTGCAGTACTTATTTCTGCTTTTTCTCAAGCCTGGCAGATGGTTTTGATAAAAAAATATGCCAAAGAAATGGATACAAAAAATTTGCTTGGATGGATACATTTATTAAATATTCCATTCTTCTTATTATTATTTTTAGTGTTTGAGGATTTTTCATTAGACTTCATGAAAGAAAGAAATGCTTATAATTGGATAGGTGCTTTATATGTTGGTGTGGCTTCTGCTGCTATAGGTTTTGGAATTTGGTTAAATTTATTAAAAAAATATTCAGTAAATAAGGTTGCTCCTTTTATGCTTTTTGTACCGTTTTTTGGAATTTTGTTTTCTGTTTTATTCTTTGATAGCAAACTAACCCAAAATGTTATTATAGGCGGAACTCTAATAATTGTTGGTGTGTCTATAATTCAGTTTTGGTCGTATATTAAAAGCAAAAATAAACTTACTCAGCCGCTGTAAATATATTATTGGAGAGAGCGATTTGAAAAAGAATACTATCCTAAGTTTTTTATTAGAGGTTCTTACGCCATTCAAGTTATTAATGATGGGCCAATTTGCTGTTGCAATTTTATGGGCTATGGATCTAAGTTTAAGGCCATATGTCTTAAAAATGATAATAGATAAACTTCCTAATCTAACAAGTGAAAATATTGTTGGGGAATTGTCTGGACTAATATTTTTTTATGTATTGTTATCATTGATTGTTGTTATCACGTTTAGGTTTTCTGATTTTATTTGGTTGAGACTTAATCCACCATTGAAGAGAGAGATAGGTGATTTGTTAATGAAAAAAATGATGGAACATTCCTTAACAGCATTTCAAAGTCAGTTTTCTGGTAATTTAGCTAATAAGATTAAGGATGTGATGAGCGGCATTCCAGATGCATTGAAGCTTATCATTCAGAATTTTCTTAGTCTTTTTTTATCATTAAGCATTGCTGCTTTTGTTATTTGGACTATTAGTTATAAATTTTCAGCATTATTTATTGGTTGGTTGATTATTTTTATAATTGGTTCCTGGCTATTTTTAAGACGGGCTAAGGAATTATCTAACGATGCTGCTGAAGTCCGTTCTGTAGTTGTTGGACAGATGGTTGATATTTTAAGTAATATCATTAGTGTCCATCTGTTTTCAGCAAAAAAGATAGAATCGAAAAAGTTAAAAGTCCATTTGGATAAATACGTAGCAGCTGATCAGAAGCGAGATTGGTGGTTTTTTGGGATGTTTACATTTCAAGGTTTGTCTTTTGTTTTTTACCAGGCTATTGGGTTTATTTTTTTAATTGCTGGTTTTAAAGATGGTAGTGTTACTGTAGGGGATTTTGTATTACTTTTGAGTATTAATATAACAATTATTGGTATGTTATGGACGTTGGGTTCTGATATACTGACATTTTCAGAAATTGTAGGCAATATTACTCAGGGTTTGCGTGTTGCTTTGAGTCCTAAAGATATCAAAGATAAACCAAGTGCTAAGGCGCTGAAGGTTAGCAAAGGATGTATAGTTTTTGATCAGGTTAAATTTCATTATATAAATACAGAATATTTATTTCAAAACAACTCTATTACTATTGAGCCTGGTCAGAAAGTAGGTTTAGTTGGGTATTCAGGTGGTGGAAAAACAACGTTTGTTAATCTAATTTTGAGGCTTTATGACGTGACAGATGGTCATATCCTTATTGATAACCAAGATATTAGAGATGTTACCCAGGACTCATTACATTCAAACATTGCTATGATTCCACAAGATCCATCCTTATTTCATCGATCACTTCTAGAAAATATTCAATATGGTGCGGTTGATTCTTCTTATAAAGATGTAATATCAGCAGCTAAACGAGCTTTTGCTCATGACTTTATTACTCAACTTCCAGAAGGTTACAATACTTTAGTTGGTGAGCGCGGCGTTAAGCTCTCAGGTGGCCAACGTCAGCGTATTGCTATTGCTAGAGCAATTCTAAAAAATGCTCCGATTTTGATTTTGGATGAAGCTACATCTCAACTTGATTCAATAACTGAAAGCCAGATTCAAGAAAGTTTATGGGAATTGATGCAGGATAAAACCACTATTGTTATTGCCCATCGCTTATCAACGCTTTTGGATATGGATCGTATTTTAGTTTTTGACAAAGGTAAGATTGTTGAAGATGGCACTCATAAAAAATTACTTAGTAATAATGGATTATATAAAACATCCTGGCTATGCAGTTTACTCCACTAGCTACTACATGTAGTATATAGTGATTTAGCTGGTACTGGATCAATTGTCAGCGCTTGTTGTATTAACTGATAAAAAAGTTTTCCCCTTGAACGAGATTTTCTTCGATTGAATCTAAAAGTAA
>CAMCSP010000076.1 GCA_945877755.1 Rickettsia typhi | reverse complement strand
TCAGATGCGTTAATTGGTGAGCTTAATAAAAAGTTTAGTTGCTCAGAAACTATAACATTTGATCGGGCTGCAATTAAAGCTAATAATTTTAAATTAGCAGAATAAAATTCTAAATCGTACACTTTCGGGGGGCTTCTTAATTTACCCCTTGATTCAGCTGAGAAATGGTACTCGCGTCATGATCGTGATATAAAACGTGAAGCTGCACAGTGGCAAGATATTAATGATCGTAGTAATAATGGCGAGCGATTCTTGAGTGAACACTGGGCGTTGATGGTTACTACCACTACCCCAACAATTGAAGTAGTATCACAAACTGTTATTAGCCTATATAATTTAAATAACTTTCGCTTAATTATTACCAAAAATCTTCAATTACCGTCATTACTTAGTATGCTGCCAATGCAGCAAGGGTTGTTATGGAACTCGCTACAGCGGTTCAAGCTAACTAGACTGGTTCAAAGTCAAGAAGTAATTGCAAGACTGCCAATTCATGCTGAATGGAAAGGTGTGCCAAAATCCGGAGTATTACTTCATGCAAGACGTGGACAGTTATTCAATTTCAATCCTTTCTACAAGATTCAATCCGGTAATTATAATATCTGTATTTTTGCGCCATCAGGTGGTGGTAAATCAGTATTCTTACAAGAGTTAGCAGTAAGTATGATGGCGCAAAATACTAGAATGTTTATTTTAGATATCGGCCAAAGTTTTGCCAATATATGCAGCTTACTTGAAGGAGAAATCATTACCTTCGGACGTAATGCCCCTTTTAGTTTAAATCCTTTTGCCTCCTTTCACTCTAATATGACTCCGGATGACAAAGATGAGTTCTTAAAATGTACTAAAAGTTTACTTGAGATTATGTGTGGGGTTGGTGATGATGCCAGGGGTAGTGCAGATTTAGAAAAAGCAATAGTAACGGCACTTGTAAGTCATAATTATCAGTTAGACATTAGTAGTTTTGCTTCTTTTTTAGAAAGCAGTAACTCACCCACTTTACACAAATACGGTGCAACTTTGTATCCTTATACTAAAGACGGCTTATATGGTAAGTATTTCTCAGGAACTAAGCAAGCTAGTTTCAAAAGCTTGATGACAGTATTTGAGTTTGAAGAGATTAAAAATGATCCAAAACTATTATCAATAGTTTTACAGATCTTACTGATGGAGATAACCAACCAGTTTCTTACCGGTGATCGCCTGGTTCCATTCATGATTATTGTTGATGAAGCCTGGATGTTACTTGATTTTGCTGCTAGCTTCTTTGCTGAGTTTGGAAGGACAGTACGTAAATATGGCGGTAGTCTGGTAATCTGTGTTCAAAACTTCACAGATCTACATAAGACAATTGATCATCAAACTATCTTAGAAAATAGCACCTGGACAATATTGCTTAAACAAGATGAGAAGGGGCTTGGTGCTTTTCGTCAGTCTGATGCTTTTAAAGATATGATTCCTTTAATTAAATCAATAAGTTTAAACCCGGGTAAATATGCTGAAGCCTTATTCTACACAACAGGAGTAACAGTTGTTGGCAGACTAGTTCTTGATGATTACAGCCAAGCTCTTTACTCAACAGACTCACTTGATTTTAATTTTCTTCGTCAAAAAACCACCCAAGGTATTAGTTTGGATGAGGCAGTGGAGCAACTTGCTCTTAAGAAAAATGATCCCAGAACTAACCAAATAAGAGGATAAAATGAATACACCAAAACAACAATCAGTAAAAATGGCAATTGCAGCATTAATTGGTCTTGGCATTGGTTCAATGTCGCTGTGGCAGTTCTCGCCTATTGCGAGTAGGTGTCACGTAGTTTACGTTGCTCAAGACGAGATTATTAAAGCTGAGAATGAGCGTATTGCACATCTTATTCCAAGTCATCAACAATTATTCTTTGGTGAGATTGACCAGGCAGTAAGTCTTGCTACTACACTACCAAAAGCTTATGAGGATAAATCAACCAAAGTAGTTTATAGCATGAGCTCAGTAGCAGGAGATAAAGTTAGATCAATTAGTAAAGAAATACATCAGCAAATTATCCTTGAGTTAAGTAAGAAACAACCACAATCGCCTAAACAAATAGATAATAACAAGTCAGCAGGTACTAGCACCGAAGATAATGTCCACCGGAATGCCGGTATCAATCTTAACACAAGTACAACAGGCATAGATACAAATAATGAGCAATAGATCCATCGTACAAGAATTGATAGTACGAGCCATACTGGTGAGTATATTTTCTAGCCTCATTTATTTGCCGGTAGCTTTTGGCAAGGATTTTGGTACGCAATCGACAACTTTTTCAATTAAGGAGGAGGGTTTTCTCAGTCAGATTCAAAGACGTTTGGCGAGTATTGATATCGCTGCACATCAAAAAAAGATGAGAGATGCTGTAACTAAGACTGTAGAAGAACCTAAAGCAGTTGCAAATATTACTAAAGCTTCAAAAACTACGACACATTATTTTGATCCAAGTTACATCCTTGATCATGACGTAGTTTTACCTAGTGGTAAGCTTTTATACGCAGCTGGGACACCGGTTAATCCATTAGATCATCTTAGCTGGACCGGCAAAATGATCTTTATTGACGCACGTGATCAAAGTCAGATTACTTGGTTAAAGGAACATCGTGTTAACCCAAAGATTAACGATACTGATACTGGTAATCAAGATGATGACAAAATAATTCTTGTTGGCGGTAAACCTCTACAGCTTGCCAAAGACATTAATTACCAAGTCTATTTTGATCAGTTTGGTGAGCTAAGCAATAGATTTAGTATCGTTCATGTTCCGGCGATTGTGGAGCAAGACGCTAAGCAGTTAAAAATCACTCAAATCCATATAGGAGATTAATAAAATGAACAAAGAACAAACACAACCATTAGAACAAAAAATCATTAATTTGATCGGTAAAGTTTTAATTACTCCAAATAATTATGGTCCGGTAACTATGACTTTTATATTTTGGCTTTATAGTTGCTATTTCGGTTACAACGCTAATCATAATTTTGATCTGATTACAACCGTGCAGAGCTACATTATCTACAGCTCTTTAGTGGGAGTAGTAATTGGGATGTTAAGTCAAAGAGAGTACCTGGGGTATATTACTCGCCTTGGCTTACTGACACAAATTTTAGCAATCTTTGCTTTACTTGCGTTTAAGCAATTAGATAAAGTTACATGTGTATTTGCTATTTATATATTAGTGTCGCTTAGCATGTTCTGCTTCTTATTACTAATCAAGAATATTTGGCTAGTAAGCATGGTAGGGGAAGAAAATAATAACTTTTTTGACGATGAGCAGGTCTAAATTGATGAATAATAATCACAATATTGAGATTACAACCCTTAGCAAGAGACCGCAGGAGAAGCTGCTTGCTAAGGGGATGATCGGTTGCATTAAAACAACGATCATAATTTTGACCATAAGTATTTTTATACCAATGTCAAGTATGGCAAATACGTGCCAAGGAAAATTTGTTAATCCAATGACTGACATCTGCTGGTCTTGTTTATTACCAATTAGTATTGGTAGCTTTAATATTGGTAAGGGTAGTAGTCCTAAAAAAAGAGATACTAGCAATCCATCATCTCCACTTTGTCTTTGTACTAAAGGTAACGTTCCAATTCCGGGGATCTCAATAGGCTTTTGGGAGCCGGCTAGATTAATTGATGTTACCAGAACTCCATTTTGTATGACCAATCTTGGTGGATTGCAACTAGGTGGTGGTAATTTAAGTAAAGTGAGTAGTTACAACAGAGGTTATGGTAAACATCATGCGCATCAATCTTTCTATCACCTTCACTATTACATCTATCCACTTATTTACTGGCTTGAGTTAATTACGGATTTTGCTTGTTTGGAGGAATCAAGCTTTGATGTTGCTTACATGAGTGAGTTCGATGTTACCTGGAATGATGAGAAGCTACAGACTTTGCTCAATCCCGAAGTATTTTTATTTGGTAACGCTGTTGCTCAATCGGCTTGCACTATAGACTGTGCTTCATCAACTATTGCTTTGCCAAGAGATGAGATGTTTTGGTGTGGGGGTTGTTGGGGTAATATCTATCCACTTTCCGGTGCAAATGCTGATCACGTTGGTGGGATCCAAGCAAGTAGTCTGTATAGCACGCGCATTCTTGCCAAAATGCACCGCCTTGGTCTTGCTTTAGAGACATCAACTAATGACGGCAGTGTTAACGGTAAGTTGTGTAATAAGTCTATTGCCATGAGAATCAAGAAGAGTCAGTACAAGTTACAACTAGTTAATCCTAGTTCTTCTTCCGGAGATACTGGCTGCTGGCCTCTTGGTTTAAGTGATATGGCATACTCAGCATTTAAGGAATATCCATATGACGGTCAGGATTTTGGTTATTTAGTCTGGAGGAAAAAAATTGTTGTCTGCTTTAAAATATATTTTGTCAATTACAGTTACTATCGCTGCTTTACTTTATGGTGCATGTGTGGCTAATGAAGATTTGCACTTTGCAAATGAGCTTCAGAAGAGCTCTACTGCTATGGTCTGGCAGAACTTGAAAGAAATTTTTACTCAAACTACGCAATCTGAACTAGGTAGTGAGTTTAGCTCAAGTGATGTTACTTTATCAAAACAAGTAGGAGAGTTATATATTTTTGTTAGCACTTCAATGCCAAAGCCTCTACTTAAGGCTTATGCGCGAGAGGCAAAAAAATATGGTGGGATATTAGTATTTAAGGGTTTACCCGGTGGTAGTTTTAAAGAACTTGCTGTGCTGATAAATGAGCTAAATACTGATCTTATTGATATTGTTAATGATACCGGCTTATCAGGATTTCAAATAGATGATGAGGCATTTGATCGTTTTGAGGTAAGTGCTGTTCCTACAGTCATTCTATCTACTACCGGTGAGTATCAGCCTCATCAGACAACTGCAGTAATCTACGACAAAGTCACCGGCAATGTTGGCATTAAATATGCACTTGAGCAATTTAGTAGCTCAGGTTCACTGGCTACCCAGAGTTTGGAGTATTTAAGATGAGTAGGGGGTTTGCGAGCATAATACTGATTATTGTTGGTACTTTTTCTTATTATGGTCATGCTAAAGAGGCGGTATGGACTAATCAAAATGTGGCAAGCGAATTTTTCAATGAAGCAATTGATAATAAAAGCGAGTTAGAGCAAATGCTTAAAAGTTCAAAAGAACAAGCTGAAAGAGGAATTACTGACCAAGAAGGATTAAAATCTCTTAATGTTACACGCAGTAGGATTGATAACAAGACCACAGAGCTTAATAGTATTAATTCCTATGATTTAGAAAGCGCAGGTAGATTAGAGCGTGCTAAAGAAGAGAACCATTATTATGAGTTGCTGGAAGTTGATCATAGTGCTCCCGGCATGATAAAGCATAAGAAAGACATGGAGCAAATAGCAGATGCTAGTAATAAATTACCTGGCTATGCAGTTGACTCCACTAGCTACTACATGTAGTATTGGTTATTATGAATATTAAACCGTCAAATTTGATTGAATTAATGGATATGTTTCCAACTGAAGAGTCGTGTTTAGAATATTTGAGTCTGGTACGTTGGCC
>CAMCSP010000075.1 GCA_945877755.1 Rickettsia typhi | reverse complement strand
AATACTCGGTCACGATAGACTAGCTACTACCTCTATATATTTAAACTTTACCGATGAACACGTCGTCGATGAATTCTCACGAAAATGGTAAACTACATATACGCAAAATAAAGTGGCACAAATTAGGCAATTTAATTTGGCGCGTTACAAATATGCAAGCGCGTCAGAGTGAGTATGGGGTTTTAGCAATCGGTGACAGATAAGGTACGTTATCTGTCACGGATATTATCAAATATGATAGTTAAAGTAAAATATAGTTTACTTTTAATTATTTTAATGATATTAGTTAAATTATGCTTTATGTTTATCTTGAGTAACATATAAAAACACTATAAATAATTTGTAGTTTATGAGCAATAGAAAAGGATTTGTGTTATATAAAGATAACATTGCTGGCGTGATTGAAGAAACACCAAGAGGAGGGAGTTATTTTGCTTATAATGATGACTGGAATGAAGTTTCTATAGCATGCACGTTGCCTGTGCATAAAAGGTATTTCGAATGGAATGTAGGCCTTCATCCCTTTTTTCAAAATTTACTATCTGAGGGATGGTTAAGAGACGAGAAATCAAAAGCTGGTGACATTAACGAAGAAGATGACTTTGGACATTTGTTACGTTATGGAAAAGAATGTATAGGAGCAGTGGGTGTTGTAGATGCAAAAGAAAATAAAACTTCTAATATAATTATTTTAGGCTCAGAAATTGAAAAGAGCATTAAAGCCCATAGCAATATGTCAGGGGTACATAAGAAAATATTTGTTTATAAGTCGAAAAATGATAATAAATATCATCCGGCAAATGATAAAACACCATCTACTCATATAGCTAAATTTAATGATGATAATATTGAAAGCAGACAATCATTAGTTCGTAATGAATTCAAGAGTCTTAAATTAGCTCAATCAGTTCTCGGAAAAGAACAAGTTGTTAATTTTACAATAGCAGATGTAGAGAACTATGGAAGCGCATTGATAGTTGAGAGGTTTGATCGCAAATCTGATGGTAGTAAATTAAGAATGGAAGAATTTGCTCAGATATTAAATAAACCTCAAGGTTTAGATAAAAATGGAAAATACAACGGAAGCTATGAAGAAATTGCTGCTATAATTAAGGAGTATTCTTCGCTACCAAAAATAGATCTATTATTATTTTTTAAATTACTGGTATTTAATATTATAATTTGTAATAGTGATGCGCATTTAAAAAACTTTGCTTTATTAGAAACTCTAAATGGCTTGAGATTGTCACCGGCATATGATTTATTAAATGCTTCAATTTACGGCAGTAGATATGATTCCTCACTAGCACTTCAATTAAATGGTAAAAAACCATTTTTGGATAAAATAAATAAAGCAATGCTATTTGAATTTGCTTTGAGTATTGGTCTAAATAAAGAAGCTACAGAACTAGTATTTAATGAATTTAAAAATAAATTTAAGAATAATACTATACTAAAAGCCTCAGAAGCTGAACAACCTGAGGATTTCAACAATCGTTATAAATATATAGTAGATTCGTCATGTCAAAGGATACTAGCAGATTAGTTGAACCATTAAATTGGCCTGAAATAGTAAAAGAAACTATAAGAAAGCGCAAAGAATTTGGCTTGAATCAAAAAACCCATGCTGCTTTAGCTGGGGTTAGTATTCCCACAATGATTTCATTTGAACGTGCAGAAACCACTATATCAATGGATAGAGCACTTGCAATACTTGAGATAGTTGGCATGTCGATAAAGTTAAAAGCTATTGACGAATTATCTGATTTTGCTGATCAAGCAAATAAAAGATGGTTTGAATTAATTCAAAAACTTCCTTCTAACTCACCAGGAAGGCATCCATTTGGATTCTTTTCTTGTTTTTTTGCTATTAAGGGAAAATTAAGAGAAATATCTATAATAGAGCTGAAGGAACATTTAAAAGAAGAAGCAAAGATAAAGTACTCAGGATGGTCACCTTTTTGGATACCTACGAAAAAAAACATTGAGCCGTACCCTTCAGACAATAACACTATGGAGTGTTGGTTAGGCAAGAAATGGTTTGATCAAAATGATTCAATATTTACTTTTTACGCGGATGATACTGATTTTTGGCGAGCTTCATTAAAGGGTAATATGTATCTTCAAAGAGGCTATCAAGAAGATTCATCTGATACGTTAGAGCCAGGAAAAATATTTGATCTTATATTACCAATCCGTACTATAGGTGAGATAATACATTATGCTTACAGATTGGCATCCAAACTAAGTGCAGATGCCCAAGCCTCTATTGATTTTCATGTAAAATATACTGGTTTGAGAGGAAGAGAGTTAGTTAACTGGTCTGATCCAACCAATCCATTCTTTGATAGAAATAAAATATGTGTACAAAATACTATTGAATCCTCAGTACAATTCCAATTAAGTGATATTGATGAACCATTGCCTGAGCAAATTGGCAAGCTTGTAAATCTGCTTTTAAAAGATCTGTACTCTAAATTCGGATTTTACGAATTAAAATATGAATTTATTGTTTATCATCTTGAAAAATTATTTTCTAGAAGACTAGCATGATTATCTTCAAGGATGCTCACAATCATAATGAGAAGTTTTAAACTATCATGAACCTATGTTGTTCCTTCGGTATAATTACTAAAGCCAATTGATGTTGCTTTTTGATTATCAAGTAAAAATGAAAAACAGATCTTGACAGTACTTCCATTATTGCTCCTTAGCCAAGCATATAATCAGGAAAGGGCAGCAAGAGAGAGGGGGTCAAAGACATATAGTAACCAAAACACTGTTAACATCTAATAAGCAAAATGATTATAAGGGCTTTGCATATCGTATTTTACTGTTTCAGTTTCATGAGGGATGCGTAAATTTAAATTATGCAAATAAGGTTCAAGTATGTGTTCATCTTTTATTAATTCACGATAATATGAGGGTTGATATTTGGATAATGCATAAGCAAATATTGCACGGCGGGCTAATATCCAATTCTTATCCCATGGACTATCGTCGTATAACTGCGATAGAGTACGAAACTCTAAGTACCAAGTATAACGAGGGAAAGGGCTTTTATTGGTCTCAGAATAATGTATAGTTTTGACCTTATGCATAATAATATCACCAGGTTGTGCAATTATTGGGACAAATTCATTAATCCTTGCTTCAGAAATTTTATATAGCTCGGTTTTTGTTAAAGCACCTAAAACATGACTACCAGGTAGGTAAAGTACTGGATTATGTTGGGATGTATGAAAGTAAATGCCAAAGCTAAAAATATTGTATTTCGAGGATTGCAATGCTAAGTCTTGATGGAAAGTAACTGGTATTCCACAATAGGGAAGTTTAATTAAAATGTCCTCCCAAGTTGGTACTATTTCTAAAGGGTTTTCAATGGTTTGTAATAATATTTCTAAAATACTTGGATGCACTAGAGACTTAAGAAATAACTCATGTTTTCCTAGTGGATATAAAACTTTATGGATATGACCACTTTCATCGATGGTCAGTAGGTCTTTTTTATTATTAGCAGGATTATTTAATATACTATCGGTTGCTGCAATTAACTCACTTATTTCTTCTGAATTAAAAGCTTGTTTTATATGGCTGAACCCATCTTTCTCAAATTGCTTATTCATTTTTACCTATTTATATTCAAGATTATATGAGATTTACAATAAAGTTTAAATCATTTTATCATAAGCTATCTATTCAAGTTGTGGTAATTTATTTTGCAAATTACACAAAAGAGAATTCCATAAATTTTTATAAATTCTTCCGGTTAAATCACCTGCATTATGTCTGTTTGCAGCTATATGTAATATTTTCACATTTTCTAAAGCCTGTACGGCTTTAATCTGATCAATAGCTTCTAATATGTGATTTTCTTGCATCAAAGTTTGCCACTGGGAAATTAGCTCAGCAAAATTCTCATTTACTACAACTTCTGGTTTTATAAATTGTAATCTTTTACTTAATATATCTTTGGTAATTCTGTGACAATTCCACATACCAAAGAAAGCCGGCTGAATGCTAGGAATCTTAGGGAATGGTTGTCCCAACATCTCCCATCTGCTTACATAAGCATAACGATCATCTCCGCTGGTGCTTTTTATGCTACCATGCCAAAGCCGTGAATCAAATATTACTGCATCCCCTTCTTTGAGATTAATTCTTTGCAATTGACTTTGGTGCTCTTGTTCTAAAATGCTATTTAATTTTACTTCCGGTGACCAGAAATCTACCGCAGGAGAAATTGGCCATTTATGGCTTCCTTCGATAAATTGTAACGACCCTGATTGCTCATCTACATCATTTAAAGCAAGCCATAAGGAAAAGTGATATGGGGACTTTGGCGAATATGATATATCTTGATGTAAAGGTACCACGTCTCTTATATTACTGTTCTTACAAATTACATTACATTTTTCCATTTTAATCTTTTGATTTAGCAAGTTTTCAAGTCTTTGTTGAATGGTAAAATTAATCTCTTCATCTATACAGCTTACAACTTGAGAAGGCGAAGCCCACCTGCCTGTACAATAAAGATAGTCATTCATTGCAACTTCAAGTTCTTGGGCATTTATTGAAAGTTGATCTTGAATACTTTGTCTTAGATTGCTTGCTAATGAAGAAGGAATAACCTCTTTTAAAATTACAAAACCACTGTGAAAAAAATCTTTCATTTATAATTCCGCTTCAAGCAAGGTTAGATATGGGTTAATTTGATTGGTTGAGGTTAATAAATAATTGCTTTGTTTAAATAATTGTTGCCATTCTTCTATAGTTCTTAGCTTACCACCGGTTTCTATAATCATATTAATATCCAATAATCCTCCAATTGGACTATCTTGGCTAATAATAGTTTCAAATATCATTAGCTTGCGGATATTTAATTGATGCATTTTCTTCAGATAGCTTAAGGCAGTTACATCATTAAAATAGTGTAGAAACCTTAAAAATATAGCTATATCATAATGACCTGTTGATTGCTCCAATTGATGAATGATCTTTATATTTAGCCCTTTTAGGTAATTAGAAGGAACGGTACTTTCGATCAATACATTAGCATCTAAATCAGATTTGAGTTTTGCCAAATGTCTAATTAAGCCTAGCGATGTACGGCCAAAGCCAATAATTTTTTTACCTATTAATGTTTGATGTTTAAAATAATCACCTACATCTTTAATTGCATACCCTTCAAGCGCATTTAAATATGATACTGTATTTTGCTCATTAGTTTCAGTATCTTTAAATGATGCATGATTAGAAATTTCGCTTTTTAATAAGCTAGGCAACTTTAGCCAATCTTCGGCAGCAACGTTAGCCCATAATATTGCTGCATCATTTAAAAAACTATTTTTATCATTTTGAAGCAATTTTCCTTTTTCTGTTAAATCCCATATATTTTTTTGTGCATCGTATATTACAAGCTTTAACTCCCAAAGCGCTTTTAATATGCGATTTAGATTAGCCTTGGGTATTTTAATTTCCTGGCTATGCAGTTTACTCCACTAGCTACTACATGTAGTATATAGTGATTTAGCTGGTACTGGATCAATTGTCAGCGCTTGTTGTATTAACTGATAAAAAAGTTTTCCCCTTGAACGAGATTTTCTTCGATTGAATCTA
>CAMCSP010000074.1 GCA_945877755.1 Rickettsia typhi | reverse complement strand
CCTCCTCTTTTAAGTTAGCCTGAATATCGGCACTATCTCTTGAACCAAGAGTAATTTTATTTCTTCTAACCTTGAGACTTGAATGCTCATTTACCGACTTAGTTTCTTGATTTTCTCTATCTTTAAAGTTTGATTTCAATTTCCTCTCCCTAGCTTTATCCATAATTTTCTTAGCTCTATCAATAGCCCACATAACCTTGAATTTCTGTACTGTATCAAGATGATCGAAATGTCTTATTCTAATTAAGAATAACTCTCGTAACGTTAGATAATTAAATGCATTAATCATTTTTCTTCCCTAGTTAGTTATTTTATGTATTATAAACAATATAAGTTTAATAATTACACAGTATGTGTAGCTCTGTGTATTAATTTTTATATATTTTATACACAGTTTGTTACTTTGTCAACACATAATAATTGATTAATATGAGTATTGGAAAAAATTTAAGAAGAATTCTAAAAACAAGAGAGCTTAAATTAACTCAAATTGAAGAAATGTCAGGATTATCATATGCTGATGTAAGAAATATTCTTCACGACAGATCCCAAAATATGGAAAAAATAGGCAAAATTGTTGCTGCCTTAAACATCCCTTTAGAAGCGATTGTCTCGCCATCTCTTGAAAAACAGGAGATTGATATCACAATTTATTGTAAAGTTGTAAGGTGTTTGGAGAAGATTTTTCACTCTCGTAATAAGATTATAAAAAAGGAAGCACTAGATGAATTAATAGCAAACACATACACCTATGCAAGCACCCATATTGACGAAAGTGAGGAGAAATTAATGGGGTTTGCTGAAGGCGTAATACATTCCAGCTCTCACTTGTTGTAAAATTTTACTAATTTTGTGGCTCATATTGATTCTTTCCTAATCCATAATAAAATATCTTACTGCCATTTGTAATTTTTATGGAATCTAAAATATTAGATTTAAGCATAAAATTTTCACTATCTGGAACGTATAATATTCTTTTTTGTTTGATATCATTCACAACTTTATCTGAGAACTCCTCTATTGGTATAATATCTATATTTGCCTCAGCTTGTTCCTCCGTTTGCACTACAAAACAATAATTATTACCAAAACGATCATAGAATAAATAAGATCCAGATAGATCTATTATATAGCCTTCAATAAAGTCATGTTTTTTTACTAGACTGTTCCATAATTGTTTATATACTTCGTCATTTATTAAAGAATATCGCACAAATTCTTCGCCTATTAACGAAGTTATTTTATTACTTTCATTTAAAAAATAATGTTCATGTACTATTTTAATTTGATCATTTAGCTGATTGATTATATTATTGTTTTGCTTCTTAATAAATTGATTAATAAGCCTATTATTAAAGGCCTCTATGGCTATGCTTTCATCTGCAACGCCAGTAAGTAAAATTTTATAAATACTTGAAGGTAAAAGTTTAATAACCTCTAAACCATTTAATAAAGGCATATTATAATCAATAACAACTCCTGTTAATAAATTACTTTTATCCTTTATTTTGCTGACGTCCTTTATTTTTTCTAATCTTACATTTACTGAGATGGAGTCATCATCATAACCATCTTCAAGTTCTACGCATTGTGCATCTATTTTACTAGAATGTTTTTGATAATATTCTTCAAATTTTTTATAAGAATTGAAAATTTTTATACATTCTGGGTTTTTTAATTGGAATTTTATATTTTCTAAAAAATGAGGATCATCATCAAGGAAGGCTGTACTAGTAGGGAAAAAATATAATGGGATAGAGTTATTGTACATGTTTTTTTACCTTAGGAAAAAAAAGATTAAATTGAGTATACTTATTTAATTCAGAGTCACAATCAATATAGCCACCAAGACTTCTCATCACATCCTTACAAAAACTTAAACCTAAACCTACTCCGCCAGTCCTTTGAGAATAAAAGTCTTGAAATAATTGCTTCATATTTTGGCTATCAATACCTAAACCATTATCTCTAAAATGGATAATATTATATTTACCATCATTTGAGCTGGAAATATTAATTTTAGGATTATCTGTTTCTTTTAAAAAATAAAAGGAATTTTTAAATAAATTATAAAAAACATGCAAAATAAGACTGTAAGGAGCATGAACCTTAAAATCTTTAACTTTAATATGAGTTTTAATATTTGGATCAGTCAAATTTGTAACTGCTTCATTTATACAATCAGCAATTTTTAGAATTTTATATTCTCGGTCATAGCTTTCACCCTTTAACCTAACAAGAATCATGTCAATAACGATATTAGTATTACGAGAAATACTCTCAATATTATCTGGGATTTTTTGTATATACTCAAACTCTTGGTCAGTATAAGCTTTAGGAAGAGTAATTTTCTTCTGTTTAAGGACCTTATAACATTCAACCAATTTTGCATTAATCTCTTTAAATACTTTCGAAAGGGTTGAAAAATATAATAATGGTGTTCTTACTTCATGAGAAACTTGTCCTGCAATTTTCATAGCTAACTCTAACTTTTCTATCCTTTTCTTTTCTAAAGAAAAACTCCATAACAAACTAACAAAAAAGCAACTTGCGTACATATATATCATTGCGCTCATATTTTGATAATGAACTATATCTTTAAAATCTATAAACAAAAACGAAAAAAGAATAGCCAAGAAGATGCCACAAATCGACAATATAAGAAATTGCATAGACTCTGTAAAAAAAACTAATAACATTATACTTGTAATAAAATATATCGCCCAATTATATGATGACATATTCAATAAAAACATTATACATCCTTGAAATGGGAAACTATATAATAATGCTAAGTACCATAGCCAGTTATTATTCCTCAATAAACAAGGGACATCCTCTTTCATTAACACTGTAAAACATATAGCTCCAGCCATAAGATGTATTAAATTCATATATAAATTTTCAGCATAAGAAAATTCCCAAAGAAAATAAGGTACAGAAGAATGTATTATTCCTACAACACCAAAATACTGAGACTGAAACTCATGTAACTCTTTAAATAACAGAAGCTTCTTTATTTTTTTCCACATACAAATACTTTTTGTAAAAATAAAATCCTAAATAAGTTACAATATTGACTACACAGCCAATAATATTAGAACTAATAAGTTTGTTAGCGACTAATAGTTGATAAATAATCATTGCAAAAATTGAAGCGCCAATGACGATATATAATTTTTTATAATCAATCACCATCCCCAATATGCCAAAGATTAGAGGAAACATGAAAGTTACAGCCCAAAAATCAATTACAAAAAATAAAATGTCAATAATTTGATTAAACGCCAGCGCAATAACAATAGATCCAATTCCTAGCAAAAATGTAAGCCATCTGATAAATTTTATATTATTTTGATTTATTTTTTTCTTAAATACATCTCTATACAAACTCACGCTAGCAATATTAAGATCTGAATCTGCTGTAGACATTATTGCAGCTAATATTGCAGCTATAATTAAACCTTTCACTCCATCTGGCAAAATTAACTGAGATAAATAAGGAATTACCATTGTAGTTAAAGATGGGTTGTGGAAACATGCAACAAGTCCACAAACACCAACAATAATAAAAAAAATCATTGCTAGAAAATTATACAATAAAGACGCATTACGCGCTTGTATGATATCCTTAGCAATGAATACTCTTTGTAGAAAAGAAGGATTAAACCCGACTAAGGCTACATTCAGAAAGAAATTAAACTCACCAATATCATTTAACCTCCAGTCAAGTTTATCCTCAGGTAACTCTGAAAGCAATGCAGATATACCACCAACACTATTTAATCCCATTTTTGCTAAAAATATAATACCTATAATAATTACACAAAATTGGAATATATCTGTTCTTATTACTGAATTTAAACCGCCCCAAGCAGTATAAATTACCACAAACAAAGAACAGACAATGACTACATACTCCATCTTGAAACCATAAAAATATTGGATTATCTTACCAAATGCGTGCAGCTGTATAGCTACAAAACCAATAGATACAAGAACTGAGCACCAACCACACAAAGATTTTAATTTTGGTGAGAATATATCAGCTATAACATCAGCAGGAGTTAAGCATCCTAGCCACTTTTGCATTTTAGTAATAATAAATAACGCCACAATTAACTGTGAAATATAATTACCACTAAGCATAAAAAAGAACTTTATACCATGCTCACAAAATTTATCTGAAACTAGTATAATAGTTGAAGCACCTACCGCCGTAGCAAACATAGTAGCAGTCAATGTAGTTAAACTATATTTCTTACGTACCTCAAAGTAACCCTTAGTGGTTTTTGCGCCATAGTAAATTGCTACGCCTATATTTATCAAAAAATAAAATAAAATTATTATATTATCTAACACTCTGAGCCCTCTTCATCATGTTGATATAATGGCTAGAACTTAAATTCTCTCCTGTCGATTTATTAACTAGCTCAGCAAAATTATATCTAGAGCCATGAACAAACAAGTTGTTGGTTAACCAGATTTTTACCGTATTAAAATATTCATTCCCATATAATGACTCTTGAAATAATTCTTCGAGCTTATTATACAGCTGAGCAGCAAACAACATACCCATGCCATAAGCTGGAAAATAGCCAAAGTAACCAATATACCAATGCATATCTTGTAAACAACCATCCCTGTCATTAGTAATTCTTTTATTAAAATATTTAAAATAATATTCATTCCATAACTCAGGAATATCGCTAGTATTAATTTCGTTTGAAAATAACTTTTCTTCTAATTCAAACCTCATAATAACATGGAGCATATAAATAAGCGGTTCGCAGTCTATGCGTATTGGAGAGAAATAAGGCTTTCTAATAACTTTCTTGAATTCTGTTTCGTTTGCTTTTACAGAGTCTCCTAATTCATTTTTTAGATGGTCGAGAAAGAAATCACTTCGCCCTATAAAAGCTTCATACAATAAAGCAATAGCTTCATGCACTGCATAGCCTGCAAATTGCCCTATTGGTTGATGTTTATTAGCTTCACCTAAATTCTGCAAATATATTCCATGACCTGCTTCATGGATAATTGCATATAAAGAAGTAATAGGGTTATTTTGGTTATAACTACTAGTAATCCTTACATCTCCCTTATATCCCCAACAGATTGGATGAGAGCTTTTATCTATTCTTCCTTTAGCTAGGTTAAATCCAATATATGATGAGATTTTCTTTGATAGCTCATAAAAATGTTCATCTGAGATATTACATCTTGAATCAATCAGATGCATTCCATTGATCTCGTCTATAGAAGATTGACCAATTATTCTTAATAACTCCTCTTTAACCTCTTTAAATTTCGATTTAACATCAGAAAGTTTTTGGCCAGGATCATAAATATCAATTAAGGCTTCATAATCAGTTGTTTTTAGCCATTTTGCTCTAATTGAAGCCTTTTCTTTTGTTAATCCAATTAATACATCCAGACTATCCTTTACAATTTTAAAATTATTTTTTTCTTTAGCTTTTCTCCAGAGAAATTCACATTCTGTTTTTGACTTAAGAAGATCTTTCTCTAATTTTGGTGGATACAAGCTAAGCTCCTCAAACACTCTTTTCATCAGTGCAAAGTTTCTCAATTGAACTTGATCTATTAATTGATTTTCGCTCTTTTCTATAAGATTCTTTATTGAGTCTTGTTTTA
>CAMCSP010000073.1 GCA_945877755.1 Rickettsia typhi | reverse complement strand
CAGGCCAACGTACCAGACTCAAATATTCTAAACACGACTCTTCAGTTGGAAACATATCCATTAATTCAATCAAATTTGACGGTTTAATATTCATAATAACCAATACTACATGTAGTAGCTAGTGGAGTCAACTGCATAGCCAGGAAAGTTTTTATGCTTTGATAAAAATTTGACTTACAATAATTGATGTCGTTGGTTAGCAATTTTTGATTGTTTGCTATTTGTTCGACCCAACAATCAAAGAAAAGTTGGGCTTCAGCAGTATTTTTAGGATTTGCCCATATGGTTTCCGCTTTCTTTTCAAGTAAGCTCATTAATACTAATCGTGCTCTGGTGAGTTCTAGAACCGAGTTTTGAGGGAGTTTCCATTTAGATAAATTTTCTGGATCTACATTTTGACTTTTTTGTACCATTACTGCTTTATCACTAAAAAATTTCCAACTTTTACTATCATCTCTCTCTTTTGATTTTTCGGCATAATTATTGTAGTTGTTAGCTAGATCAATCTGAAATTGATTTGATGGGGTTGTATTATTTGAATGATGTGCACAACCGTATGTTAGGATTAACAAAAAACAAAAGAAAATCTTTTTTAGGTACATCTGATTCCTTGACTTATGTTATATAAATAAGTTAACTCATATTCATGATATGCTGAGAAATTTTATTAATCAACTTTTAAAAGTCCTAATTATAATGGCAAATTTTTCTATTGAAGATCAATATAGTAATTATGTTTTAGTCGGACTTGATGAGGTTGGTCGTGGGGCTTGGGCCGGTCCAATAGTAGTGGGGGCTGTAATAATCAACAGAAATTTTGACTGTACAAAAATACATGATTCCAAGACATTATCTAAACCAAATCTGCTTAAATTTAGCAGAGAGATACTTACTAGACATATTTGTAGTATAGGTGTATCTGATATAGAGGAAATAAATCAATCTAACATTAATCAAGCAACTGTCTCTGCTATGCTAAGAGCAATAGATGGACTTCCAGTAAAACCAAATATGGCCTTAGTTGATGGTAATATAAAGTTAGATGGAGATATTAAAACCCTTAATGTTATTAAGGGAGATAGTATTAGTGTTTCAATAGCTGCTGCTTCAATTATAGCTAAGGTTTATAGAGATAATTACATGGCTAAGCTAGCAATTGAATTTCCTGATTATTTGTGGGCAAAAAATGTTGGATATGGTACTCAAAAACATCTAGAAGGAATAATTAGTTATGGTGTTTCACTTCATCATCGAGTAAATTATAAGCCTATACAAAAAATTCTTTCTCAATCTTAATTTTGGTAAAAGAAAATGACTGAAAACACAAAAATTACAGTGGCATATGGCGATGGTATTGGCCCTGAAATAATGGAAGCAACTTTAAGAATATTAAAAGATGCTGGGGCAAAAATTCATATTGAAGCTGTTGAGGTTGGAGCAGAAGTTTATAAAAGAGAGAACACCACGGGAATATCAACTCCTGCTTGGGATTCTATTAGAACAACTAAAATTATGCTTAAGAGCCCAATTACAACTCCTCAAGGAGGCGGCTATAAAAGCTTGAATGTTACTTTTAGAAAAACCTTAGGTTTATATGTTAATCTTCGTCCCTGTATTGCATATGCGCCGTATATTTCAACACTACATCCTGATTTGGATGTTATTATTGTTAGAGAAAATGAAGAAGATTTATATGCTGGCGTTGAATATAGGCCAACACACAATATGTATAAATCTCTTAAGCTTATTACAAGAACTGGCTGTGAAAAAATAATACGTTATGCATTTGAGTATGCATTAAAAAATAACCGCAAGAAAGTTACTTGTTTTTCTAAAGATAATATTATGAAATTTACTGATGGAGTATTTCATAAAGTTTTTGATGAAGTAAGACAAGAATATCCAACTTTAAAAAGTGATCATTATATTATGGATATTGGTTCAGCTAAACTTGCTAGCAAACCAGGAATTTTTGATGTTATAGTAACTTCTAATTTATATGGAGATATTATTTCTGATATTGTTGCAGAAATTTCTGGATCTGTTGGTTTAGCCGGGTCTGCAAATATTGGAAATGATTATGCGATGTTTGAGGCTGTGCATGGCTCTGCTCCTGATATTGCTGATAAAGATATCGCTAATCCATCTGGCATAATAAATGCCTCTATAATGATGCTATTGCATATCGGTCAGCCAAAAGTAGCTGCTCTAATACAAAATGCCTGGCTTAAAACTTTGGAAGATGGAGTTCATACTGCTGATATTTATAATGAAAAAATTAGCACTAAAAAGGTTGGAACTAAAGAATTTGCTAGTGAAGTTATTAAAAGGCTTGGTCAAAAACCAATAAAAATGAAGGAAGCTTCTTATGCTGAAGCAAAAGAAAAAATAACTGAATATCAGCCTACCATTAATATGAGTGAGAAAAAACAGTTAGTTGGTGTCGATGTTTATCTTGATTGGCAAGGTGATGATATTAATTCTCTAGCAAAGCAAATTCAGGATATAACCGATGGCGAACTTAGATTACAAATGATCTCTTCAAAAGGGCTAAAGATTTGGCCAGTTAAGATCATGAACAAGATTGATGGTGATTATTTTAGCTTAAGATTTGTGCCTAACAATCAAGAGAAAATTACCACTCATCAAGAAGTAGTTGATTTGTTAAATAAGATTTCGGCGATTGGTTTAGATTTTGTACAAATAGAAAATTTATATAGCTTTGATGAGAAGTTTGGATTTTCGTTATCTCAGGGTGAATAATTTTATTTATTCAAATGGTTGGTAACTAATTCCTGAGCTTGTTCAGAGGTTATATCCATTGGATCCAAATTCTTTGGAGTGCTAACATTGATTTTGCCATATTTTAGATATGGTCCATATCTTCCTTTATATACAACAATTTCAGTCCCCTTAAAATCACCTAGAGATTTTAAAGCAGAGTTTCCAGCGGTAGATTTTCTGTCCTGACTGAGTAGTAATTCAGCTGCTATTGTATCAATTGTGAAGACATCTTCTTGGTTTATCAAAGAAGCATATTTCCCATCATGATTTACGAATGCCCCAAATTTTCCTATTCCTGTGGTGATCATTTTACCTGTCACTGAATGTTTACCAATATCACGTGGCAAGGATAATAAATCTAATGCTACCTTCAAATCCAAGTTGTCCATGCTAATAAATTTTGGAACAGATGAGCGTTTTGGTTTATTCTTTTTATCTCCATCTGGTCCTAGCTGTACATAAAAACCATAAGGTCCTTTTTTAAGCAATACTTCTATGCCATCAGCATTTTTACCAATCACTTTATTTTCGATCTGATTTTCTATCGATCTATTGTCTCTATCTTCGGTTGCATCAGCAGTATATATTTTATGTGTATGTTTGCACTCAGGGTAATTTGAGCACCCGACGAAAGGGCCAAACTTACCAATTCTTAGGCCTAGAATACCATTGGTGCATGATGGACATTTTTTTGGATCGACATTGCTGTCTGCATTTTTAGGAAAAATATGTCCTGCAACTAATGGTTCTAGCTCATTGATCACATGAGTAATGTCATATTTCTGAACTTCTTCTGTGTTGTGATTAAAGTCTGACCAGAACTCTTGCAGCAATTTTTTCCATTGCATTTTTCCGTCAGAAACTTCATCGAGTTTTTCTTCTAAATCAGCAGTGAAACCGTATTCAACATATTTTTTAAAGAATACAACTAAAAATGCCGTAACTAAGCGGCCACGCTCTTCTGGTAAGAAGCGTTTTTTATCTAACTTAACGTAATTGCGCTCCTGTAATACGGAAATTATTGAAGCATAAGTAGATGGTCTGCCTATACCAAGTTCTTCTAATTTTTTTACTAAACTAGCTTCACTATATCTTGGTGGAGGTTCTGTAGCATGCTGGCTTGATAACACTTCGTTTAATGAAAGTTTTTCGCCTTCAGTTAATGGTGGTAGAGCAAGGTTTTCTTCCTCTTCTGCATCATCAAGATCTTCTTTGTATAAGCGATAAAAGCCATCGAAAACCATAGTAGAACCGGTTGCACGCAAAATGGCATAATTATCATTTGTAATAATGTTAGCTCCTACCAGGTCAATTAAAGCACTTTCCATTTGGCAAGCTACCGTTCTTTGCCAAATTAATTCATAAAGACGTTGTTGATCAGATTCTAAATATTGAGCAGTAACTTTTGGAGTTAAATTAATATTGGTTGGTCGAATAGCTTCATGTGCTTCTTGAGCATTTTTTGCTTTAGTTTTATAAACTCTAGCGCTTTCTGGTAGATATTTCTTACCAAACTCTTTTTCAATAAATTCACGCGCACTAGTAACTGAGTCTGCAGATAATTGTGTGCCATCCGTACGCATATATGTAATTAAACCTATATTTTCTCCGTCCACTGATACGCCTTCATACAGTTTTTGGGCAACCTGCATTGTTCTTTTTGCACTAAATCCAAGTTTACGAGACGCCTCTTGTTGTAAAGACGAGGTAATGAATGGAGGATAAGGATTACGTTTTTGTTGTTTTTTCTCGATATCATTTATAGTATATTGTTTTTCTTTTAGCTGGCTGACTACATTATTAACTTCCTCTTGGTTAGCAAAGTGAAATTTTTCTAATTTTTTAGACTGTAAATGAGTAAGTGTTGCCCAAAATTGATTTTCAAGAGTATTAGACAGGCTGCATTTTACTTTCCAATAATCTTGGCTGATAAATCGGTCAATCTCATCTTCTCGTTCGCATATTAATCTTAAAGCTACCGATTGTACCCGGCCAGCAGACTTGCTTCCTGGTAGTTTACGCCATAAAACTGGAGATAGAGTAAATCCTACAAGATAATCTAGTGCTCTTCTGGCTTGTTGAGCATTGACTAGATCAGTGTCAATCTCACGCGGGTGCTCAATTGCTTCTTGTACAGATTTTTTAGTGATTTCATGAAAGACAATTCTTTTTACTTCTATATCTTTGGTTAGTGCTTTTTTCCCTTTTAATACCTCGACTATATGCCAAGCAATTGCTTCTCCTTCTCTATCTGGATCGCTTGCTAGGTAGATTTTTTTTGCAGTTTTTGCAGCGCTAACTATTTCTTTTACATGTTTGGTGGCTTTGTCATTGATTTCATAATCCATGGCAAAGTCTTCTTCTGGTCGTACAGAGCCATTGCGTGAGGGTAAATCTCTAATATGACCAAAAGATGAAATAACCTTATACCCAGCTCCCAGGTATTTGTTTATTGTTTTTGCTTTAGTTGGTGATTCAACTATGACTAAATTCATTTATCAACTCATTAAGGTTATGGTATTATGACTACTTTTGATTATTTTTCCTTCTAATTCAAGCTCTAATATCGCTATTTGAATAATATCCACAGATAAATTATGTCTAATCATTAAATCATCTATTGTAGTAGGTGAAAAACCTATGCTAGACAAGATCAAATCCTGTATCTGATCAATACCTTGTTTGATCTCACATGCTTCTTCTGGCAAATCTTTATCAGTTGTTTCTGTATTTAGCAAATCTAATTGCTTAGGTCGATTATAATTTACCTGGCTATGCAGTTTACTCCACTAGCTACTACATGTAGTATATAGTGATTTAGCTGGTACTGGATCAATTGTCAGCGCTTGTTGTATTAACTGATAAAAAAGTTTTCCCCTTGAACGAGATTTTCTTCGATTGAATCTAA
>CAMCSP010000072.1 GCA_945877755.1 Rickettsia typhi | reverse complement strand
TTTTTCTTGGCCAGGCCTATTTGTTTACAGACATTTCTAATGATAAATATGAGCTATTGGCATTATTTTCACTTTTGAATAGTTTTTTATGGATGCTGGTTATGTATAGTTGTGCTCTAGCGATAAAATTTAAACATAATTGGCCTGGTCTTAAATGGCAATTGCTTCTATATCCCTTTTATTACTTATTGAACCCTTTTGCAGCATTTAAGGCGATTTCGCAGATAATTAAAGATCCATATTATTGGCACAAAACTGCGCATGATTATTACTCAAGATGCCAATCAAAAAACTAAAAATTAAGCTTAGTCTTTTAAGATAATTTATATATTATAGAAGCTAATATTACTGAATTTAGCTTTTATGATTGCACACAAAAAAATATTTTTAATTCTAACAATGCTTGCTGCATCGGCATTTGCAACAGAGAAAAATTGCTGCTCGTCATCTGATTTACAGAGATTTTACGAAGCATTTAATTTAATAAATAAAGACTATGTGAATAAAGTTGATAATAGTAAGTTAATAGATTCTGCAATTAACGGCATGCTTCACTCCTTAGATCCACATTCTGGTTTTCTAAATAAAGATATGAATAGAGAGCTTAATTCTTACTCTAAAGGTGAGTTTGGTGGTATAGGTGTAGAATTTATTGCACAGCGTGGGCTTCTTAAAGTTATATCTCCTTTAGAAGACAGTCCTGCATATATTGCTGGCATTAAGCCGGGAGATTATATAATCGGAGTAGATGGTAAGTCAATCTATGGCATTAATTATTCTGACGCTGTTATGAAAATAAGAGGTACACCAGGCACAAAGGTTAAATTATCCATATCACGTGATAATAATTCTGCTCCAATAGAGATTGTAGTAAGGCGAGATATGATTAAAATTATATCTGTGAAGTCTCGTATTGAGAGCGATGATGTGGCTTATATAAGGGTTAGCTCGTTTCCAGAAAATACTGCTAGAGATATAATTAGTCATTATAAGAGTCTTCTCTTACAGAAAAAAGGTCTAAAGGGAATAGTATTAGATTTGCGCAATAACCCAGGTGGATTATTGAACCAGGCTGTATCAGTGTCAGATATTTTTTTAAAAAGCGGAAATATAGTATCTATCAAGGGCAGAGTTAAGGCTGATAATATGGATTATAATGTCAGTGAAGGTGGATATAAAATTCTTGATTTACCAATGGTGATATTGATTAATGAAGGGTCTGCTTCTGCTTCTGAGATAGTTGCCGGAGCTTTGCAAGATCACAGAAGAGCTGTATTAATGGGTGAAAGGTCTTTTGGTAAAGGTTCTGTGCAAACTGTAATACCATTATCTGGAGGGAGCGCTATGGGGCTTACGACAGCTCTTTATTACACTCCGAATGGTAGGTTGATTCAGGCTGAGGGTATTACTCCAGACGTTATTGTGGAAGAATCTGTTATTAAAGAAAAAAATGTTACTAATAATATTAGAGAAGAAAATCTAAATGGTTATATTCCTAGGGATTTATTATCTGGTGCAGTGAAAAACGATTTATCTATTAATAAGCACAAGAATAACGGAGATGTTATTAGAGAAGTAAAAGAGGATTACCAATTGGAAAGAGCTATAGATTTAGTTAAGGCAATTGGTATTTATAAAAAAATGAAGTGAAATTATGAATAAAAAAGATTGTTCTTACTATTTAGGATTGCTTACCTGCGTGCTAGCCTTATTTTGGGTTTATCTGGTTTTCTCTGGACTAACTTCACATCAAGAGAATGGTATTGATAAAGTAATCAGTAAACAAAAAATAGTCCTTACTATTCCTGAGGATAAGGCGGTTGTCGAGGGAAACCTGGTGACTGGCACTGGGTCTAGCGATATGCATAAAACTATTACTCCTACTATAGCCTTACTAATTGATAAAATAGATTTTAGTTCTGACTTTATTAAAGATATAAAGGAACTCCCTAAGGATATAACAATAGGAGTTTCCCCTTATAATCAATATCTGAGCAATATTATCGGAGCGGCTAAAGAAAATGGTAACGATATTTTTATGGAATTGCCTTTTATAGATGTAAGTGCTGATACTCCTGTGAAAGATTATGATTTGGTTTCTTCTTTTAGTTCAGAAGAGATACATTATAGGCTGCAGAGAATGTTAAGTAAAATAGAGCATTCTGTAGGTGTTTATAATTTAGGTAACGAAGAATTCCTAAGCTCTGTAAATGCGGTGTCGACGGTGGTAGAGCATTTACATAAGGCTAATCTATTCTTTTTATACGGAGTGAGTAATAAAACAGCAATTTTGGAATCTGACAATGAAAGTGTATTCGTAGTAGAGGCTTGTGATTTAGTTGTTAGTAAGAATCAGACCAAGGAGAAAACTTCGCAAGACTTAAGAGAATTAGAAGAGATCGCACGAAGCAAGGGTAAAGCGATATCTGTTATACAGTTTAATAAGGTTAATATTGATATATTGCAGGATTGGTTAAAAACTCTAGATGAAAAAAATATAAAACTAGTATCAATTAAGGCCTTGCCTAAAAAAATTAAAGTATCAAGTTAATTATGGAAAATAGTAATAGTGTTTGTGCATCCAAAAACGTTTTTCTCCCCTATCGTAGAGGGGTTGGTATGTTTATTGTCAATTCTGCTAAAACAGTTTTTGTAGGAAAACGAGTTGATGGAAAAGGTAATACATGGCAGATGCCACAAGGAGGAATCGATGGTGAGGAGACTATTTTGGAAGCGGTAATGCGGGAAACTAAAGAAGAGACTGGTATTACAAACGTAGAAATAGTGACTGAAAGCTCAAATTGGCATTATTATGATTTACCGGAGTCTTTGATTCCTAGGTTTTGGGAAGGAAAATATCGTGGTCAAAAACAGAAATGGGTTCTTTTAAGGTTTTTAGGTAAAGATTCAGAGATCAATATTCATCAAAGTCCCCCAGAGTTTTTAAAATGGAAATGGACTGAAATAGAATCTTTGCCTAGCCTTGTTATCCCTTTCAAGAAACAATTGTATAAGTCTATTATAAAGGAATTTATCCCATTTATTTCCAAGATGTAATGTGTTTGATGAAAAATAGTATCAAAGGATTTATTAATTTATCTGCGTATGTTGATCGGTGTTTGCAAGAGACTTACAAAACTAAAGGTCTAGCGCTAAAGAAAATCATTTATGATTGGCCTAAGATAGTGGGGGAGAGTCTTTCTAACTATGCTATTCCTTATAAGGTAACTCTAGGCCAGGATACTCAGAAGCGTATTTTGCATGTTTTTGTAGCAAATAATGCTTTCTCGTCAGAGTTATTCTATCTTTCTAATACTATTTTAGAGAAAATTGCCCTTTACACTGGCTCAGAATATATTGCTCAATTAAGGTTTGATTTGCGACCTTCCTTATCTTCTTCCCAGATAATCGAGGAAGATATAATGCCGATATTAGCTGAAAGTCCTAATATTCATGGTATTGACGATCCTGTTTTGGAAGAATCCCTTAAAAAGTTTGGTCGATTTATATTGACCATCGAAAAATAAATTTTACATTTAGGTTAAATTGATTTAAATATAAGAGCCTTATTAAACAAGTACATAGAGCAATATTCTAATAAAAATTATGAATAATTTTGATGTTATAGTTATAGGCGGTGGACATGCTGGCTGCGAAGCTGCTGCTGCTGCTTCGCGAATGGGGGCTAATACCGCTTTAATTACGTTAAAATTTACAAATTTAGGTGAGATGTCATGTAATCCAGCTATTGGTGGTATCGGCAAAGGTACGATGGTTAGAGAGATTGATGCTCTTGATGGGATAATGGGCAGGGCTATTGATATTGCTGGTATCCATTATAAGATGCTTAATGCTAGTAAAGGTCCTGCTGTTTGGGGTCCAAGGGCTCAAGCTGATAGGAGTTTATATAAAAAAGCAATTCAATCTATTTTAACCAATCAGGACAATCTAACTATTATCGAAGCATCTGTGGAAGATCTGTTAATATGTGATGGTAAGGTTTGTGGAGTAGTTACTGCTGAAAATAAGGAGATTTTAGCTCCTAAGATTGTATTAACTACAGGAACTTTTCTTGATGGGTTGATTCACCTCGGGGAAAAGAAAATTAAAGCCGGGAGAGTGGATGAGGCGCCTTCTATTGGACTTTCCAATACTTTGCATCGCTTAAATTTTAACTTAGGAAGGCTAAAAACAGGTACACCTCCAAGGATTTTAGCGAGCTCAATTAATTATGATATTTTAGAAAAACAGCCAGGAGACGCGAAGCCAAGGCCATTTTCTTATATGAATAATAGTGTGAATGTGCCACAAATTTGTTGCTATATAACCAAAACTAATAGCAAAACTCATGATATTCTTAGATCAAATGTTCATAGATCGCCTATGTATTCTGGCCAGATACAATCTTCTGGACCACGCTATTGTCCTTCTATTGAGGACAAAATTATGCGTTTTGCAGAAAAAGCTAGTCATCAGATTTTCCTTGAGCCTGAAGGATTAGATTCTGATTTAGTTTACCCAAACGGTATCTCAACGTCACTTCCTGAGGATGTGCAAGAGCAAGTGGTGAAATCAATAGCTGGTTTAGAGGAGGCTATAATTGTAAGGCCAGGTTATGCTATCGAATATGATTATGTGGATCCACGAGAGTTAAAACATAGTTTGGAAACTAAACGTTTATCAGGCTTTTATCTTGCTGGTCAGATTAATGGCACTACTGGCTATGAAGAGGCTGCTGGGCAGGGCATTGTTGCTGGTATTAATGCGGCTTTATCTTTAAGGTCTGATAGTGAATTTGTTCTTGATCGTTCAGAGGCTTATATAGGGGTGATGATTGATGATCTGGTTCTAAATGGTACAAAAGAGCCTTATAGGATGTTTACATCTAGATCTGAGTATAGATTGTCTTTACGTGCAGATAATGCAGATTTAAGATTAACTGCTCGTGGCTATGAAGTTGGTTGTGTATCCCTTCAAAGACTTAGTAGAATGCAGGAAAAAATTTCTACAATAAAGCTGACAAAGGATTTTTTATCTGAGAAAAAATTTTCTCCTAATCAGCTGGCTAGTTTCGGTTTGAATCTTACTATGGATGGAGTAAGGAAATCTATATATGATTTGATGAGCTACCCTAAAGTTGATCTTATTTTATTAGGAGAAATAATGCCTGAATTCAATGATATCAATCAGCAAATCATAGAGCAGGTTTTGGTAGAGGCGAAATATTCTTACTATTTATCCAAACAAGAAGCTGATATTAAGTTATTTAGGCGAGATGAAAATCTCTTGATTTCTAGAGAGCTTGATTTTTCATTGATTGGTAGTTTGTCTATAGAAGTGACTGAGAAACTAAATAAAATTAAACCAGCTAATATTGGAGAAGCCTCAAGAATACCAGGGGTAACTCCTGCTGCTATTACCGCCATCTTGATATATTTAAAACGAAATAGTAATTAATGCAGGATCTTGAAGATTACAATAATGCAAAAAACTACCTGTTGAACGAGCAAAATGTTTCACGTGAAACATTTTTGCAATTAGAGCAATATGTAGAATTATTATTAAAATGGAATGAGCATATTAATCTACCTGGCTATGCAGTTTACTCCACTAGCTACTACATGTAGTATATAGTGATTTAGCTGGTACTGGATCAATTGTCAGCGCTTGTTGTATTAACTGATAAAAAAGTTTTCCCCTTGAACGAGATTTTCTTCGATTGAATCTAAAAGTAA
>CAMCSP010000071.1 GCA_945877755.1 Rickettsia typhi | reverse complement strand
AATTAAGGCCAATCCTAAATGCAAAGGAGCGTAAGTAGTAACAATAGCATGATTTTTTATTTCTGATGTTAAGAAATCTGCAAGATCAACTAATGTGTGAACGTTATTTGTAGTTTTATCATCTATTTCACTTCTTAAACTTTGTAATTTTTGCTCTCTTTTTTCTTGAGCAAGATAATTGTCTAAGGAGCCTACAACTGAATTAAAGCCTATATTTAACACTGTAACAGTTGGCTCAAACAATATGCGCATATTTACACTATGCATTTGTGATGTATCTTCCATTGTTTTTGCTATATTATTTAGCTGATAATTGTTGCTATTTTGTACAAGGCCTGAAATTTGTGTGTTTACATATTTTTGTTTTTGCTCTTGATAGTCGGCGTAATAAGAAGAAGCTGTTAATGACGTTAATTGTATAAATGTTACTATGGGGAAAACACCACTATCACACCATTTTAGAGCTAACACTGAACCGATAGATACTGTAGTTCCTACACGTACCGCATTAGGGTTAACAACAGCTTTGTATAAATCAGAAACTGGGCTACAATTGAGTTTTGCGTAGTTACAGAAAAGTTCGGGAATTTTTACAGAAAGTCTTATAATTATGAATGCAGTTAATGCGCCTTGGCAGAGTCTTAGAGTTTGTTGAGCATTCATATCCAACTCCTTAGATTAAGGTACAGACAGAATAACCTTATAGACTAGTTTAATATTATGTAAAGCTAAAGTAAATTCCATGGTTGGTATTACCCACTAACTATAGATATATGTTTATTTAGAAATGTTGTCCAGCTAGTGTAAGCGTTCAGTGGGATCGAACTGAGGGATGTAGTTTGAGGTGATATTGAATTTGTTAAAAAATTGATTTAATTTTTGATCTAATTTTTTAAAATTAAACTTTTCTGAAGGAGGTTTAAGCTCAGTATAGCTTGCTTTGATAATATTCATTTGTATGTCAGTTAGGGCAGGACAGGCCTCTATGATGGATATCATCTCCTCTAGATTGCCATTGCTATGCAAAACAACATCGCATCCAGCGTCTAAAGATTTTTTAGCTTTTTCTGCCATCGTTCCTTTTAATGCTTTCATAGTGATACAATCAGTGATGATAATGCCTTTAAATCCAATTTTTTGACGGATTTCATTAATTACTTTATATGAAAAAGTTGCTGGTTGATGTTCATCTAAAGCGCTATAAAGTATATGTGCGGTCATTGCCCATTTTGCTTTGTTATTTAATTTGGTGAATGGATAAAAATCAGTTTTACGCAAAGTTTGAAGATCAGTATCAACAATAGGTAGTTCTAAATGACTATCTGCTTTAGATCTGCCGTGCCCGGGGATATGTTTAATAATAGAACAAACACCACAATTGCTAAAACCTTTGATCATTTTTGAAGCAAGCATACAAATTAAATCTTTGTCATCACTAAAAGCACGATTACCGATTACTGAATGTGCATCTGGTAAAAAAATATCAAGCACCGGTGCACAGTTAGTATTAATTCCCAATTGATATAAATCATAGGCTAAAAGTTCGGCATTAATCCTACAAGCTTTTGCTGCTGCTGCTTGATCGTGTTTAGCGATTTGACCAAATATAGCTGCTTCTGGTGGATGTCGCCAATTTGGTTTTTTTAACCTGGCAACCTTGCCGCCCTCTTGATCAATTAAGATAGGAGTATTACGTCCAGTAACAGCTTTTAGTTTATCAACTAATTGTTTTACCTGCTCTTTGTCTTCAATATTACGAGAGAATAAAATGAAGCCTAATGGGTTGCGTTCGCGAATAAAATTTTCTTCAGCAGGGGATAACTGTGTTCCTTTTATGCCAAAAATTACTGCTTTAGGGTTATTGCTCATAACTTTTGATTATGCAGCATTTTTCAGTTGCGACAAGAAAATAATTGTTAACTTTTTGAAAATTAGGCTAATATTTTAGGACTGGATTTCCGCCTCCACGGAAATCCAGTCCTAAAATACCAGTCACTGTTGCTTTCATTTTTATAAAAATTAAGTAAAGATTGAGTTTGTAATTATTAGTTTAATAGGATACTTAATTTAATTACAACTAAAAATTGCAAAACTTTTATAATTTTTCACATATTATAAGCCAAGTTTTTCAGTGTTAACTTTACTTCTACTCGAGCTAGTCCAATTACATGCATCACCACTCCACCCATTGCAGTTGTTATGGGACCAAATGCACACTCAATTCTTACACGTACATGCGATTTGATCTTGTTGCAGGCTTTTTGTTCAGCTGACAAAGGATTGTTACGATATATTTTCTGCTTATTATCAACTTGGATATGATTCTTATAACCATGATAGGTTTGATTATTCTTCTTGGTAAATGTTGCGTCGGGATCAATTCACGATAGAGCCAGATTGTCTTTGAGTCTAGATCAATCCTTTGATAATACTTATTTAGAGCTAAAAATCTGCTTTATTTAATCTACGCCTGACAAAAGTGAAAAGTGGTGGTCTGCTTTATAATCATATCCCGCAAATTGGAACGATATATCACCAAATTCCTTGCTGTGAGTCTTAGTATTGTGATCATAGCTAGCCCCACAGCTTGTATAAGCATTCGAAAGGTGGGGATATAATTCAACGAATTTATTTTTCATAACACATACTTCTTCAGCGGTAAGGCCTTTTGTGTATATTCTAATATTTGTATCAATTCTCACAATCTCACTTAGGGTGGCTTGTTTATTATTATCTGTGACCAGACTGATTGCATTAGGACTATCCTGGGAAGGTATAGTTTGTAGTTGATCATAATCAACACCACGAAGAATATAACCTTCACTTTTTATCCAAGCTTTCCTGGTCAGAGTAATGCCAATTATTCCTGAATTTTGCAGTTCTGTGGGTAGATGATCTAGCTGATAGTTTTGTACCATAGTCGCCCCTTAAAAATCTAAATAAATTATAGTAATATTTAACTTATAGTTAATTTATTTTAGTATAAATCAACCGAAGTGTCAATTAAGTATACATTGTATTGAATCTTTATAATATATAGGGCATCGCTAAAACTACTTGTATTGTTAGCCAGCTACTGAAATCCTTAAATTCGTACGTTCGCCTTAAGTTATGCTTGGTCCTTCAGGTTTCTTCGCTCCTCTTTGCTATACAACAAACCTTATGCAAGGGTTTTTAGAGCCCCTATAATAATAAAAGACGATTTTAAATTATTTTTAGGACTGGATTCCTGCCTGTGCAAGAATTGTAAAGGTTAAGTAATTCGTTGAGAGAAATAGCTTTAATAATCGATTGAAGATATAAACAGCTGAATAATAAAGAAATAAAATTACTCTAATTAATTATTGTTGCTAAATTAAATGTTATTGTTTAGCATAATGTTTATGCGTGAGTGGACTAAATTTTTTAAAGAATCTGCGATTGAAGGGTTTGCCAGTTTTATTTGGTCAACTAACAATAACACTTCTTTTCCCTATAAATACGCACCAAAATCATTTTTGGAAGATCAGCAAAATTTATGCTCGGATTATAATAAAGTGATATTAAAATTGAAAGAAAGTAAAAATGAAAAACAATAGCAAAAGATATTTTGGTGATTCTCCTAAAGCGGTAGAAATTTATGCGCGTAAGTATTTTCCAGCTGCTGAGGTTGGTGAGACGGAATCGGCCAATGATGCGAAAGCACAAAGTTTTCCAACGGCGCATGATTTAGCAGAGTATGATGCAGTGTTTGAAGGCGGAGCTGAGCTGGTTTTAAAGCTTATAGAGCGTGATCAGAATCATCGTCATGAATGGGAAAATAAGGCATTGAGGATGCAAAATCTTGGTCGTCGCTTTGGACAAGCTTTATTTATTTTAATTGTGCTTTACTTAGTTTATGCCACTTTAAATTTAGTTAAATCTGAACATTTATTCAGTGCTTTTTCTCTTTTACTTATTGGTTTTGGTGGTTTAGCAGCAAGTTTATTTTTTATTAGCAAACAACGTTTTAATTTTGAAAAAAGGCATCACCTCACCAATCGTTATAATAATAAATATCGAGGAAAATAATGCCAGAGTCTTTGTTAAAAGGATTTGTTTATTTACATGATATTGATCCAACTATTCAAGTCAGTTTACGATATGCTGGTGAGCATAATTTTGTTGGTGTGCCGGTTGATGGTTATAATTCAGAGAAAGTGATCATCACTGAGCCAATTGCTAAAAAATTAAAACAAATACAGGCTGAATTAAAGCAGGATGGTTATAGTCTTGTGGTTTATGATGCTTATCGTCCACAAATGGCAGTAGATCATTTTTTCCGTTGGAGTCAGGATAGTGAAGATCAAAAAATGAAATCATGGTTTTATCCAGCTATTGATAAAAGTAGGGCGTTTGAACTTGGCTATATCGCAAGAAAATCACAACATAGCTCTGGTAATGCTGTTGATATCAGTATTATTGAAATTGATAAAAAACTTCACAAAATAAACCCACAGTCTCGTACATTATTAGATGGCTCGCAGATAATGTTTTTGGATGATGGAACGGTAGATATGGGATCTTCATTTGATTTATTTAGTGATGCTTCTCATTATGAAAATAATCTTATTGAAAATAAGTATAAAATTAGGCGTGATCGTCTTAAAGATAAAATGATCAGCCATGGTTTTAAACCATATTCCAAAGAATGGTGGCATTTTTCTTTGGCTGATGCGTTATTTCCTGATAGCTATTTTAATTTCCCAGTTGAGTAGGGGGACTTACCTCTCATCAGCCATTTGTTTGTACCATCATTCGCTATTCTCCATCGTCAATAAAGTGTTACTGGCTATGTTGTTGTTGTCATTCCAGCGTGCTCTGTCGTCATTCCCGCGCAGGCGGGAATAACATCTAGACCAGGGTTTCCTTAATTTATCATTGTTTTCTGTTTATCTATAGTTAGTAAGTAACACCTTGTTTTTTGAGAATACGAACTATCTTCGATAATTCTTTCATCTAATTAGTTTTATTATGTGTTGCGATCACTGCTACTGCCATCTCCCCCAGTCGTGATCACTGCTACTGCTTCTATCCCTACTTAGATTTTTCTTTGTTCCATTGTTTGGAGCTTGATCAGGAGCAAAGCCGCCAACGCTAGATGGTGGCGGTGTTAGTGCATTTATTTGCTTTCTTAACTCTTTGATTTCAGCACTTCGATCGATCTCAGGTTTTAGGCTTTTTACTGTCTCTTTTAGCTTTTTGCTTCTTTCATTTAGCTCCTTTATTTGCTTTTTGCTTTCAGCGTCTAGCTCCACTTTGGACTCTAGTTTTATTTTTATCTCTTCACTTTGGGCTCTTAGAGCAGGCATTTCCTCTTCTATCTGTTGTTCTGTTATTTGCACGTATTTTTGTCTTTCTTTTTTTGCTAAGTCTATCTTAAGTTGCGCATATTGTCCCGCCGCCGTTCTCTGCCTCTCGTTCTCTCTTGCATATTCTTCTTGAAGTTTTCTATGTTCCAGCTTTGGTTGATTTTTTCGAAGTTCTATCGCTTCCAGATTTTTTCGTTCTCGTAGACGACTTACTACATCTTGGTGTCTGTTGTCAAAAAAGTCGGCTGGGCTTTCAGTCTCACCAGTAATAAAATTTCCTGGCTATGCAGTTGACTCCACTAGCTACTACATGTAGTATTGGTTATTATGAATATTAAACCGTCAAATTTGATTGAATTAATGGATATGTTTCCAACTGAAGAGTCGTGTTTAGAATATTTGAGTCTGGTACGTTGGC
>CAMCSP010000070.1 GCA_945877755.1 Rickettsia typhi | reverse complement strand
CAACGTACCAGACTCAAATATTCTAAACACGACTCTTCAGTTGGAAACATATCCATTAATTCAATCAAATTTGACGGTTTAATATTCATAATAACCAATACTACATGTAGTAGCTAGTGGAGTCAACTGCATAGCCAGGTAAAATAATAATGGAAAGAAAAAACACTACGATTACTATATTTGGTGGCTCTGGTTTTATCGGAAGCTATGTGGTTCAGGAATTGGCAAAAACAGGAGCTTATATTAAAGTTGCCTCTAGGTATCCTGAACGTTCGTCTTTTCTTAAGACGGCTGGTAATATTGGGCAGATTTATCTTCAAGTAGTTGATGTTAATGATCCTGGCTCTGTAAAAGAAGCAATTAGGAACTCTGATATAGTGATTGATATGGTTGGCATATTATTTGAAAAGGGTAAAAGAACTTTTCAAAAGATAAATAAAGATGTTGCTATCAATATAGCTGCAATTTGTAAGGAGCAGAATATAAAGCAGTTTATTTATTTTTCTGCACTGAATGTGAACCATGCGCATCAATCAGAATATGCTTGCAGTAAGTATCAAGCTGAACAAGGTATAAAAAAAGTATTTCCTAATGCGATTATTGTAAGACCAAGTGTAGTTTTTGGGGCAGATGATAATTTTTTTAATTTTTTTGCTAAATTTGTTTCGATGTTTCACTTTTTGCCTTTGATTGATGATGGTCATACAAAATTCCAGCCTGTATATGTGGGTGATGTTGCTAAAGCTATTGCAAAGATCATAAAGAGTGGTGATCTATACCAAGGTGGGATTTTTGAATTAGCCGGTAAAAATATTTATTCTTATAAGGAGTTAATGAAATTTTTGCTTAAGACTATTAATAAGAAGGCAATTATGATTTCAATACCAAGTTTTATCGCGCACTACATGTCATTTTTTATGGAGTTTTTGCCGCAGCCTTTATTAACACGTGATCAAGTTAAGTTATTAAAGTATGATAATGTGATTCACAAAGATGACAAATTAATGTATTTAAGTACATTGGGTATTGTTCCAAAAGCTTTAGAGCAAATAGTACCACTATATTTAAGATGTTATAAAAAAGCTTGAGGTAATGAGATGAAAAGAATTTTAATATTGGCTTTTTTTACTATTGTTTCTTGTAGTACTCAGGAAAGAGCTGAGATTGTTTTAAAGGGTGATGCTAGCGAGGATAAAGCTTCTATGGACTCTGCTTACCCCAGATCAGGTGGGTCTTTTAAGCATTATAAATTGCATGAAGTGCTGTATACTGACACTTTAGCTTCTCTTGCAAAGCGTTATAATGTTTCTCCTCATGATATTATTACTTTGAATAGCTTAACCAAGCCTTATTATTTAGAACCAGGTGAGATAGTGAAAATACCGGTATATGGAGAGTCAGTGAGCGGTCTTCCTTCTATACCTGATAGTGGTGAAACATCTTATTCTAATTCTGGTGATGTGCCTAATAAAAATACAATTAAGATATTGCCGTCTTTGCCAAGTGAGCAGCTGCATGATTATGATTACTAACATAGATATATGATTCAAGTTACTTTACCAGATGGCAATATTCGTTCTTATTCGAAGTCTATAAGTGGTCTGGACTTAGCTAAGGATATCAGTCCAAGCCTGGCTAAAGCTGCTTTGGCAGTTGTAATAGACAGTAAGTTAGCAGATCTTTCAACTATTATAGAAAAAGATTCTCAGGTGAGAATTATTACGTCCAAAGACGCTGAAAGTCTAGAAATCATTCGTCATGATGCTGCCCATATTCTTGCTCATGCAATAAAAAATTTATATCCTAAAACGCAAATAACTATAGGTCCAGTTATTGAAAATGGTTTTTATTATGATGTGCTTCCAGAAAAAAATTTATCAGAAGATGATCTAGAAAAATTGGAAGTTGAAATGCATCGGATCAGCAATCAGGATTTACAATTTGAACGTGAAGTTTGGGATAGAACGGAAGCGATTAAGTTTTTTAAATCAATCGGAGAGGATTTTAAGGCAGAGATTATTGCTGCTATACCTGGTGATGAGCCTATCAGTCTTTATCGTCAGGGTGATTTTATAGATTTATGTCGTGGTCCGCATGCAACTTCTACTAAACATGTGAAGCATTTTAAGTTAATGAAATTGGCTGGTGCATATTGGCGCGGAGACAGTAATAATGTTATGTTACAGCGCATTTACGGTACTGCTTGGCGCTCAAAAGAGGAGCTTGATGCTTATCTTCATATGCTTGAAGAGGCGGAAAAAAGAGATCATAGAAAGATAGGCAAAGAATTAGATCTTTTTCATATTCAGGAAGAAGCTCCTGGCATGGTGTTTTGGCATAATAAGGGCTGGACCATCTTTAGGATTTTAGAGAATTTTATCCGAGATCATATTAAGAAAAATGATTATATAGAAGTTAAAACTCCAATGTTAGTAGATAAATCATTGTGGGAACGTTCTGGTCATTGGGAGAAGTTCAGAGAACATATGTTCACTTCTGAATCTGAGGACAAGATTATGGCTCTAAAGCCAATGAATTGTCCATGTCATATTGAGATCTTTAAAATTGGTACAAAAAGTTACCGTGATTTACCAATCAGGATGGCTGAATTTGGTAGTTGCCATCGCAATGAGTCTTCCGGTTCTTTGCATGGGTTGCTAAGGGTAAGGGGTTTAACTCAAGATGATGCTCATATTTTTTGTACAGAAGAACAAATAACAAGTGAAACTGTTGCATTTTGTAATTTATTATCAAAGGTTTATAACCAGCTTGGTTTTAAAGAGTTTGTAGTTAAATTTTCTGATCGTCCTGATGTGCGTGCTGGTTCTGATGATGTGTGGGATAAGGCAGAAGAATCACTTAAGAGCGCTGTTCAAGCGGCAGGTCTTTCTTATATTTTAAATAAAGGAGAAGGCGCATTTTACGGCCCTAAATTAGAATTTGTACTAAAGGATGCAATTGGTAGAGATTGGCAATGTGGTACATTGCAAGTTGATTTTATTTTACCTGAAAGACTTGGCGCTGTGTATATAGGCAGCGATGGTAATAAACATGTACCAGTTATGATACATCGCGCTATTTTAGGTACTTTAGAGAGATTTATCGGAGTTCTTATAGAACAATATGAAGGTAAATTTCCATTGTGGTTGGCACCAGATCAAATCTCTATTGTAACTATCACTTCTGATGCAGATCACTATGCAGAGCAAGTTAAATCAGAATTAGATAAGGTTGGATATAGAACAGTGCTTGACATTTCCAATGAAAAAATCAATTATAAGATCAGGCATCACTCGTTACAAAAGGTGCCATTCATTATAGTTGTTGGTAAGCAAGAGGTAGAAAATAAAACTATTTCGGTGCGTAGGTTGGGCTCTAGTGAGCAAGATAGCTTAACTTTACCGCAGTTGCTAAATGAGTTGAATGAGAAAAATAAATATTAAAGGAGTCTTAATATAGTTACTTTACCCCGCAATAATAATTTACCTAAGTCAAATAAGGAAATCTTTGCAAAACAAGTTCGATTAATCGATCAAAATAGTGAAATGATTGGGGTCGTAGACATTGCTACCGCAATACAATATGCAGAAAAGGCTGGTCTTGATCTAGTTGAAATTGCTCCACAATCTGAGCCACCGGTATGTAAGATTTTGGATTTTGGTAAATTCAAATATGAGATAAAGAAAAAATCTAGTACTGCCAAAAAGAAGCAAAGGGTAGTGGTTATTAAAGAAATAAAGTTACGTTTGACTATTGGTGAGCACGATCTACAAGTGAAGCTCAGACATATACGTGGCTTTATTGAAGATGGTGATAAAGTTAAAGTTTCCTTAAAATTTCGTGGCCGTGAAATTACCCATAATGAGCTTGGCTTAGCTTTAATGAAGAGGGTTCAAACTGAAGTAGAGGATATAGCTAGAGCTGAGATTAACCCAAGGATTGAAGGTTCTCAGGTTGTAATGTCTCTTATTGCAAAATAGCTACTTTTTGAAATAATTTTTTACTTAATTTTTATTGTTTTCAGGTTTAAATGCAATAAAACTGTGATAAAAAAGTCACAGTTTTGGCAAAATATGCTAATTTTAGACGGAAAATGATTTACAAATGCAATCTTTTATAGTACTTTCACAATCAATGCATCAAGGGGATGTGTTAAGAAGGTTAGTTTAATTTTAATTATGAGAAATTTTATGTTTAAAAAAGCAAGTATAGCATTAGTGTTAGCTAGTTTAGTAAGCACAACTGCATTAGCAGACGGTGTACATTCACCTATTCCAAGTGCAAGTGGTGGTGAAGATCATTTAGTACTAAAAGCACGTGTTGGTTGGTTACATACAAAAGACAACGGTAAAAAATTAGGAGCGGAAAAAAACAACACCCACAACGGTTACTTAGGTGAACTAGCTCTTGGTTATTTCTTTACTGATAATATAGCTGTAGAGGGATCTGCAGGTTATGGTAAGATTTCCCATAAAAGTGATTATAAATTAAGAGTTGTTCCCGTTTCATTATTGGTTCAATATCACTTTATGCCAGAAGCTTCTGTAAGTCCATATGCTGGTATTGGTTATTCTTACCACTTCCTTACTAACGTTCCAAAAGGTATTAAAATGCAAAATGGTGGTAACGTTGTAGGTCAAGTTGGTCTTGATATTCCATACAATGATACAATGGGCTTTAACATTGATGTTAAATACACTCACCAAGTTCCACATAAAGTTAAAGTAGGTGGTGTAAAAGTTGGAACTATAAAAAGCAATCAAACTGCGGTTGCAGCTGGTGTGACATTCGGATTCTAATTTTAATTATATTGATTGATAAACTAGGAGAGCTTTGGCTCTCCTTTTTTATTGCATGGCGAACAGAATGTTTGACATCGTGATAATGGCATTATATCTTCTAAAATACGAAAGCTGAGTGTAATTTAAATTTTTGAATTGAGGAGATAGACAATGTCTAAAACAAAACAAATAACCATATCTGTAATATTGCTAGGTTTACTGAGTTCAACTGCGTTGGCAGATCACTCTCATCCAGCTTCGCATGAAAGTGTTGGTAAGTTTTTGGCGAAGTTACGAGGCGGTTGCAGTATGATGAGCAGTAGTGCGTCACATAATTCATCTAACTCAGCTATTACAGGCTCTAAATTAAAGGGTAGTTATTTAGGGGAGGTAGCAATTGGGTATCATTTTACAGAACACATGGCAGTTGAGGGTTCTGTGGGTTATAATAAGGCTACGTTAAAAATTAATGGTGCTGCTCCGGTAAATACCAAAATTAATATTGCTCCTGTTACTGCTCTTGTTCAGTATTATTTTGTACCAGAAGCCACTCTTAGTCCATATATTGGTGCGGGTTATTCCTATCAGATTGCTTTTGGCGGTTCAAAAGGAACATCAGTTTCAAATGGTGGCGGTCCTGTTGGTCAGTTAGGTTTTGATGTTTTATTTGATGACATGTTTGGTAGTAATACCTTAGGCTTCAATTTTGATCTTAAATATACTTATGATGCAGCACACAATATTAAATTCCAAAATCATCAGTTGAAACAAAAAGTTAGCACAGTAGCAACAGCAATTGGTGTTACTTTTGAGTTTTAGTGGTTTTAATTGCTGAAAGATAGATTTATAGATGGTCTGACCTCTCCTGCATAGAAATAAGCTGTTTTCTTATAAATTAGTAGTTTTATTGTGTATATATTTAGTGGGCAATACTTGTCATTCCTCAAAGTGGAGTTCAGTGAATTGTCAAAGTTGAGTTCAGTAATATAATAATAGCTAAAGTATGGAAGCTTTTTAGTTTTAGAGTTATATCACGTCAGTGCTGCTATGTTGCCAAGTGACATCTTTCTAAAATCCAAATAA
>CAMCSP010000069.1 GCA_945877755.1 Rickettsia typhi | reverse complement strand
ATCTTATTCTCCTTACGACAATATTAGGCCACAAAACTATCCTAAATTATATGTTTTGGCTGGACTAAATGATCCCAGAGTTACATATTGGGAGCCAGCTAAATTTGTGGCTAAACTTCGAGCTAATAAAACTGATAATAATATTTTATTATTGGAAACGGAGATGGAAGCCGGTCATCGTGGTAAATCAGGTAGGTTTGATCGACTTAAAGAAATTGCTAAAAAATATGCTTTTATGTTGCATGAATTTGCTATAAATAAATAGTAATACTGCGCTATTAATAATAAATTTGGAGGCTCAAAAATGGATATCTTTTTAATGGCTGCATCATTGCGTAAGGATTCAGTTAATAAAAAACTTACTGATTTATGCCAGAAAATTCTCTCGGCTGATCATCAAATTGATTATGCGAATATGACAGAGTTTGATGTGCCATTATATAATATGGATATACAAAATAGTTCTGGTATTCCCGCGACAGTTAATGATTTTGTTAAAAGAATAACCCAGGCTCAAAAAATAATAATATCTTCTCCGGAGTATAACTTTTCCATGTCTGGAGTTTTAAAAAATTTAATTGATTGGGTTTCTCGTGTGCAGCCTATGCCTTGGAAAGGTGTAGAGATTTTACTTATGTCTGCTTCTCCATCTATGGTAGGTGGGAATCGCGGTTTATGGAATACTAGAATACCTCTTGAAGCTTGTGGATCTTTTGTATATCCAGAAATGTTTTCTTTGGCTGATGCATATAAAGCCTTTGATCAGGACGGTAGTTTAGCTGATAAGAAATTACAAAGTCGTTTAGGGCAGTTACTCAATGATTTTATTAATAAAGGTAAATAATATGGAAGTGAAAATAACCAAACAACAATCAGCTCATGATCTACCTTTGCCAAAATATGCTACTGCAGAAAGTGCAGGTATGGATTTAATGGCCAATATTATCGAGCCAGTTTTGTTAGCAAAAGGTGAGCGCAAACTTATACCTACAGGTCTGGCTATACAACTTCCTTCAGGTTATGAGGCACAAATACGCCCAAGATCTGGGTTAGCAATTAAAAGCGGTGTTACTGTTTTAAACACGCCTGGGACTATTGATGCTGATTATCGTGGTGAAATCATGGTTATTTTGATTAATTTATCAGATCAGGGCTTCCAAATTGAACGTGGCATGCGTATTGCACAAATGATTATTGCTCCATTTACTCAGGCTCAATTAAAGTTGGTTGATTCTTTAGAAAGCTCCGAGCGAGGAGATAGAGGATTTGGTTCTACTGGTGTGAAGTAGAAGTATCAAAAATTAGCAAATATACAATTCTCCTAGTATGAGTGATTAGGTGTTAGGTAGATAGATCTATCCAAGCCTATCATTTTTTAGTGCTATCTGGATAGGCTTTGCCCAGTGATAGTATAATGAAATAAGTTGATTGGCATATAAGGATATGTTAATTTAAATCAACTATAAACACCAACAAGTCCGTATAGTATAGGTTTAGGAAAAAATATATAGAGATAAATCCATTTTTTAAAACTAAAAGAAGGGCATATTATGACTATCTCGCTTGACCTTATGCAAATGTTTAATGTACCGTTTGCTAGCTCAGAATTTAGAGTGCAGTTTCTTAGAACTCTGGGATACACCTATCATGGATGCGCTGATATCGGTGAATGTTTAGCTACAGCAGCTAATATAGAAGATGGTAATCACACAAGTTGGTATGATGAGTGGGCCAAGGTAGCAAAACGTGTCGAATCTATGGCTTTACATAGCTTAAATAGTGGTCATTTGGTTAGCGCAAAGTGTGCTTATTTGCGTAGCAATGAATATTATCGTCAAAGTTGTTTCTTTTTACGTGATAATTTAGATAATAAAAAGCTTTTAGAGACTTATAGCGCTTCTGAAGCTTGTTTTAGACAAGCTGTAAGCTTGTTCGAACAGGATGTAGAAGCAGTTAGCATCCCCTATAATAACACTACTTTACCAGGATATTTTTTCACTTCAAAGGAAACAGAGAGTAAGGCTACTATTATCATAATAGGAGGATATGATGCTACTTTGGAGGAGTTATATCCACTAGGTGCTAAGGCAGCCATTGATAGGGGGTATAATTGTTTAATTTTTGTGGGACCAGGACAGGGAGCTGCTCTTGTAAAGCAGCGTCTTTACATGAGATATGACTTCGAAAATATTATGATTCCTGTCGTGGATTGGCTTATACAACATCCTAAGGTAGATAAAACTAAAATAGCTTTGATTGGTCGTAGTTTTGGAGGGTATTTGGCTCCCCGAGCTGTGTGCAAAGAGCATAGGATAGCTTGTGTAGTTTGTGACCCAGGTCAAATAGATCTAAGTGCTCCTATCAGTCACCGATTACCACCAAATGTGTATGAAATGTGGCAAAAACAGGACGCTACTGGGGTAAATCAATATTTTACTCAAGTATTTAAAGATAATAAAGCATTAAAATTTTTCTTTGAAAGTAGGATGCAAGTGCATGGATTGTCGACAGTTTTTGAGTATTTAAATGAGATGATAAACTTCAAACTAACTCATATGGTTGACAATATTACCTGTCCAGTTTTTGTATGCGATAATCCAACTGATACGATCGCTTCCCGGGGCAATGTTTTGTACCAATCTCTAAAAAAAGATAAATATTATTTTGCTTTCGAATCACAATTAGGAGCAGGCCTTCACTGCGAAATAGGTGCTGCAGCTTATTTCGAACAACAGGTTTTTGATTGGATAGATGGTATTTTACGTAAGATATAGTGAAGTAATTTGAGTCAGTATAAAGATATCTAGAAGAAAATGTCAACAAGTCCATAAGGTATGGATTTAAGATAAAGAGTAACAGACTACATAGATCCGGCAAAAGTCAGAAGTAGTATTGTTCAAGTTGAATCTCTCAAAAATCGTGAAAAGCTTATTGACATAAGCAGTGGCATTGTGCTATTTTATCTCTTTATACAAGTATATTTTAGTAGTAGTAGGCAAATAAGATGAAAATTTTAAGTTCATTAAAGTCAGCAAAAAAGCGTGATAAGAATTGTCGTGTTGTGCGCCGTAAGGGTCGTATCTACGTAATTAACAAAGCCAACCCTAGATTTAAAGCGCGTCAGGGGTAATCCCACTAATAAAAATCATGTCTATATTTCAATCGCCAGTCAAAGTTGTTGGCTTGTCTCAAAGTGAGTTAGCAGACTTAGTAGAGCAATTAGGCGAAAAGCCTTTTCGTGCTAAGCAGTTATGGTCATGGATTTATAATCGCGGTGTGAGTGATTTCGAAGAAATGACCAATATCGCCAAAATTACCCGTCAAAAATTTGCAGAGAATTTTATAATTGATCGTCCGGCTATTAGCCAAGATCATCTCTCATCTGATGGAACCAGGAAATGGTTACTGAAATTTGATGACGGTAACGAGGCTGAGGTTGTGTATATACCTGAGGCTGATCGTGGAACGCTATGTATATCCTCACAAATAGGTTGTACTCTTAGTTGTACTTTTTGTCATACTGGCACTCAGAAATTAGTTCGTAATCTTGAGCCGCGTGAGATTGTTCAGCAGATTATGGTTGCACGCGATGCTTTGGATGAGTGGCCATCAACCAGAGAAATTAGGCTGATTTCAAATGTTGTATTTATGGGAATGGGTGAGCCATTATATAATTATGATAATATTTCCAAAGCTCTTAAGATTATTATGGATAAGGAAGGGATCGCTTTATCGCGTCGTCGTATTACTGTTTCAACTTCAGGGGTAGTACCGCAAATAGAACAATGTGGTCAGGAATTGGGTGTTAATTTGGCAATTTCACTGCATGCAGTTAATGATGAATTACGTAATCAGATTGTTCCGTTGAACAAAAAATATCCAATCGAAGAATTGCTTGCGGCTTGTAGAAACTATCCTGCAGTAAGTAACTCTAGAAGGATGACTTTCGAATATGTGATGCTTAAAGATATTAATGATTCTTTGAAGGATGCTAAAGCTTTGGTAAAATTGATAGAAGGTATTCCGGCGATAGTGAATATTATACCATTCAATCCATGGCCCGGGACTATTTATGAATGTTCTGACCAAAGTCGAATTAATGAGTTTGTGCGGATAGTAAATAAAGCTGGATTTCCATGCCCAATACGTACTCCAAGAGGACGGGATATACTAGCTGCATGTGGTCAATTGCGTTCCGAAAGCATGCGAAAATCCAAATCTATTTTAAATAAAGGGTGTGGAGATAAGGCAAGTGGTTGTGGGCAGAAAAAACCACTTGTAAATGATCAAACGATACACTAACTTACCTCTGAATACATATTGCACCCTTAGCTCAGCTGGATAGAGCATTTGACTTCGAATCAAAAGGTCGGGCGTTCGAATCGCTCAGGGTGCACCAGTTTCAGAAGATATGAAATGAATTTGGGACACTGATGGGGCACTAATTCATAACACCTGACAATAGTAATTCGATCTTTCTAATAATTCTCCAATTAAGTAAACCTAATCCATTTTGCTGACTTTTTGGCAGATGTTTTTTAGGGTTGAATGTATCTTTTTATGCTTTGGTGCCCCAAGAGTGCCCCATAGCTAAAGAATTCAATTCTAAATATCCATTAATTTCAATGGGTTAGTTAGTAGAGTGTTTTTGATTAGTTATCAATTGTTATAAAATATTGTCATTTTTTATATTCAACTATTGCTTTTTATCAAATAATACTTATATTTTAACCAATATTACAAAAAGGTTTTTATGGCTAATGTTGAAAAAAGAATAAACCAAGATAAGACTATATCGTATAGAGTAAAAATAAGATTAAGAGGTTTTCCATCACAAACAGCAACGTTTGAGCGTTTAACCGATGCTAAAAAATGGGCTAGCGCTACAGAAACAGCCCTAAGAGAAGGACGATATTTTAAAACATCGGCTTCAAAAAAATACAAGCTATCTGATTTAATAGATCGCTATATTAAAGATATATTAATTAGAAAGCCGCAATCAATAGCGGCACAAAAAGCACAATTACTTTGGTGGAAAGATAAAATAGGGGAGTATATTTTATCTGATGTAACACCTGGGCTTATTGCTGAGCAAAGAGATAAGTTAGCAAATGCAATGAGTGCAAGAAACAAAATAACATCGCCTGCTACTGTTAATAGATATATGGCGTCATTAAGCCATGCTTTTTCTATCGCTGTTAGGGAGTGGGAGTGGGTGGAAGATTCTCCAATCAGAAAAATAAGCAAACTAAAAGAACCTAGAGGTAGAGTAAGATTTCTTTCTGATGATGAAAGAAATAAACTTTTAGATATCTGCATAAATAGCTCCTATCCTCATTTGCATTTAATAGTGGTGTTGGCTTTAAGTTCCGGCGCACGTAAGATGGAGATACTCGGTCTTAAATGGCAAGATATAAGTTTTGAGCGCAATATAATTACTCTGTATCAAACAAAAAATAATGAAATACGAACAATCTCTATTACTAGTATGGTCTTAGAGCTATTAAAAGAGCACTCTAAAGTAAGGCATATTAATTCTGATTTTATTTTTCCAAGTAAAAACGGACTTAAGCCCATAGACATAACAAGGCCATGGGAAGCCGCACTTAGAAAAGCTAACATAGAAGATTTTCGCTTTCATGATCTAAGACATTCTGCTGCTTCATATCTAGCAATGAGTGGTGCGTCTTTGGCAGAAATTGCCGAAGTGCTTGGTCATAAAACTTTACAGATGGTTAAACGCTATAGCCACATGTCAGAATCACATACTGCTGGGGTTGTAGAAAGAATGAACAATAAAATATTTGGATAAAGATATGGTTACAGGTAATGTGGAATCAGAAAAAACAGAGCTTAGTGATTTAATCTTACCTGGCTATGCAGTTTACTCCACTAGCTACTACATGTAGTATATAGTGATTTAGCTGGTACTGGATCAATTGTCAGCGCTTGTTGTATTAACTGATAAAAAAGTTTTCCCCTTGAACGAGATTTTCTTCGATTGAATCTAA
>CAMCSP010000068.1 GCA_945877755.1 Rickettsia typhi | reverse complement strand
TACTTTTAGATTCAATCGAAGAAAATCTCGTTCAAGGGGAAAACTTTTTTATCAGTTAATACAACAAGCGCTGACAATTGATCCAGTACCAGCTAAATCACTATATACTACATGTAGTAGCTAGTGGAGTAAACTGCATAGCCAGGTTAGAAAATAATGCTCAGATCATAAGTATAAGTGGATATGTTAAAATTACAACGCAAGCTAATACCAAATTAGGCGGGACGTTTATAGGGTCAGAAGGTATATTCTTGTACACTGCGTGCTTGCACACCACACCACAAAGTCTTATTCTCAGCGAGCATGCCAATACGAAGATTAAAATTACTAACTGCGAATTTTTTAATTACGGTAGTATTGGTAGTAATAAGTTACTCGACATTACTGTTACAGGTGGTCACTTTGAGAATCATAATTTATTAGTTGGCGCTGAACAAATCGAGCTTGTTGTCCATGATCGTAAAGATTTTACTTCTTACGGTCAGATACATAGTGGAGGTGATGCTAGATTTGGCTTATGGGCTGGTGCGAGTGTCATATTCAAACCTGGGTCGTTCACACAAGTTGGTAGCTATCACATTGAGCATTTTTCAGGGGACGTATCACTAAATATTGGCATAGTAGACTGCCATGGTTGTGAGATTATTACTACTACTAATGCTGACTCAGTGATTAGGGCTACGATGTTTGTAGCAAGACTAACTCATTATCAAAAACTTCCTACTGAACAGGTAGCTGAAAAGACATTTCTTTACGCGCAAAGTCAACCTTGGCTGAAGCATACTATTGATCATTATACTACAGTTAAAATGTATCAAGAAAGACATGAAGGATCCGGTCCTGCAATTATTAAGCATAGTGGTAACCTTGAGCTTGATGTTAATATGGTAACAATCTTTACCTCTGAGTTAGGTGCAGAAGGCTCAATAAATTTTAAATATCCAGATGTAAATATAATCTCTCCTAGTGTAAAAAGATGGTTTGATATCTCACCTGATCATGTTACTTGGATCAATAGATTTGATCATGTTAAAAATGAATTTGGTCTAGCTCAAGGTAATGTTGTAATTGCTGATCTACAACCTCACTACCATGTATTTCAGTATGCTAATACTTTAAATAGTATTATCTATGCTAAGAAAGGCTTTGTTGGACAAACAGCTAATATCAATCTAGACGCCTTAGCTAATAACGCTGCAACTGCTGCACTAATAATCACTAAACAACGTCCAATGATTAGTGGTATTAACAGCAATAATTTCAATATTGAAAATACCAGGGCCTTATTACTAATGAATTGGCAAGATGGTATATCACACACAGAGACTATCACTCCTCAATATCTTCAAAAACATGGTTTTGATCTAACAAAGCTAATTAACCCTAAAGTCGTTAATCCTAAAGTATGGAGTAATGTATTTGAACAAGCGACCTTACCCGCAGTAACCAGTGATGATTCATTGCAACCAATTTTCTTTTTAAAGTCTGATTCCAGATTAGCTAATTTTATACAAGAGCCGTTATCAATGGCACATTTTCTAGCAGATTTGGCGTTTACTACCAAAGGACTAGTATATGTGATAGGTGATGGGCATTTTGTAAAAAAATTAGTTAATGAAGCAGTATTTAGCTTACTAGGGATCTTAGCAGGAGGAGATAGTAGTAAATTACTCAATTCACTAGCTTTAAATGCTATAAGTGAGCAGAAATTACAACCAGATCTTGCTGTTGGCAATGAACTTTCTCTTGCTCAAATCAACGCTCTTGAATCTACTATCATTTGGCCAGTATGGCTTAATAACTGCGTTAGTAATGAGAGATGTCTAACCTTTAAACTATACTTCAATGAGCAAGCATTAGTAAAAAGCTTAGTAGGAGCAATCATAGCAACCGAAAATACTATTGATCTAACAGTCTTAGGTGATGTCTTAATTGGTTTAGGTGGTCAGATCAATGGTCAGGTTATAAAATTTGATTTACAGCAAGGCAACTTTGTCAATTTAGGCACAATCAGCAGCAGTGTTAGTACTTATATCTCGGCAGATAATATCGGCAATGCCGGTAAAATTAATGTAGAAGCAGGAGACTTAAGTCTTAACGCTGTTTACGACATCGTCAATCTTGGGAGCACTCAAGTGAAAGCTGGAAATCTTTATTTAAATGCTGGCCACGACATTACGGAACTTACCCTGATTAATCCATTACATCCAGTTCCAGAATTAACAAAAAGAGCAATTTATACTATTGGTGGTAATCTTTACTACAAGGCTGAGCATGATATTACTCAACAAGCTTCAGTAATTTTTGCTTCAGGTGACATTGTAATGAATGCTGGTCATAACATTGTGATCGAATCCGTACACCACTCAAGAGTAGTAAAAACAGAACATAGTAGAAAACATTATTTAATTCAGAGCACTATAGATCAATATGACGCAGTAATTATGGTCGATGGTACAATTGAGATGACTGCTGGTAATAATTTTATCGGCTCTGGTGTGAAGTTGGCATCTTCTACTGGGGATATAGAGATTAATGCTGGTAAAAGGGCTGTCATTGAAGATAAAACTGGTTATGCTTGGAATCATCAAAGTGCAACTAAAAGCAAATTTCTTGGTAAAAGCAAAGTAAGTGTTAGTTGGACTACGGACAAAACTGCCCAGGTTGAGATTGCTGCACCAGGAGGAACAGTTTATATATCATCTAAAGAATGTAGTCTTGAAGGAGGTCGTATTGATGGCAAAATTCCAGTATTTAAATGTGATAAATTACTGATCAAAGCACATGAAGTCACCAAAAGAATTAAGACAACTAGTAGTAAAAGTGGACTTATGGCTCCTAAAATACCGGTTATAGATTTAGCCAGTAGCGAGCATCCAGAGCAGCATTTACGTGATAATACCATAGCCGGCCAAATTAACGCCTTGATTAACATGCAAGGACCACTGGATTTATTACCAGCTGTCAATGTAATTAGCGCTATTCCTGGATTGAAGGCAGATTATAATTTTCTTAAAGGAAATCAAACAACATTCTCACCAGCAGCTTTAGTTGGTGCGTTGCTCAGTAAGTATATATCAGCTAGCATTAGTATTGGTTATCAAAAATCAAGCACAGCAGTTACCCAGACTACTAATAGTCTAAGTCAAATAACCGGTGAGCAATGTAGTTTTAGTGGTGAAGATTTAGATATAGCAGCAAATATTAATTGCCAGGATAGTTTAGAGATTAAAGCTAATAATCTTAAATTATCTGGTAGTAAAGATACTCTACAAATTGACTCTACTACCAAAAGTTCTGGTGTTGATGTTGGTGTAGGCCTAAGCGGTGTAAGTTTTGCTGTTAGTTTTGCAGGTGGTAACGCTCAACAGACCGGGGACCAACACCAGACTGGAACTTATCATGCTACAAATATATCAATCAAAGTAAATAATAAATTAGAAATCGAAAATGCCCAAATCAATGGTAAAGATGTTGAAGTTGAGGCATTAATTATTGAAATAAATCAAGTAATTGATAGCTCCAGATCCAAGAATCAAAATAGTGGCATCAGTATGGGAGTAAATATAGACTGGTCTGGAGTCTTAACACCAATCACATCATTATCACGCTCAGAGGGTTTACAGCAAACCCAAGTAGTACAGCTCATCTCCAGCATAAGTGGAGAAACAGTAGAAGTTACTGCGAAAAGCTTGGCGTATAATATAGCAGCAATAACAGCTACACAAGATTTAGAGATTAAAGCTGATAACATCAATTATATGACTCTGCCTCATACCGAAAATATAGATACCGCAACACAAGTTGCTGCTAGCATTACCCCAAGAACTGATGGTAAATCAATCTATTATGGCTCACTGTACAGCAAAGATGGTGACAAGGTAATGTCAATTGGCTGGAGCTCCGATTTACTTGAGGGAATAGAAGATATTAGAGATGGTATAAAGCTTTTATCAGAAGTCAACAACGATGAGCAGAAGTCTAAACCTTCAAAGAAAGAAGATAATACAAAAAAAGAGCAAGAATCAGATCAGCGAAAATCTGAATCAGAGGCTGATCAGGAACCTAAAGAAAAAAGGAGTTCTGCTAAAATAACTAAAGGTCAGACGATATATGATGCACCTATAGGTCCAAATGAACCATTTATAGATGATTATAAAAAGGTAGAAGCCAGAATAGATAAAATGCCTATATCTGATGCTAAAAAATTGGCTTATAAAGAAGATGCATATAAGGTTATCAAGGCACTCTATAGTATCTCATCTAAAGAGCAGGCCGATCTAGCTAATCAGATTGAAAATCAAGATAGGGATAAAAATGTTTTAGAGAAAATCTGGCAAGAGACAAAGAAAATAAATCCATTATGGTCAGATGAATCTCAAGCATTGGCACCAATTGTCATTGCAGGGGTTACAGTTACTCCAGAATTATTGCTAGGATTAGGTGCTTTAATAGGTGTAACCTATGAAGTATTTACAAATGCTATTGAGAAAACTTCAGAATTTCTGAAGCAGGAGAGTGATAAAGCAAAAATTCTATCAACACCAATTCATGAGAATAAAGGCACGATACATAGTACCCCAGCGCATGAAAACAAAGGAGATGTTGAGACTTTTCCAATATATGAAAATAAAGGGCAGAAACTGATAACTATACCGGAAGAAAATGGGCATTTCAAAAAACCAGAGGATATTGGTTTTCCTATTCATGATGGAGATTTGCATATAATTTTTGAATACAAAATAGACGGGAAAAAATTTCAAGATCACCACATTATCAGTGATAAGAATAAACATACGGAAGATGTAATAATAAAAAAGCTATGGGAAAAGGCAGGTATGAATCCGCAATCTAGGGCTAATAAAATCTTTTTGCCAACAGAACCTGAGCATCACCCGACAAGGTCTATTCATAAAGGTAAACACTGGGATAGTGTGAGCGAGGAGCTGGCTGATAATATGGATAAAATTTTAAAACTAGGAGAGTCAAAAAGTTGGACACAACAAGAATACAAAAATGCTTTAGAAAAGATTCTTCAAAAAGAAAGAGCAGATCTAAGATCTGGAGAAAGAGTTTTAAATAAAAATATGAGGGAGTGGGCAGATGACAAAGGTAGAAAATAGAGCGTGGTTCATTAAAGAAGATGGTAGAGCACCATTATATTTCCATGTGATGTATGATGAGGATAAAAGCGGAATTAACGGACTAGATTTTAAACTTGGCAAACCTTTAGATTTAGGAGAGAAGGAATGTGTTTATTTTTATGTAAAACATGAAGGTAAATATGGAGATAAGCATGCAAAATATGCGAATAAAGAGTATATAATGAAATGGGACTTCTTACCAAACGGGCCAGGGGTGCTAATAGCAAATAAGCGTGCATTAAAGCTATTAGAGCAAGAAGCACCAGGAGAATTTCAAGCGATTCCGGTAAAAATTCTTATGCCTGATGATTCCTATATAGAAGGTTATACTTTGATAAATATTCTTAATAAGACTAAAGCTTTGAATGAGGAAAAATCAATATTAGAAGATGAAAAATGGAGAGAAGAGTGGAATAAATACAAGGTACATTATTATAATATTGACGGGTTAGGAAAATTTAACTTAGCATATGAAGAAACTACAGGTGGCATATTTTTAGGTTCAGAAAAACTGAGACAAGCGATAAAAAAAGCAAAATTAATGGGGTTGCAATTTAAGGATACATATGGAACGAGCCATTTCTTTTTAGATTAATGACTAGTGTAATGATAGCAACAGCACATAGAGAAGATGATGGAACATATAGTGACCACGGAGTACTGACCTTATCAGAGAGTTGTTTGTGCAGCATATAGCAATAACAGCCACACAAGATTTAGAGATTAAAGCTGATAATATTAATTATATGACTCTGCCTCATGTGTCATTCCTCAAAGTGGAGTTCAGTGAATTGTCAAAGTTGAGTTCAGTAATATAATAATAGCTAAAGTATGGAAGCTTTTTAGTTTTAGAGTTATATCACGTCAGTGCTGCTATGTTGCCAAGTGACATCTTTCTAAAATCCAAATAA
>CAMCSP010000067.1 GCA_945877755.1 Rickettsia typhi | reverse complement strand
CAATTGATCATATCGATAGCGCGGGAATGAAGCCCTGATCCATATGAAACAAAATAGCAATATGGAAATTTTTAATATTAACCAAACGACTGGTGGGATTACGTAAAAAATTGGCAAATCAATAATTGGCAACCACCCACTCCAAAATAATATCACTGTAGTAGCGCTAGTTAGAATCATATTTGCATACTCTCCCAAAAAGAATAAGGCAAATATGATAGAGGAATATTCAACATTATAACCAGCAACCAATTCAGCTTCTGATTCTGGCAAATCAAACGGCAAACGATTAGTTTCAGCTAGAATTGAAATAAAAAATACTACCATCATTGGCAATAATAAAAGCTTGATATACCAATGCATTTCTTGTTGTGCTAAAACTATTTCTTTTAGATTTAGAGAGCCTGTTGCAAGCAATACACATACTATTACTAAACCAATCGATACTTCATAAGAAATCATCTGTGCAGCAGACCTAATTCCCCCAAAAAACGCATATTTATTATTACTAGCCCAACCGGCAATAATAATGCCATATACACCAAGAGATGACACTGCCAATAAATACAAAATGCCAACATTAATATCAGCTAATCCACCCGCATCACTAAATGGAATTACAGCCCAACCAATGAGACTTAAAACAAAAGTAATAATTGGAGCTAAAATAAATAGAAATTTGTTAGCAGCTGTCGGAATTATCATTTCTTTAAATAACAACTTTACTGCATCAGCAATTGGCTGTAACAAACCAAAAATACCAACAACATTAGGTCCACGGCGCAGCTGCATAAATGCAATTATTCTGCGGTCTGCCAAAGTAAGATACGCTACAGAAAGAATAAGAGGTATAGTGATAGTTAAAACACCCCCTAGCATTCCTAATAAAGCCATAATATATTCTAAAATAATATCCATACTCATGCTACTTTATTACCATTCCAAATTTCTGCAACACATTGCGCCATAGTTTTTGACGCCCGACAAATTGGATCAGAAAAATAATAATTTACATCTCTAATCTGAATTGGTTGTTTATTCAACTCTCCTTTTACACCACATCCATACCATTTTTCTTGCGTAATTATATCGTAAGTAGCAAACGCTGGAGCAATCTTTATCATCTTTTTATACAATTCTTCTTTATTATTATATTTAAGCTCTATTTTTAATTCTTCAGCAACCATTTTTAAAATTAACCAGTCTTCCTTGGATTCACCGCAAGGAGAGACAGCTAAATGCGTACGTTGCACCCTGCCTTCTAAATTTATATAAGTCGCATCCTTTTCCGTATAAGCTGCCCCAGGTAAAATAACATCAGCAATATGTGCTGATTTATCACCATGATGACCTTGATAGATAACAAAAGTATCTTTTAGTTTTTTTACATCTATTTCATCAGCACCTAATAAATACACTGCTTTAATTTTCTTTTTTTCAGCTGCAGTTAAAATTTCCTGAGTATACATACCATCTTTTTGTGGTACAAAGCCTAAATCCAACGCTGCAACTCTTGAAGCAGCACTATGTAAAATGTTAAATCCATTCCACCCATCCTGAACAAAATTATATTTTTTTACAATTTCACTACATAGATGTAAAATCTCCTGATAATCATTACGCATCAAAGCCCCATAGCCTATAATCAACATTGGCTTCTTTGACTGCTTTAATCCTTGAACTACAGAATGTTTACCACTAGCTATTTCCTGTAAAATCTTAGCATCATCGCCCAAATGAGTCACTGGATAAGTCAAATCACCGCATTCACCAACAGAGTAAATAGGATAATTTCCACGCAATGATCTTTTGCGAATACGAGCATTTATCAATGTAGCCTCATGACGCGGATTTGCGCCAATTAATATACAATAATCAGATTGTTCAATCCCAGCAATAGTTGTATTAAAAAGATAATTAGTACGATTAGCAAAATCAACCTTTGCCCCCTCTTGCATACAATCCATGTTAGGAGATTTAAGAGCGGTCATAATATCTTTTAAAATCATAATTGATTCAGCATCAACTAAATCACCAATAATTGCAGCAATTTCATTACCAGCTAAAGATTTTAGATTTTGTTTTATTGATTTCATTGCTTCTGCCCAAGAAGCTGGTTGCAACCTTCCATTAACACGAATCATAGGAACATCAAGCCTTTGATTCTGTAAACCATCATAAGCAAATCTGGTTTTATCAGAGATCCATTCTTCATTAATCTCTTCATTTAATTTTGGTAAAATACGCATCACAGCTTTACCTCGACTATCAATACGGATATTACTACCAACAGCATCGAGAACATCGATAGATTCCGTTTTTGCTAATTCCCAACTACGTGCTTTAAACGCATATGGTTTTGAAGTAAGTGCACCAACTGGACAAATATCAATCATATTTCCTGATAATTCTGAGGTGATAGATTTTTCCACATATGTTCCAATTTCCATATGCTCACCACGACCCATAGCCCCCCATTCCTCCACCCCAGCGATGTCAGTTGCAAACCTTACACATCTGGTACAATGGATACATCTAGTCATTTGAGTTTTAATAAGCGGACCCATATATTTGTCCTCTACAGATCTTTTATTCTCGTCAAATCGATTGTTACCTCGAGCATATTTCATAGTTTGATCTTGCAAATCACACTCACCAGCCTCATCACAAATTGGACAATCAAGTGGGTGATTAATTAATAAAAACTCTAACACGCCTTCGCGCGCCCTTTTTACCATCGGTGAATCAGTATGAACCACCATTCCTTCTGCAACAGGTAAAGCACAAGATGCCATAGGCTTTGGAGATTTTTCAACTTCAACCAAACACATACGGCAATTACCCGCAACATGTAAGCGATCATGATAACAAAATCGTGGTATCTCAACCCCAGCAATTTCACAAGCCTGAATCAAAGTTAGTCCAGCTTCAACTTCTATTTCTTTTCCATTAATCACTAATTTGGGCATATTTATACTATAACTAATGTTTATTATATTTATTAATTCTTTGTTCAATTTCACCACGAAAATGCCTGACTAAACCTTGTATTGGCCAAGCTGCTGCATCTCCAAGAGCACAGATTGTATGCCCTTCAATTTGCTTAGAAACATCAATCAATTTATCAATCTCTTCTAGTTGTGCATTACCCTCAACTAACCGCATCATCACCCGCCACATCCAACCTGTCCCTTCACGACATGGAGTACACTGACCACATGATTCATGCATATAAAATTCGCTTAAACGTGCAATCGCATAGACAATATCTGTGGACTTATCCATTACAATGACGCTACCAGTCCCAAGAGAAGTTTGGGCTGCTCTTAAACTATCAAAATCCATACACACAGTTTCACAAACAGATTTAGGTATTAGTGGCACTGATGAACCGCCAGGTATTACTGCTAATAAATTATCCCAACCTCCTCTAACGCCACCAGCATGTTTTTCGATTAGCTCCTTAAGCGGGATCCCCATTTCTTCTTCAACATTACATGGTTTATTGACATGACCAGAAATAGAAAATAATTTTGTACCAACATTATTAGGTTTGCCTATTGATGAAAACCACTTTGCACCTCTACGCAAAATCGTCGGTATTACCGCTAAAGACTCCACATTATTTATCGTTGTTGGACAACCATATAAACCAACACCCGCAGGAAAAGGTGGCTTTAACCTTGGCATACCCTTTCGTCCCGAAAGACTTTCAAGCAAAGCCGTTTCCTCACCGCAAATATAAGCACCAGCACCACGATGTAAATAAATATCACAATCAAATCCAGATTCACAAGCATTCTTACCAATCAATCTAGCTTCATAAGCTTCATCGATTGCTTTTTGCAATTGCAATGCCTCGTTATAAAATTCACCACGTACATATATATACGCAGCATTTGCCTGAATGGCATAGCAACCTATCAAAATACCTTCCAATAATTTATGCGGTTCATGTCTTAATATGTCCCGATCCTTACAAGCGCCTGGTTCACCCTCATCAGCGTTAATAACTAGATAATGAGGCTTGGTTTTTTCTTTTGGCATAAATGACCATTTCATGCCTGTAGAAAACCCTGCACCACCACGACCACGCAAGCCAGAAGCTTTAACTTCTTCAATAAGAATAGCACGATCTGTAGTTAAAAATTTCTCAGTACCATCCCAATCACCGCGCTTTTTAGCAGCAGCCAAATCAGCTCCTTTTAATCCATATATATTATGAAATATTCTGTCTTTTTCAGCTAACATTTACTAATCTTCCTTAGGTTCAGAACTATGTCTACCAATTTGTGAACCATATTTTACTTTTTTATTTTGTTTAAGATCAGAAATAATTTTACTAATGCTTTTTGAATCTAGATCTTCATAATAATCATCATTAATTGCCACAACTGGTGAATTTACACACGCACATAAACACTCCACTTCTGTTAGAGTAAACATACCATCTTTTGTAGTTTGACCTTTTTCAATACCAAGTTCTTTTTTACAAGTGTTCATTATTTCTTCTGCACCCCTTAACCAACAAGGTGTGGTTCCACAAACTTGAATACGATATTTTCCAACCGGCTCTAAATTAAACATTGTATAAAAACTAGCAACTTCATAAACTCTGATTGGTGCCATATCAAGTGTCTTCGCCACATAATCCATAGCCTCTTTAGTTAACCAACCACCAATTTGACGTTGCGCAAGATCAAGCAAGGGTAATACTGCACTAGCTTGCCTGCCTTCAGGATAGTGAGTTACAACCTCTTTTGATATAGCTAAATTTATCTTAGTAAAACTAAATTCTTTTTGTTCTGCCATCCTTACCTATCTATCTCTCCAAACACAACATCTAAACTACCAATAATAGTAACCACATCAGCTAGCATATGACCTTTAGACATAAAATCTAAACCTTGTAAATGAGCAAAACCAGGAGCTTTTATACGACAGCGATATGGTTTATTTGTGCCATCTGAAACTAAGTATACTCCAAACTCACCTTTCGGTGCTTCTACAGCAGCATAAGCTTCACCAGCTGGAACAGAATAACCCTCCGTGTATAATTTAAAATGATGGATCAAAGCTTCCATTGAATGCTTCATTTCCACTCTTGGGGGTGGAGAAATTTTACGATCTAAACTTTTAACCTCTCCTTCAGGAATTTCTCTAATACATTGTTTAATGATACGAATTGATTGATACATCTCTTCAACTCTGATCAAATAACGATCATAACAATCCCCATTTCTACCTACTGGTATATCAAAATCCATTTTTGCATATACTTCATAGGGCTGAGACTTACGTAAGTCCCAAGGTATACATGACCCTCTAAGCATAGGGCCACTAAAGCCCCAATCTTGTGCTTGCTGGGGAGTTACAACCCCAACGTCAACAAGTCTTTGTTTCCAAACGCGGCTATCTGTAAGCAATGTTTCAGTATCTGCTAAAATTTTTGGGAAATTGTCTACAAACTCTTCTATACGCTCTAACATTCCATTTGGCAAATCCTGTGCCACACCTCCTGGACGAAAATATGCAGAATGCATTCTTGAACCAGAAACCTGTTCATAAAACTCCATAATTTTTTCGCGTTCTTCAAAAAGCCAAAGCAAAGGAGTAGTAGCGCCCACATCAAGAGCCTGCGTGGCAATATTTAAACAGTGATTTAAAATACGAGTCAATTCACTAAATAAAACACGAATATAATTGGCTCTAATAGGCACTTCACATTTTAATAATCTCTCAACAGAAAGTGCAAAAGCATGCTCCTGACACATTGGCGACACATAATCCAACCGATCAAAATAAGGAACTGCTTGTAAGTAAGTTTTATTTTCAATTAATTTCTCAGTTCCTCTATGTAGTAAACCAATATGCGGATCAGCACGCTCTATTATCTCACCATCAAGCTCCAAAATTAATCTTAATACACCATGCGCCGCAGGATGTTGGGGACCAAAGTTTAATGTTATACTTTTAAATTCGCCTTGTTTTTCCATCTATTTTTGCTCTTTCGCTTTTTCATCACCAGGAAGCACATACTGCGTACCTTCCCATGGGCTCAGAAAATCAAATGTTCTAAATTCTTGTGTTAAGTTAACTGGCTCATATATAACTTTTTTCTGCTCAAGATCATAGCGCACTTCTTTGTAACCAGTAAGCGGAAAATCTTTACGCAAAGGATGCCCTTCAAAGCCATAATCAGTTAATATTCTACGTAGGTCTGGATGGTGATTAAATTTTAC
>CAMCSP010000066.1 GCA_945877755.1 Rickettsia typhi | reverse complement strand
TTTAGATTCAATCGAAGAAAATCTCGTTCAAGGGGAAAACTTTTTTATCAGTTAATACAACAAGCGCTGACAATTGATCCAGTACCAGCTAAATCACTATATACTACATGTAGTAGCTAGTGGAGTAAACTGCATAGCCAGGTTCTTTTATTTGATAATGATCGCATAACTCATTAATTTGTTTTTGTGTCTCATATTTTTTCTCACTTGAGGATACTCGAGATTTTATCTCTTTTCTGCCGATATATAACAGAAATGCAGCATAAACAACAATTCCCAGGACATTTGCTGCTATTAGGAATGGTATTAGAGGTATAATGTTTTCCGCGCCTTTATCCCTGAGCGTTTTCCCAATTCCTTTAAATAAGCCACCTGAATCAGGACTTTTTATTTTATGAGTTTTTTTATGTTCTAATTTAGAATTGATAGAGTTTTGGTAAAATTTTACTTTATCTTCTGCTGATAAACTATCGACGATATTTTTATATTTCAGCTCATTTTTTTTGATTTTTGTAGCTATTAGTTTTTCTTGGCTAACTTTTTCTGCATTATAAAGTTGTCTAGCTTGAGTAAATATTGATACCATACTTCCAAGTGATGTGAGCACTAATATAATAATAGGAATAGTGCCTCCAGTTAGTACCGTGACTGTAACTGAGAATGCTAACGCTATTATCCTAAGACTGGTAGGATGTGTAAGTACTTCATATGCTTTTTTTAATCTAGGGCGTCTATCAAGAAAGTCATCAAATCTCTTACCTAGATAACTTAGGTAGTTTCCAATACGATTAAAAATCCCCTTATTCTCCATAGTCTATTACTCACAATTTTCAATGCAGATTGCTATCCCCATTCCACCGCCTATACAAAGAGTTGCTAGGCCTTTTCTAGCTTTCCTTTTTTTCATAGCGTGTATTAGTGTGGTAAGTATACGAGCTCCTGAAGCTCCAATCGGATGACCTAGTGCTATTGCACCGCCATTAACATTTACTTTTGAAATGTCCCATTTTAGTTCTTTATTAACAGCAATTGCCTGTGCCGCAAAAGCTTCATTTGCTTCTATTAGATCAAGATCATTTTTAGACCAATTAGCTTTTTTTAATGCACCTTCTACAGCGCTAATTGGGCCAGTTCCCATTATCTCAGGATCTACGCCAGACACATTATAAGAAATAATTTTTGCCATAGGTTTAAGATCAAGCTTTTTGAGCATTTCTTCTCCAACCAATAATATAGCTGCTGCTCCATCATTTACACCAGATGCATTGCCAGCAGTTACAGTACCATTTTCTTTAAATGATGGTTTTAGGTTTTCTAATTTCTCAATAGTTGTACCTGGTCTAACGAATTCATCTTTAGAAAAAATAATATCTTCTTTTTTGTTTTTGATTTCTACTGGAATAATTTCAGCATCAAACTCTCCAGAAGTTTGAGCTTTTTCTGCTTTGTTTTGAGATAGGCAGGCAAATTCATCTTGTTCTTTGCGTGTAATATTGTATTTAGTGGCAACATTCTCTGCAGTGATCCCCATGTGATAATCATGAAATGCATCAGTCAAACCATCGGTAATCATAGAATCATTAAGACTGACATCTCCCATCCTTGCACCACTACGCAAGTATCCTGTGTGCTTTGACATGCTCATGCTCTCTTGCCCACCAGCTAAAACTATAGAACTTTCTCCTAAAGCAATTGCTTGAGCTGCTAAACACACTGATTTTAAGCCTGATCCACATACTAAATTTACTATAAAGGCAGGTTTCTCCTTCGGTATCCCAGCGTTAATTGAAGCTTGTCTAGCTGGGTTTTGTCCATATCCTGCGTTTAACACCTGCCCAAGTATTACTTCTGAAATAAGTTCAGGGTTCAGATTATTTCTGGCAATTAAAGCACGTAAAACAATTTCTCCTAATTTTTGTGCAGGTAGGGATTTTAGTGTTCCCATAAAACTTCCTATTGCAGTACGGGCACAATCTACAATATACACTTTGCTAGTTGTCATAAAATTCTCCAATTCTTTATAATAAATTAAGCCACGCAACCATAGGTTCCCATAATTGCTTTTTAGCTCTTTCACCTATAATCATACCAACATGACCTGAATCGGGCAAGATAAGAGTTTTGTAAGGAAGTAAGTTAATTAGAGGAGTTACAGAATCATGTGGTACAATTACATCTCTAGTTGGTACAGCTACTAAAGTTTTCACTTTTATTTTAGATAAATCTATGATTTGATTATTTATTGTCCAGTGATTTTGCATGGGTTTATTTTCTTTTATAAAATCATTGGCACATTCTTTAAATACCCCATTTGCTATTATCATATCGTCCATTGCCCATCTTTCTACAGACACAAATAATTCAGTTTTTTGTTTATTGTCGATATTTCTAGAAAACTCTATAAACTTATCAAACATCTTAGAGGTTGGCATTAGAGAGTAGAAAAAATAGCGTAAGTAAGATGAGGAGATTTTTGTATTGTTGGATAAAATTAAATTAATGCTATGCTCAAATGCTTTAGACTTTTCCTGGAAATGAGAAAAATCCCACGGCGTTGCTAATAAAATTAATCCAATTATATTTTTCGGTATTATTTGAGCTGTCGCTATTGCAACTAGTCCTCCTAGACAATAACCACAAATTACTATTTGTTTTTCAAGAGAGTGTAAATATTTAAGCGCTAGTTTTACTTTTTTATCAATATATGAAGCAAAGTCATAGTTTTCTTCATTTTCATCTGGATTTCCCCAATCAAGCAAGATTGGCCTGGCATTAGAATTAGCACAGTATCTTAGCAAACTTCGTTCTTTGGTCAGATCTAAAATATATGATTTGTTAATGAAAGATGGGAGGAATAATATAATTTTTTCATATTTTTTTTCTGGCAATCCAAAATCTATCAATTTTGTTGATCCATTGTGCCACAAAACTTTTTTTTCGGAACTATAGGGTGTATAAGGATAAGATAAGAAATCTTGTAGACTTTTATAAAATGTTTGTAGATGTTCTATATAGGCTTGTTGCCCAGAATAGCCATATTGTTTTATTTTTTGTTCTAAATATTCTGTCATTAGTATATACTATCTGATCTCTTTAGGGGGTATATAGCTTAAGAATAATAACTCTTAACTTGCTTTGTAAAGCTTAATTATGTAATTTATAGATAAAAAATACTAGTAAAAATTATGGCAATTCAAATTGATTCAATAAACATTCCTAACCCCGTAATTCTTGCACCTATGTCTGGGGTAACGGATATGCCATTTCGTAAATTAGTAAAGAAATTTGGTGCAGGATTGGTTGTATCTGAAATGATTGCTAGCAGAGCGATGATTTTGCAGACCAGACAGTCTCTACAAAAATGTGCGGTTTCAGATGTTGAAGGTGTTACCTCTGTACAATTAGCTGGGTGCGATCCAGAAGTGATGGCTGAAGCAGCAAAATTAAATGAAGATTTAGGCGCTAAGATTATAGATATAAATTTTGGCTGCCCTGTTAAAAAAGTTGTTGGAGGAAACGCTGGCTCAGCATTAATGAAAGATGAACCATTGGCCACCGAAATTTTAAAAGCTACTGTTAATGCTGTAAATATACCGGTTACACTTAAAATGCGCACAGGATGGGATGATAATAATAGAAATGCTCCAAAATTGGCAAAAATTGCTGAAGATTGTGGAATTAAGATGCTTACAGTACATGGCAGAACTAGATGTCAGCTTTATAATGGTACTGCAGACTGGAATTTTATTAAAAAAGTTAAGGATAACGTTAGGATACCAGTAATTGCTAATGGTGATATTAAGACGATTGAAGATGCTGTATTGTGTCTTGAGCAGTCTGGGGCTGATGGTATTATGATTGGCCGAGGAGCATATGGTAAACCATGGATAATAAATCAGGTAATGCATTATCTTAAGACTGGAAAAATAATTCCTCAACCAGAGTTAGATGAACAATTTGCTACTATTTTGGAGCATTATGATGATATGCTTATTCATTATGGCAATGATTTAGGAATAAGGATGGCCAGAAAGCATATTGGTTGGTATACATCTGGATTAAAGAATTCGGCTGAATTTAGGCATGCTTTTAATCAAGTATCTGATGCTAACCATGCTAAGGAGCTCTTATACGAATTTTATAAACCTTTTCTTCATTAGTAGTTTTATGGATAGTAAAGAAAAGTCTTTTTTATCAGTTTTAGATAAGCATCTTAATAAATTTTTTGAGGATCATCATGGTGATTTTCCAGAATCAGGGCTACATAAAAGAATTATTTCAGAAGTAGAATATTTATTGATTAGTAATACACTAAAAGCCTCTATGTATAATCAATCTAAAGCAGCAAAGATATTAGGTTTAAATCGTAATACTTTGCGTAAAAAGATTCAAGAGTTAAGTATAAAGGTTTAAAATGCCGATCAATAAGATTTTAGCATTTTTTAAGTTTGATAAACATCTAACACGTAAACTTACTTTGTACTTAGTAATTTTGGCAACGATCTCTGCAATTACTACTTATATCACAATTACTAGTATATCTAGTCCTTTAGGAACTAATTCAGTATTAGTTACAGTTCTTGCATTATTTGATTTAATTTTATTTCTTGCTCTGACTACATTAATTATACGTAAGATATTTAGTTTACGTTTTAAAAGAAATGGAGAGCATGGAACTAGGTTGCAAAACAGAGTTCTAGTAATGTTTAGCGTTGTTGCTACTATACCAACTATTATTGTTGCGATATTCTCAACTATATTCTTTCATTATGGTATTGAATCTTGGTTTGATAAAACAGTTAGCACAGCTTTAGATGAATCGGTGGTGGTTGCTGAATCATATCTAAAAGAACATCGCGAGGTATTAAAAGTTCGTTCCAAGGCTATGGCTATGGAAATAGATAATAACGTCATACATTACAATTTGCTTGATAATATACCCTTATTTGTTGAAATATTATCATCTTTAGCAGAGTTAAATTCTGTTTCTGAAGCTGTAGTTTTTCAGAATAATAAGCCTTTGGTTCGTACTAGATTTGGATTATCTTTGTCCTTTGAAAATATATCTCAAAATACTTATGAAAAAGCCGCTCTTGGCGAGACTGTTATTATTAAAAGTGATCCTAATAAGATTAGAGTTATTAGCGCATTGCGTAGTGTACCAAATGGTTATTTGGTTATAGGTAAGTTAATAGATAGCAATGTGATTGAACATATGCATCAATCACAAGGTGCAGCAAAGCAATATAGGAATTTGAAGAATACCATAGCAAATTCACAAGTTAAATTCTCTATAATATTTTTTATTGTTTCCTTACTATTGCTCCTTGCGGCAATATGGCTGGGTATTACTTTTGCAGGTTATATAGTTAAGCCGATTAGGAAATTGGTATATGCGACCGAAAGGGTTAAATCTGGTGATTTCAATACTCGAGTTGATGAAGGAAAATCAGATGATGAAATTGCAATTTTAACAAGAGCTTTTAACTTAATGACTGAGCAAATAGATAGTCAAAGAAAGAAGCTTATTGACGCTTATCATGAAATAGATTCAAAAAGAGAATTTAGCGAAGCCGTTCTATCTGGTGTTTCTGCTGGTGTTATAGCATTGTCTCAATCAAAGAAGATAACCTTAATTAATAGCTCAGCTCTTGCTCTACTTAATATAGATGACTCAAGTATTATTGGTAAAAATATTTTAAAAATTTTACCAGAATCTGCTCCTTTACTTGAAGAGGCTCAAGATCTAGCAAATGATAAATCTATTGCTGGACAAATTCAGGTAAAAGCAGCCGGTAAGAAATTAATATTATTAATTAGGGTTGCTGTAGAGTTTGATAATAATAAAATCAAAGGATTTATTATTACTTTTGATGATATGACGGAGTTGGTGAAAGCTCAGCGTAATGCTGCATGGTCTGATGTGGCAAGAAGAATTGCTCATGAAGTAAAAAATCCACTAACCCCAATTCATCTAGGTGCCGAAAGGCTTTTAAAGAAATATAAGAATGAAGTTAAAGATCAGGTAACATTTGAAAAATATACCAATACGATTATTAGACACGCTAATGATATTGGTAAGATTATAGAAGAGTTTTCAAATTTTGCCCGCATGCCCGCTCAAGTTGCTGTTAATCTGAATATATGCCAATTGATTAAAGATATAGTATTTTCAAGGCATTATATTTCGACTGAAATTAAATATAAGTTTACCTGGCTATGCAGTTGACTCCACTAGCTACTACATGTAGTATTGGTTATTATGAATATTAAACCGTCAAATTTGATTGAATTAATGGATATGTTTCCAACTGAAGAGTCGTGTTTAGAATATTTGAGTCTGGTACGT
>CAMCSP010000065.1 GCA_945877755.1 Rickettsia typhi | reverse complement strand
CCTGCTCAAATTTCGCAAAAGATAGTTTGCTAAACCACGAAATGTACGTATTGACATCGTTATTCATTAATAAACTTCTTTTGATTTGCTGCCAAAACTCTGGTTCTGCAGTTTGATTAATCGTTGCCAGTAAGTCTGATCGTTTGGGATTTGGTTGATTTATAATAAGTATACGCTTTACTCCATCATTTTGCTCTACCAAACCTTCCTCATTAACATTATGATTCATAGCAAATTTAAAGCTTTGATGATTAACCATTGGCCCTTGATGCTTTTCATGTAAAAAAGCTTTAGCCATATAATTTATCCCACTCAAGCAATATTTTAACATTGTTTAATTAGTAATATCGTTCAAAATTATTGTCTAGAATTTTGTAGTCATCCATATACTTTCTCTATATTACACAATTATTAGTTATACTAGGGTATATTAAAATTTTGTGAAATCAAATAAGTTAATGCCCTCTCTTTAATTACTCCTTCTTCATATTTTAACTGATTATCTGTAGCTTTTGACCCACTACTTAATCACAGCAAAGGAAAATAAAAACAGCTTACAGAGCTTTAGTTTTTAATTTTAGGTGGATCAAAAGTTGGTTATAATTCACAATAATATTCATTGAGCCTGATAATAGCTATTAATAAAGATAATATTGCTAATATTTAGGTAAGCCATATAAAAAATATTAAGATAAGATGATGTCAAATTTCTAGCGCAACGTAGTTCAAGAAGCGGTCTCGGATAAATGAGTATGAAACAATTCATTAGGAGCTTTAAATCCTAAAATTTGTCTTATTTTTTATATTCTAAGAATCTGCTTACTTAAATCTTCTATTAAGTAAGTCGTTATAAAAGCCCATAGATCACCTTGTTCTAAGGTTTTATTGAGTTCATTCGCTGGTAAAAAGCGTCGAATTTCTTGTTTAAACTCTAATTCCATTTTATTGTTATCTTTTAATAGCTTTTTTCGCTCATCAAATTGACTTAAAAAATATTCAATAGTAGTATTCCTATCTTGAATTTTAGCAGGTATTAATTCTAATTTTGGTTTTAATCCCTGTCCATGAAGCCAGGCTATATCCCATAAGTCACGATATTTTATCCGATTAGGTCTAAATGCAAAGGCAAGTAATTTATCAGCAAAAATTTCTTCACGACTTTGAGCTTGTATAATTAGTCCGCTAGTCCCCATATCAACACCATATGGATTTAATAGCATCATAGGAAGTTTTTCATAAGAGGGAATAGCACAAATATCTATATTAATACGCTGGCTGGGAAGATGTTTTTGCTCTGGTTTGGTCTCTACTTTTATTTTCCATGTATCAACATTTTGTTTATCTTGAATAGGTTCAGTTACTTTTACAAATAATCCGTACTTGTTATTGAGATTTTCAATCAAGGCTTGTCCCATTGTAGACAAACTATTTTTAGTAAAATTACTTCCACCAGTAAAATCTAGATCTTCACTTAATCTTATACCCCCATAACAGCTGCGCAAACATGTTCCTCCTATAAATGTAAGCTTTGCAAGCAAATTATTACTGCTTAACACTCTTAATATATCATGATGCAACAATTCTTTTTCAACAACAACTCTTAAAGGAGATAAATCTGGACGATTTTTTAAAGCTTCTGTAACTAACTTATCAAATAAATTCATTTGCAATATCCCAATCTATTAAATCACAATTTCGATGTGTCACTTTCATATCCCTTAATGCTAGAGTTACGCTTGCACGCCATAATCTAGAATTTGCATCATAGATAAGCTGTTCCATGATATCAGCTGGCTTTTGATTAGTATGAATAAATTCTATTGTGCCAAACTCACCGCAAGAGACTATGTTACTTCGGCCAGATGACATAACCGAAATCCAATTTATAGGAATCTGAGAAATAATCCCTACGTCACTTAGAACTGTTTCAAGGCTGACATAATTAAATTCATTAGCTCGGAGGAGCGCTGCGGCATGAAATAACAGCAATCCATTTGATGGAATAGCTTTCTTATATACATATAGTCCTCGGCACATTCTCGTTAAATACTTAGCATTCACAGCTCTGCTGAGTAGCGTTTTAAAGGCTGTATTAGATAAATCAGGACAAAGCGCTCGTAAATTTTGTAGCGTAAACAAATAATTTTCACTACTTGCATGTTGTCCAAGCCAATTACTTAAGTGTTTTATTGGTTGCATGTGACTATAACTCTACATCAAGTTACACTTACTGTAACCTAATGTAGAGTATAATACAAGTGGAATTTTTATGTTAAATACATTTATAACATTAAATTAAATCAAGTAGCTAGAATTTCGTTATTACATTTAGGTTAAAGTCCTACCATTGAGGTTGCATTATCTTCAATCAGTGAATTATCCCTAGTATAGACCTGTAGCATTTGAATAGATTTATGACTTGAATGTTTCATTATGGTTCGGTCTGGAACTGAGTGCTTAGCAGCAGTAGTGATAAAACCGCTTCTAAGTGAATATCCTGCAAAGTTATCAGGATTCATATCAATTTTTACTTTCTTTAATTCTTTTAAAAAACCTATAGCTGCTGTTTTTATTTTACCAGCAAAATGTTGTTCCATATAACTCGCGATAAACCTATTTGGCGCTTTTAATTCTAGGATACCCTGCTCAAATTTCGCAAAAGATAGTTTGCTAAACCACGAAATGTACGTATTGACATCGTTATTCACTAATAAACTTCTTTTGATTTGATGCCAAAACTCTGGTTCTGCAGTTTGATTAATCGTTGTCAGTAAGTCTGATCGTTTGGGAGTTGGTTGAGTTGTAATAAGTATACGCTTTACTCCATCATTTTGCTCTACCAGACCTTCCTCATTAACATTATGATTAATAGCAAATTTAAAGCTTTGATGATTAACCATTGGCCCTTGATGCTTTTCATGTAAAAAAGCTTTAGCCATGTAAGACATTAATTGATTTTTAAACTTGAAAATACGATTAGGATATTTGGCATTTAATTTTAGCAAAAGCTCATTAGCAAAATTCAAGCTAAACTCTCTTCTTGAGCGACAATTAAGCTCTGTTACTTGTTCTTGGCTAAGTGGATACCAAGCAAAGAATGTTTTAGCAGCCTTAGATGGTTTTAGTTCTTTACTCTTTACATGCTTTTGTTTTGTTTTTTCTTTTTTAAAATCATTTTTAAAAAATATAGATTTTTTTAGACATTTAGATTTTTTCTTTACGTAGTTTCCATCTGAATTCTTTATATTTGTTTTAAGGTTTTTATTTAATATATAGACTAAATTTGATACAGTCAGGGTCACAGGAGGAACAAAGTCCCCTGAGCCTAGTGTTGAGCATGGTGTTTTATCGTAGTTGGTATCGGCCTTAGAAGTCGTGACATCATCCTTGTTAAAACCATTGTCTTCTAACTCTACTGTGTTTGCAAGCGATCCTGAGGCGCTAATTACCAAGCTATTTGCGGATTTAAATCGGTTAGGTGAATTTATTAACTCTTGTTCGTAGATATTAGGTAAACAAAGAGTTACTTGCCATAAGGACTTATCTTGTCTTTCTTGATCAGATTTTTCTTTTCTGGTATAAAACTGATTTTTAGTAATAAATCCTAATGTTTCTAGACCGTTTATTGCTTTAGACAAGAAAGATCTGTTACAACCATATTTGCTAGTTAACTCTACGTAAGATACCTTCAGTGAGAACTCAGCGTTCTCTTGATTTGAAGACATATGATTTTTATAACACTTCACATAAAAATCTAACCAAATGGTTTTTTGCAAAGGAGTTAGGTCACAACTTGTAGTAATGATGCTTAGCAATTGGTAATTAAGCCTGATGAATAGTTTCGTCTTATCAAGGTAAGCTCTTTTGTATTCTTCTTGCTTTATGCTTGGATCATAAGGTAAATGTTGTTGATATATTCTATCTGGCAAAGCGTACAAACGATCAAATACTTCTTGAGGTAAAGTTGGAATAATAAGATTTCTTTTATTCTGACCATATTTATTTCTGTCTTTAACAAGAACAAAATATCCTTTTTCACTCAAGCTTTGCTGTAATTTAAAAACTAAAGATTTAGAACAATTAAGCCTAGAAGCCCATTTTTGGCTAGGTAGTGCAACTGATCTTTGTTTTCCTGAATTAGAATTGATCAGACTCAAGCTATCTGCAGTAATATAGAATAGTTTCTCAAGAGAAGATAGATCAGTAGTGTCTAGAATATATTCAAAAACACATCCAGCAATGGGTATATATGATTTGCTTGTAAAAAGCTCAGAGAATTTGGTGAATAGTAACTGTTGGTGACTAGTCTCTGATTGGTATGAGGATTTATTAGACCTTTTAAGTAAAGATTCTGCTTGATTTAATAAAAAGTCTTTCTCAATGCTTGATTGTAGGACTAACCTATTCTTAGGTGCGATAATATGTTCTGTGTTTGTCATAACACACTCCTTTATTAATTAACAAAGAGTGCGCTTACTTAGTATTAAGCTTGACAATTGTGTCTAATTTTCCTATCCTACTAATTGTGTTTATTAGGTGGATAGGGTGTGTTTCGACGCACCCTTCTCATTTTAAAGTATTACTTTGTATATCTAGGAACAAAATAGAGATGTCTAGATATTTTATGCTTCTTCTTTACTTAGGTGTTTATTTCATCTTTCAACTCTTTTAATTTTACTAAACGGTCATTCGCTAAAACTTTTTTTGCTGCTTGTACTAGCCAAGAATTTTTTGTCATAAAATTACTAGCGCAAATGATATCCATCTCGTCTACCAAGCTTTTGGGAAAATTAACAGTAAATCTTACGGATTGCTCTCGTTTGGAAACTTTGGTCATCAACTCACTTAATATAACATATTAATTATCTTAAGCTATGGTAATTGAATTTTATTGTATGTAAAGAGTTTTTTTAGATGTAATGCAGTTGTTTTTGGTGCGCAAAATCATTTTTATATTTTTATAAAATTATAAAAATATAAAATTATAACTTCAATATCTTTTAATACACTCTTGACATTGCTTTTGTGTATTGTAAAGTTATAATAGTATAGTTTACCAATTTTATAATTTTATAATTTATATGGAGAAAAAAATGTTACCAAAAGTTATTACAGTAGCCACCTCAAAAGGAGGGGCTGGTAAATCTACTTTAGTAAGAAATATAGCCTGTCATTGTATGCAGAGTGGTTTTAAAGTAGCAGTGATAGATGCTGATCCTCAGGGCAGTATAATTAAAAGACACAAAAGCGACGGGCCTTTAAAAGATTTATATGTGATAGCAGAGCCAGAAGAAAACGTCTCTTCTGTTATTGAAGAGCTCAGAGAGAAGTATTACCCAATAATAGTTGATACTGGGGGCTTTAGAAATAGAACTACAATAAAAGCTCTTGTAGCTAGTAGTTTGGCTATTATACCATTAAAACCGTCTGCAGATGATCTTACTGCGGCTGTAGATACTTACTCTCTCATCCAGGAATTAAACCAAACAACAGAAAGAGTTGCAAACCCTATAATGTACAAGATGATTATGACGATGTCTCAGCAGGGAACCATTATATCAAGACATATAAGAAAAGAACTTGAGTCTATGGGTTTTTTTCTTATGAAAGCAGAAATGTTTCATAGAGTTGCTTATCCTGAAGCAGCAATAAATGGGTTGTCTCCATGTATTACAGATCCAGAAGGCGCTGCTTCACGAGATATTGCGGCGCTTATGTATGAATTAAATGTTGTGTAATGTGACATTATACACTTATAAAGTTATAACATTATAATGTTATAAAATAACAATTATATGAGTAATTAATAATTATGGCCAGTAAAACATTAGATTCGATATTATCCAAATTTCCTTCAGCTACGGTAAATGAAAATAACATTATAAAAGAAAACCTGGAAAGGGATACTGTAGCAAAAAAAACAGAACCAACGGAAAGAATAGTAGCAGTTATTCCTTATTATTTAAAACGAGAAATTAGACAATATTTAGTAAATAATCCAGAAGATACAGAACGAACTGTTATTTTAAAGGGATTAAAAGCAATTGGATTTAAAGTTAAACATGAAGAGCTTGAAGACAAGAGAGGTAGAAAAATTTAAATTAATAATAACAAAGTTATAATTTTATAAAGTATATATATTATAAATTATAACTTTATGTATACCGATAACTTGTATGTTGAAAGATTTTGGCGTTCATTAAAACAAGAAAAAATATATTTGGTAATTTTAAATACTGTGAAGGAGGCAAAAAATGCTATAACAGATTACATAACTTTTCCTGGCTATGCAGTTGACTCCACTAGCTACTACATGTAGTATTGGTTATTATGAATATTAAACCGTCAAATTTGATTGAATTAATGGATATGTTTCCAACTGAAGAGTCGTGTTTAGAATATTTGAGTCTGGTACGTTGGCCTGAG
>CAMCSP010000064.1 GCA_945877755.1 Rickettsia typhi | reverse complement strand
TTAGATTCAATCGAAGAAAATCTCGTTCAAGGGGAAAACTTTTTTATCAGTTAATACAACAAGCGCTGACAATTGATCCAGTACCAGCTAAATCACTATATACTACATGTAGTAGCTAGTGGAGTAAACTGCATAGCCAGGATATATTTAATATACTATCAACTAGATATTCATAAATAATCATATATATTATGAAGAAATACGGCTTTGTCGCGGTTGCATCTAAAAGCGAATGGTATTAGCAAACGCTAATTCTTCTGTATATGCTACCAATGAAATAAATTGACTAAAAATAGTTGTGTTATTTTCGTTGTTGTTCTTAAGTTGGCCTTTTTCATAGCGTCGCGTTTAGCTCAAAGTAGAAAATCAATGCTAAAACAGTACTTATCAACCGCTCTATATAAATAAACCCATTCACCATTAACTTTGATATAAGCTCGTCCATACGCCAACTAGCATTAACATCATGTTTTCTAGCTCTCTCAATCTCTTTATCTAGTAAAGCTGCAAACTTCTCTACCCACCTTTGTATAGTCGTAGTGATCAGAGCGAGTGCCATATACCCAGCACAGTATGTATTGTCTGATGCCACATTCATGTCAAAAAGTAGCACTGAAAAAAATCTAACAGCCTCAAAGTTTGGTGCGTCCTAAGGGATTCGAACCCCTGACCTACAGATTAGAAAAGAGTATCCCCAGTATTTTATCAAAGTAGTTTGACTTCTATAATCGTTGGTTTTACAATGCTTTTAAGCAATTGTAATTTTATTATGATTTACGAAAATTGCTTAATTTTTATAAAAAAGGTAGCACCAGAGTAGCACCAGGAAATATGAGCATGATCAAAAATAAATTTAATTTTACAAAAAAAACTATAGATACATACAAATTACTTTTCTCACCGGCATTACTAATGAAATGGTTAAAGAACGTGCTATTGATAATAATCGAGTAGAGGAAATAGTTAAGTATGCTAATTTAATTATTGCTCACAATGCAATTTTTGATCGAAAGTTTGTTGAAAAGCAATTTCCTGTTTTTAAAGAAAAATCATGGTCTTGCACCTGTACTCAAATTAAGTGGGAGGAGGAGGGTATTGCTAGTGCCAAGCTTGAATACATAGCTTATAAATTTAGCTTATTTTATGAGGCTCATCGAGCTGAGATAGACTGTTTGGTAGGTATACATCTTCTTACCAAGAAGTTACCTATATCTGGTAAATCTGTGTTTAATGAGTTACTAGAAAATGCGAGAAAAAAACCAATTTAATATGGGCGGAAGGGAGCCCATTTGATACTAAAGATATTCTAAAAACCAGAGGATATAGATGGAATGATGGTAGTAATGGTAAACCTAAAGCTTGTTTTATGGAGATAAATAGCGATCTTAAAGATGAAGAACTAAATTTCTTATACCAAGAAATATATAAACGTAAGCCAGATCTCAAGATAGACGAAATAAATGCATCAAATCGCTTCTCAGATAGATGATTAAATTAAATAAGTAGCTACACACATACACAATAATTATAAATAGGGTTTATTTTTTGGCTTTTTTTGCCCTAAATTTAGCGTATCGTCGCCATTGTTCTGGCTCCATAAACGAGCTATTCCAAATGCCAGCAAACCTTTTTTTAGCTAAGGCCTCATTAGGCACATATTTTTTAGAATATTGTTTATAGGCAATTGCATAACCTTTTTCTACCATAAGTTTATTAATATCTTGATCTTCAACGTAACAAATAGCAACCTCTCTCTTATATAGATCAATAGATTGTAATTTACAGCTCACATCTTTTGTTCCAATAAGTTCTTCTAACATCTGCTTAGCTACTAAACCACAGTTCCAAGAATTGCCATTTAAATAATAACACTTCTGCTTACTTTCTGGTGCGTCTATGCCATAAAGTCTTATATTACGTATACCAACCTTAATGGTATCTCCGTCTTTTACTACAATGGTTTCAGCTAAAACAACATTGCATATAAGGATAATAATTATTGATGTTATTGCATTGGATAAACTAAGGTTTATCTTCATGTTATCCTTTAAATCCTTGGTACGCTCCATATATATAATAAAGTTAACAGTAATAATGATAGTATACTAATCAATTCTTTAAATTTATGACACTTACCTCTTCCTTACAACAAATATAAACTGATTTTACTTTAAAACTTAAAATTAAGATTGCTAATGATAAATAATAGGTGCTTTAGCAGTTAGTTACAACAATAAGTTGAGTTCCTTATGCTACAAATATTACCGCTTTTCCCGTAGAAAGATTATGAGTAAAATATGAGTTAGCACAAAGTTATAACGTAATGACTTTTTTATTTGGTAAATCACTCCTTGCTTGAGGAAAAGGAAGAAGAAAATATTAAAAAGAGAGACATGTTTTGCAGTGCGAGGCTATGTAGTCACCATCTTTGCAATAGCAGCTCTTATATCTTCTTTGGAGTATGGTTTGCATATATAATCGACAGCACATAATCCTTTTGCTTTTTCTATATCTTTATTATTGATAAGACCGGTTTGCACAACAACTGGAATAGTAATGTATGAATCACGCATAAAGGTTAATACGTCAAACCCATTTACCCAAGGCATCATTAGATCTAAAAAAATACCATCAATTCCTGATTTTAAGTTTTTTATCATACCAATTGCTTCTTCTCCTGAGCTAGCAAGTAACACGTTGTGGCCTAAGCTTTTTAAAAGCAGATTACCTACTGATAAATTGATTTGATCATTATCCACAAATAATATTCTTTTTTCGTTATTATTCATTCTGTATAAGAGCGATTATTGAGCAATTTCTTGGTGTTGTAGAAAATTCATGGCATTTTACAGGAGATGAGATTTGCTTTCATACCCATGAAGTAAACATTATATTTAAAGTAAATATTTCAAACCTTAAAACAGGTACATACATTCCACAGAAAGAGGCACATGTAGCTTTTGATTAGTTTAATATAGACAATTTGCAAGAAGTTGATCTTAGGCCTGACATCTTAAAAAAATTATTAGCTCAATGGATACTGCTAAAACCCACTACTTTATTTCAAAGTACAATAGAAATATAACGCTATTTTAATATGGTGGAGGGATTAAGAGTTGAAAATTGGGCTGAGTGAATATTGCAGCTTATATTAGTAGGCCAATTAGTATAGATTGTAAATAATTAAGAATATGTTAGTTATACAGGATTATACCATTTATGTATCTCACTTGTAGAGAGTGATTCAACTATTTGCTATAAGTAGATTCCTGTAAGAATTATGACCAAACTTCCTAGAGATTTTTTATAATATTCTAACAGATGAGATTTATTCAGTAAGTAAGTTATTAGCAGCTGCTAAAGCTTCCTTTGTTACTTCTGAACCTGATAACATTCTTGCTATTTCTTGCCTTCTTTCTGAAATATTTAATATATCTATTGAGACTGAAGAGGTATTTTTCTCATTGTTTTTTTTAACTAATATATGCATATTAGCCTTAGATGCCACTTGTGGATGATGAGTCACTACTAGTAATTGATTTGTTAAGCTTAGATCTTTAAGCCTTTTTCCTACAGCATCAGCTGTGGCGCCACCAATACCAGAATCTATTTCATCAAATATTAGCGTAGTTGTATCTTTTTGATTAGCTAAAACTACTTTTATAGCAAGCATTAATCTAGATAATTCACCTCCGGATGCGATTTTATTCAATAAAGACAAGGATTGACCTGGATTCATTGATGCTATGAAAGATACTTTGTCTTGACCAAAAGAACTAATATTAACCTGTGTTTTATCGGTTTCTACATTAATTTTAAAAACTGCTTTATCTAACTTAAGGTATGCTAGCTCTTTCATTATTTTTTTTTCCATAATAAGTGCGGCCTTTTTACGCGATTCTGATAATAGTTCTGAAATTTCATAATAATTATTTTTAAACTCAGATAATTTTTGATTATATATTTCTATGCTTTCTTCGTACGACCTCAAACTATCTAACTTTAAGCGACATTCATTTAAATAATTACATAATTTATCAATAGGGGTATTATATTTGCTGCTTGCATCCTTTAAAGTAAAAAGTCTTTCTTCGATATTTCCTAAATTTGTTTCATTTAAAGAATCTTCGATAATACTTTGAAACTCTTCTTTAATTTTTACAATTTCATCAATAGCTCTTTCTATAGAAGATTTAATATTGCTTTGTTGATTTTGATATTGAACAAATATATTTTTATTACTAAATACTAGTTTTTGTATATCAAAGAGAATTCTTTCAATATTTGAGTTGTTTAAATCATCTATAATTTGTGTAATTAATACATTGCGGTTCTTAAGATTTTTAAGTTGGAGCCTTGTATCTGTAAGCGCATTCTCTTCACCATCTTTTACATTTAAATCTTCTAATTCTCTTACTACAAATTCAAGAAATGTTTTTTCTTTTTCTCTAATGTCTTTCAGCTCTACAGTTTTTTGAAGATCTTTAGTAATAGTGGTTATATTAATATAAATCGTTGATAATTGAGCTATAAGCTTATCATTTTCTGCATAATTATCTAGCAGCTTCCTATGTTTTGTAGTATCAAGAATACTATATTGTTCTCTTTGGCTATTTATTTCAAATAGATCATTAGTAATGCTTTTTAAGATTTCAAGAGATACTCTAATGTCATTAATATAAACTTTGTTTTTTCCTGAAGAGTCTAAAATTCTTCTGATAATTAGTTCACTATTACTCTCTATAGATAATTGCTTTAGTGTATGTATCAGAGAGTTATTTAAATTATAATCTACAGAAAATACTGCGGTGATAGTAGCAATACTCTGATCTTTTCGTATAAGCGCAATAGAAGCTGTATTCCCTCTAATTAAATTTAGGCAATTCAAAATGATTGATTTGCCTGCACCTGTTTCTCCTGTAATAACACAAAAACCTTCTTGAAAGTCAATTTCAATATCATTAACTAAAACTATATTTTGTATTCTCAAACTTTTGAGCATAATATTCCTATAATTTGCATATAATAATAATATATAATTTTTATGAAGTTACTTTATTAGAACTCATACATTATAAAATTTATAGTATTATATATAGAACTGTAATGATTTTTAAAAGTAAAAGAAATAATTTAAAATTTTATATTGATAACGTTGATACGGTTTCAAGAAGGTAGATTCTATTGCGCGTTTAATAAATGTAGAGACACTTATGCAGCTATGACTTTGGATGGAATAAATTTATTGTTTTTAAAATAACTCAGGTGAACCAAATGCTATTGCTAAAAAAGCATTTAAACTATTATTAACTATTACATCAAAAGGGATAAATATGGAAGAACTTATGATAGTTAAGCATAATGATTTTTTAGGGCAGCAACTCATAACTCTGCCTGATCTGTTCCAAAGTAAGTTATTAACCTAATAGCAAATTTCTACTCTCTGTTTAAAGAACTAAGTACTTAATATTTTATTTAAATGTTTCAAAATTCGCTCAGTAAAAAAGCTTATCCAAAATGAAAGTAAGAAAAACTCAAAAAAAGCCATTATATTATGGTCAATGTTGACTTCTAAATGCTCAAATATAAAATAAATTATTAACAACCCTGTCACCCCAATTAATATTCTAAAAAGTTTAAATATTTTATTATTATTTATATTTATTTTGTTAGGCGATATAATAACCCATCCTAAGCCAAAACCAAATAACATCGCATTAGCAACCCATAAATTATACTTCCAATCAGAGGGACTACAATTATAGTGATTAATAATCATACTTATGATCGCCAATAAAATAGTAACATGGTATTCTTTCTTACCTCTCCATTTTTTTATAATGAACTGAAAGAGGGCTAACCATGTAATGCTAATAACTATACCTCCAATAATATCAATTAAATAATGATAATTATAATATATAAGGGCAAATATAGTAGTTGCACAAGCTACTACTCCTAATAATGAAAAAATTTTATTACGATATTCAATAGCAATGGAGAACCAAAGAACTATATTAGTAATAGTATGTCCGCTAGGAAAAGACCATCCTTCATTATTACCTGGCGGTAGAGGTAATTTAAAAATAGATTTTAGTAAACTTGTAAGTATAGTAGCAAATAATACTGATGTTATTACACGTGCAAATTTACTTCTGTCTCCACCTAAATAACCAAGTAGTAAAATACAAAGAATGAAAGGGGGATTAGAAATGAATTTTCCTACTAAAGCTACAATTTCTGACATGACACTTGCAAGCTATTAATTATTCTATACTAATTTTTATCAAGTATCTTAATAAAATACAAGTAGTAAAAACCTTATTAGCTCTTATGCCAGTAGAAGTTAACTTACATAAGGCTATTATGACAATAATCAAACAAGTGGATAATATTATGATTCATAAGTAACTACTAAATTAGAAGTCTTTATTATAATTTATCCTGGCTATGCAGTTGACTCCACTAGCTACTACATGTAGTATTGGTTATTATGAATATTAAACCGTCAAATTTGATTGAATTAATGGATATGTTTCCAACTGAAGAGTCGTGTTTAGAATATTTGAGTCTGGTACGTTGGCCT
>CAMCSP010000063.1 GCA_945877755.1 Rickettsia typhi | reverse complement strand
ATGAGTAAAGATATTATAAATATTTGTGCTGATACTAGCAATTTTAAAGAAATGGTTCTTGCGTGTGATGCTTTTGTTGATAAATCGCTTTTCATTGAAGGGATTGTCGATAATGGCTATGTATCAATTTTCTTAACCAGACCTCATGGCTGGGGGAAAACTTTAAACATCGATATGCTTAAGGCTTTTCTTGAGCCAGAAAGCAAAGAGTGTCAACAAAGGTTACAAACTAGTCCCAAAACACCTAAAGTAATATGTAATACCATTTCCCATTCTTAACAGATCATATTAAAATATTACAAATTAAAATCATGTTGGTATGATAATAAAAATATGTAATTACTGATGAGTATAAATAATGAGCAGATCTTCACAATTACTTGATACTGAAGTTGTAATGTTGGCAAAATCATATCTTAAGTGTTTAGGTAAGGATGTGCTTGTTGCCAGGAAGTTGGAGGCTATAATAGCAGCTAGTAAGCATGGCATTAGCGCTGTTGCTAAGATTTACGATATATCCCGTACAACGCTGACAGAATGGATAAAGCACTTAAAATCCGGTAATTTTGATAAATTAAAAGCTCCACCCGAAAGAAAGAGAAAAAGTATATTGAATGCCTCTGATAGGGCTGCAATTCAGGGTTGGGTTGTCCAAGATCCTCAGGTTACGATCAAATACCTGGTACAAAAGATAGAGGATGTTTTGCAGAAGAAGATTAGTAAATCAACTGTACATAGAGAAGTGAGGAATATGAAATATTCTTATATTACTCCGAGAAAACTACATGTTAAACAAGATGCTAATCTTGTAACTGAGTTTAAAAAAAAATATAGCTAAAAAAGCATCGGATATGAATGTTGATGCTATAATGTTTTTCGATGAATCAAGGTTTGGCACTCATTCCAAGATTGGCCATGGTTGGTTTAAGCGGGGTAGTAGAACGCCTTTCAAAATCAAGTTAGGTTACGAAAACTTTTACTTATACGGAGCTACAAATCACGTGGATGGGTCTATGTTTAGCTTAATTATGCCGAATGTAAATACAGTTTGCATGAACGTATTCTTAGAACAATTAGCTATTGAGATTAAGGGCAAAAAGATAGCATTAATAATGGATTCAGCTGGTTGGCACAAGTCAAAAGGTTTGATTGTCCCTAAAAATATTTGCATAATACACTTATCGCCCTATTCACCGGAGCTAAATCCGGTAGAAAGACTATGGTCGTATATAAAAAAATATGTTGAGGAATAGGTTGTATAACACTATTACTGAGCTGAAGAATTCATTATGTGATTTTGTAAAGACTATTACAGCACAGAATATAATCCAAATCTGCTCCGTAGATTATATGTCTAGTTAAAAATAGGAAATAGTATAATAGAGATTTATTTATTGGGGGTAAAGTTCTTTTGCCAACTGGTGAAGAGAAAGCTTTGAACAGCTTACAGATTTCTGCAGTTGATTCTGGTAGATTTATGCGAAATCAGGGTAAATATCCTGTCATATTTCTTAGCCTCAAAAATGTGGTTGGGAATTCTATGGAAGAAATGCTGAATGCACTTAGAGTCGAAATTAACAATCTTTATAAGCAACATAGTTATTTAATGGAATATTTAGCTACCGACGGCAAATGGGGTGGAACAGATTTAAAAAGATTTGAGTTACTATATAAAGATGGGGCAAAATTAGCAACAGAACTCGATTTAGAATGTAGTGTAGAATTTCCAAGTAAACTTTTACATAAATATCATAAACAAGAGGTATATGCATTAATAGATGATTATGATCGGCCGGTAAGTTCACATTTGGCAAAAAATATTGGGCAAATTAATTTAGAAACTAAAAAGTTAGTGAAAGAAATAGCTGAATTTACTTCAGCAGCATTTTGTTTACGAGTTGGTAAGAGAAATAAACATGTAAAAAAACTTATTATGACTGGAGTTTTTGATACTACAAAAAAATTCTCTTCTGGAGAATGTAATAATTATGTGCTTGAAGATGTAATGACTACGAGATGCTTAGAAATATGGCTTAGAAGGTTATCATTATGTAACTTATACTTTATCGCGTCGTTAAAGTTGTATATACAACTTTGTCGACGCGTTACTCTTGACATGAGCGGTAAAAAGCCTTAGCGTTCTATATGTAAATAAAATTAGAAATAAAAAATATATGAAAAAACCTTATTTTATAGGCCGAGTTAAAGAGTTAGATATTTTAAATAGGCTTGCCTCTAAAAAATCATCTAGTTTGGTAGTAATTAGAGGTAGACGACGTATTGGGAAAAGTAGGTTAGTCGATGAATTTGCAAGAAATGATAGATTCTTACGATTTTCAGGGTTACCACAAGAAGGGAGTATAACAGCTCAAGATCAAAGAAATGAATTTTGCAGGCAATTAGAAAAAGTAACCAAGAAAACGGAAGTTAATTATGATGATTGGACAGAAATATTTAATGTTTTAGCAACTCAAGTTAAAACAGGAAGAGTGGTAATATTATTTGACGAAGTTTCCTGGCTGGGTTCAAAAGATCATACATTCTTGCCAAAACTGAAGAACGCATGGGATATGGAATTTAAAAATAACCCAGAGCTAATTTTGATTTTATGTGGCAGTGTCTCAAGTTGGATAGAACAAAATATTTTAAACTCTACAGGTTTTGTCGGCAGAATCTCGCGTGTTATAGATTTAGAAGAATTATCACTTGATGAAAGCAATCAGTTTCTGAATCATTTGGGACTGAAAGGTGCAGCTTATGAAAAATTTAAAATACTTAGTGTAACAGGAGGGGTGCCTAGATATCTTGAAGAAATCGAACCAAAACTTACTGCTGAAGAAAATATAAAAGAAATATGTTTTACCAAAAGTGGAATTTTATTTCGTGAGTTTAATGATATTTTTAGTGATATTTTTTCCAGCCGTACTCCTATATATAGAAAAATTGTTGAATCTTTAGTATCTGGTAAAAAAGAGCTTGGACAAATTGCAAATGATCTAACAATACAAGCAAGTAGTCATGTTAGTGAATATTTAGATGACCTGATCTTATCTGGATTTATAAAGAGGGATTATACTTGGGTTATAAATAAAAATAAACCTTCAAAGCTAAGTCAATACCGTCTATCTGATAATTATTTACGCTTTTATCTTAAATATATAGAACCAAATAGATCAAAAATTGAAAATGGTCATTTTGATGAACAATCAATAACTAACTTACCTGGTTATAGCACTATAATGGGATTTCAATTTGAAAACCTAGTTTTAAATAACAGAAAATTCATTTGGAATGAACTTAGAATTTATCCGGAAGAGATAATTAATGATAATCCATATTTTCAGAATCAACAGACGAGAAGAAAGGCGTGCCAAATTGATTACATGATCCAATTGAAAACAAATGTACTTTTAGCATGTGAAATAAAATTTTATAAGAGCGAAATCAAGCGGGATATTATTGAGGAAACAAAATCTAAGTTGGAAAATTTGTATCTACCTCAGGGATTTAGTGTTAAGTCAGTACTTATTCATGTTAATGGTGTATCAGACTCTGTATCAGATGAAGATTATTATTATCGAATAATAGATCTTGGCAAAGCTTTAATATAGCAAATTAAGTTGTGCTTTTAGATATACTATTAATTGTAATGACTTGGTTAATACAATGTTTTTAAAATTTATTAAGCTGCAAATTACACCCATAACGATAATTTTATTTCTAATATTAAATATTGCTTATGCAGAAACTCTAGTAGTCAAAGATGGTGATCCAATTAAGCTTGGTTCTCGCAATATAAGACTTTATGGTATAGATGCGTGATTTAGAGTTGGTAAAATGGCTTAAATTACAAGGAGCAAAGCCTTTTACCTATGGACACTTTAGTAATCACTAATTTTATACTTCAAAATTCGAAGGAAAATATAAATTTAAGGTTGGCAATCACCTAATTAAAAATGCATTTGAGTCTGGTAATATAGAGCTTGTTGGTTGGTTACTAGAAAACGGCTCTGATATTTGTAGAGTAAGCCTACTGCATTTCTGTAGCAGGCTTACTCTACTATTTCAGATGATGTAAAATAAGACCTAAAGAACATGTTAGAGATGATGCTGGTCATAGCTCTAGCGATATTACAGACTAAGTATATTGATATAGAATTAAGAGAAAGACACAGGTCAGCTAAAAAAAACCGCTTCTTTAAATATTAATTCATTAACAGATTCCACTTTCTTACCGCTTTTGCAGTTGGACCCAAAACTAATAAAAACAAAAAATTAAATAATCAAAAAGATAATTAACATGACATATCAATTTAAAAATCTGCTAAGGTCGCTTTGGAAAGATGTCTTTAAATCGCAATGATCTATTAGTATCATATTCTTCCTTATGATTAATACGCTTATTATGAAACATGTGTATAGTTACTGGTACTACAAAACTAGTAATTCCAATAACAAATGCAATTTTATACGCATGGTTATCATTCAATAATAGGAATATTAAGCAAGCTGTCATAAGAGCAATAGCTATAATACCTGTATATGGTGATAATGGCGTTTTAAATTTTAAATCTCCAGTAGTGTAACCTGCCTTATATAAACGTTTACGAAAATTGATTTGAGCCCAACAAATAGATATCCATGCCATTAACCCTGTAAAGCCCGAAACTAAGAGTAGAGAAACATATATTGCTGATTGCCCTAAAAAATAAGCCAGAACAATTACTAACCAAATCGCCACTAATGTAACAATGACAGCATTTTGTGGAACTCCGTTATGATTGAGTAAAGCTAATTTGCTAGGAGCCATCCCTTCACGGGCTAACGCATTTAGTGCTCGTACAATACCATACAATCCTGAATTAGCACAAGAAATGGCTGCTGTAAGAGTCACGAAACTTGCAATTGTTCCGGCCCAAGGCAATCCATAATAATTTAATGCATCAGCAAATACAATATGGTCTAAATTTGCCTTGTACCAAGGAAAAATGAGCACTAAGCAAAATACTGGGACAATGTAGATAAAAAGAATTCTTAAAGTAACATTTCTTATAGCATGAGGTATCATTTTCGAAGGATTAACAGACTCACCAGCTGCAAGACCTACAATTTCAGAGCCTTGATAGTTTACTAATAATAAAACCATTGTAGTCAACATAATTGGAATACCATTCGGAAATAATCCTCCTTGGTCAAAAATAAATTTCCTACCAATGATTTCAGAAGGTTGATCACCATGTATAAAGCCAAAGAAAATCAGAATTGCTATCGCTACAAAAATCATAAGAGCAATGATTTTTATTAAAGACAACCAAAATTCAAATTCACCAAACATGGCTACTTTCGTTATATTTATGTATGTAATGATAAGCCCGAAAAGCACAGCCCAAACATATCCATTAATGCCAGTAAAATACTCCATTATAATGCCGCCAGCAATACATTCTGCTGGAATATATACTACCCAGCTAATCCAATAAGACCAACCGACGCCACAAGCTATTCTAGGGGAAATAAGGTCAGCTGTGTAAGTAACAAATGATCCTGATATAGGAATGGCAACAGATAATTCTCCCATGCATAACATAACAAGGAAGACTATTAATCCGCCAAATATATATCCAAGACAAGCAGATGGACCAACTTGGTTAATAACTTCACCTGTTCCAAGAAAATACCCTGAACCAATAATGCCTCCTAACGCAATTAATTGAACATGCCTATCTTTTAGAGAGCGCTTATAGTCACCATCTTTGATTGGCTTGGTACTTCTATTGTGAATTGATTTGATCATTAATCCATTCATTATCTAAAAATTAAGAAGTTCCAGACAATAGAAAGGACCATAAATGGACATAGTATAATAGTTGATAAATACATAATGCGGGTAATCCATATATCAGAAAGTTTATATTTTATTTCTAAGATAATTGACCCTAAAAAACCCCAAATACTATTAACAAGTTGTTGTTGTAATAAAATAGTCATATATGGACAAGACAACTAAGTCAACGAAAAAAATAAATCCAAAACTAAAAGTAAAGTTATGTAAGAAAACAGTCATATATTCGGCATCTAAAGGGTGCCATAATAGTTCTACATTCGTAAATATCCTGGAGTAACCTCTCATTCTTAGTGATAGAGTAGACGTGAAAGGTTGCCCCTTGTCATTTCTCAAAGTTGAGTTCAGCAGTTTTAGGTAAACCCATTTTAAAGTAAGGGTATAAATTTTTATAATTTACAAGCTATGAAAATCATGCCTTACATACCATGATTGCCATTTTTACACGTTCCTCTATAAATATTAATTTTAATTTTTTATATTTTACTATTGACTAGTAACACGGTGTCTAGCTCCAAGCCTAATAGTCAATGTTGAGATGGTAAAGGAAAGTACCACTGCCTTTTTCAATTGAACAAAAAAGGTCAGAACCTTTTAAACTATAGATGCAGACTAATCATGAGTATCGTCGTGAGAGTCTCCAGCTAAATTAATAGCTGCTATGCTACAATCTTTAGTAGATATATCTTGATTATTTAGTGTATGTTCTTTTTTTAATTCATCAGCAATTTCCTTAAGAGTTTTGCCAT
>CAMCSP010000062.1 GCA_945877755.1 Rickettsia typhi | reverse complement strand
TAGATTCAATCGAAGAAAATCTCGTTCAAGGGGAAAACTTTTTTATCAGTTAATACAACAAGCGCTGACAATTGATCCAGTACCAGCTAAATCACTATATACTACATGTAGTAGCTAGTGGAGTAAACTGCATAGCCAGGTTATTTTAAATTAATTGAAAATAATATATACAACCATGCGGTGATTAGCTCGCCCATTTCTTGAACATTCTAACGATAGATGTTTCATTATTAAGTAACCCATCACGATTTTTACCAATCCATTTTAAATCATTGGATTCGCTGGAGATTTTGATTTCTTCATCACCCTGAGCTTGTAATAGAAACCTGATGTCATAATGATAATGTTTTTCTTCGTTAATACTCCCTTGAAAAAAGTGAACGCCAATATCAAAAATTTGATCATGTATGGGTTTGATGTTTTTGATACCTGATTCTTCTTGTACTTCTCTAATTGCCACATTCAGTACATTTGGATCACCGTCACAATGACCACCAAGCTGAATCCATTTGTTTAATTTTTTATGATGCGTTAGTAAAGCCTTGTCTCCAGTTTTGTTCAAAAGCCATGCTGAAGCAGTGATATGGCCATGTTGTAAGTCTCGTTCAAAACATTGTTCATTCCTCTTAACAAAATCAATGATATCATCTTTATGTTTGATTTCTTCTGGGGAAGGTGGATTATAATTAGCTAATAGCTGTAGTAGATAATTTCTGTGCATGATCTTTCCAAACTAAATTGGCGGAGGAAAGGGGATTTGAACCCCTGAGACATTGCTGTCAACACGCTTTCCAGGCGTGCGCCTTAAACCGCTCGGCCATCCCTCCGAATGAGGGGATAATATAATTAATTGTTAATAAATCAAGTTTTTATTGCTTTTTATTATATTAGTATTATTTTCAAACTCATATTGAATCAATCTAAGGATAATGCTATGGATTTAAGTAAATTATCAATGGGTGATAACCCACCTGAAGAAATAAATGTTATTATTGAAGTGCCAGCTAATTCTGATCCTGTAAAATATGAATTTGATAAAGAAAGTGGGGCGTTGTTCGTTGATCGTTTTATTCAAGTGGCGATGCATTACCCATGTAATTATGGCTTTATTCCCCATACTTTATCGGACGATGGTGATCCATGTGATGTGTTGGTGATCTCTGATTTCCCTGTGGTCCCAGGCAGTGTAATTAAAGCCAGACCAATTGGTGTATTGATTATGGAAGATGAATCAGGGTTTGATGAGAAAATCTTGGCGGTGCCAACTGCAAAATTAAGCCAATATTATGCACAAATCAAATCTTATAAAGATTTACCAGAAATCCTATCTCAACGTATTTCCCACTTTTTCGAGCATTATAAGTCACTAGAAAAAAATAAATGGGTTAAAATTAAAGGTTGGGAAGATGTTGATAGGGCTAAAAGCATAATTGTTGAATCTATTGAAAGAGCGGTCAATAAAGCTAGATAAAGCTTTTTCTTGTAGAATTACATTAAATAATGTAAAGCTTAAGATCTTAAGGCGTTTTGCTAAAATAATTACTTTGGTGAATAGTTTTATAGAATGATTTTTATTGCGGTCGTGGCGGAATTGGTAGACGCGCAGCGTTGAGGTCGCTGTTCTGCAAGGAGTGGAAGTTCAAATCTTCTCGACCGCACCATATAAACTAGGCAAGGTAATTGGCATGGAAAATAATAAATCTTCTTCTCATGACAAAGATCCTTTTAAGCCTATTTCTAAGGATGAAATCAATCAATCCATCACTAAAGCTCTTGAGCAGGGTGATAATAAGCTTTTAAAATCAATTATTACGGGCATTCACTATGCCGATCTTGCTGATTATCTTAACTTCGCCAAATATGATCAGCGTTATAGAATTCTAGAATTGCTAAATGACCATATTAATCCCGAGATTTTACTTGAATTTGATATTGATGTTTTACGTTCTCTTATTGATATTTTGGGCAAAAAGAGATCTGCCTTATTAATCAATAAACTTGAAGCTGATGATGCGATTTATTTGCTTGATGATTTTAGCGAGAAAGAAAAGCGTAATATCTTATCCCATATCCCGTTAAATAACAGAAGGTTACTAAAGAAAGGATTGGAATATCCAAAAAACAGTGCCGGTATCTTAATGCAAACGAATTTTGTGGCAGTTAAAGATGAAGGCACTGTAGGCAACGTTTTAGATTATCTAAGTGGTAATGATAAATTACCGGAAGATCTTGATGAGATCTTTATTGTTAATAAGACGAATGTTCCAGTTGGATTTGTTTATGTAAGCCAGTTAATAAGAAATAAGCGTGATGTATTGATTAAGGATATCATGAATAATAAGCTTCAACCTGTTTCAACTAATTTGGATCAAGAAGAGGTGTCGTACATTTTTAGGCATTATGACTTAAGCTCTGTACCAGTGGTAAATAAAAGCAAAAAAATGGTTGGAGTGATTTATCTTGATCAAATTCTTGATGTGGTTGAGGAAGAAGCTGAAGAAGACATAATGAAACTTGGAGGAGTTAATATACTCGATATTTACACTGCTTTCTTTAGAACTGCTATTCAAAGGTTTCCATGGCTATTCTTTAACCTTCTTACCGCTTGCCTTACTTCATTTATGATTAGTTTATTTGATAATACCATTGAGAAAATAGTAACTCTTGCTGCAGTTATGCCGATTGTTGCCTCTACAGGAGGAAATGCTGGTACTCAAACAGTTACAGTTGCAGTGCGGGCGATTGCAAATAAAGACATTACTGATACCAACGTTTGGCAAATTATTACCAAAGAAATTTCTGCTTGTGCGCTAAATGGGGTATTGTTAGGGGTGCTTGGTGCTGTTATCTTACTGTTCATTTACCAAGATCTAAGCTTATCTTTCATTTTTGCTTTAGCTGTTGCTATCAATTTCACTATTGCCGGGCTCCTAGGCTCTATAATTCCAATAACTTTAAATAAAATAGACGTTGATCCGGCTATTGCTTCAAGCGTCTTACTGACCTTCCTTACTGACATCGTGGGATTCTGTCTGTTTCTTGGCTTGGCTTCGATGTTTATTGCGTAAAACACAATTTACATGCGTGTCATTCAATGTTTTTAAAAATTTAATCTACGCTTTAAATGGATGCTTTTGCTAAGCATTTGTTATGCTGGAATTAAAGGCATATAAAAAGATACCCAATTATTTGGTAGCTCTACTAACATGAAAAGTGCCAACCTAAGTGTAAATGAGATAAATATAAACAAAACACTTGACAATCACACCAATGCCACTTAATTAATATTTTTTAATATAAATGAAATTATAGTTTTTAAGAGGTTAAAATACAAAATATATTTAATAGCTCTCTAACCAAGGTATATAATATAGACTACCTTATACGTGCATATGTATATAATGATTCTGAAGCAACTAACTTATTCTCTTATAAATTAGGTAATGCAGGCAATTCATTTAGCCACTTAACTGGCATCGTATCGGCATTGATTGGGGGAGTAGAAGACTTTGTGGTGGGGGGTATGAAAAATATCACAGGGATAAACCATTTTTTATTCTCCGGTGCATTATATACTGGAATAAACAGTATGGTATCTACTTGGTTAATTACACGTCAAGAAGTATATCAGCATGACTATATGACAGTGATGAAAGGTGCTGTAATTGCATCCTCATTGACAGTAAGTCTATCAAGTTTGTTCGATTTTCCGTTGAAGTACTCAGTTAATTCTACGGACCTGCTACCAGCAATGCAACGTTTTATTGTTGGAGGTGCGCTGGTCGGCTTTATTGTTTCTTCTCCCCTAACATTTACAGCAAAGTTGATTGATAAATTAGTAGATAGAACGTTTCCTGATATGCCGGAAACATTGCGCTCAGCTGGTGGATCTCAAGAATTGGGGTATGATTGGTACCCTCTTCATAACGCTGCTGCACTAAATCAAGTGCAGAGAGCTAAAGTACTCCTAGACTCATTAGATGTAGAAACAAAAAAAAGAGCTCTTACTGAGAGCGATACTGGTGATGGTGGTACATATACAGTGCTAACATTAGCAGCGTTTCATGGACATAAAGAGATGATTGTTTTTCTTATTGCTCAATATGATGAATTAGGAATTAGCATAAATAGTTGCGATGCAGATGGTAAGACAGCATTAATGGTAGCAGCAGCAAAAGGGCACATAGATATTTTTCAACTTTTTGCTGAAAAATATATTGAAAGATCCATAAGCATAAATGAGAAAGATCATTATGATAATACAGCTATTCACTATATAACCGCCACTTCTCTATACTCTTCTCCCTCATCTGAGCAAATGATATCGTATCAGGAAATTATTTCAGTACTTATAAATAATGGAGTCAATATAAACGCACTGAATTATTATGGAAAGACTGCTTTAGGCATGGTAGCAAGGCGTAATGCTGATAGTGTTACAGCGCATAAAATAGCGGAAAATTTAGATCTTGCTCACTTAATAGCTAAATTGTTAGATGAAGATCCAGATATAAGCACGTTAATGAAAAGGATGGAAAACTCAAATGTAAAAAGTAATATGGGTAATGAAAAAGCTACAGCTATATTACTTCTTAAAAATGATGCTAATCCTCTTGAGACAGAATATTTTAGGGGTGTAAAAAGCCAGGTAATGCAGAATGTAAAACAAGATGATATATTCATGCTAATGTTGAAAAAGGCTCTGTGCCTTACTGAAGACACCTCAATAGAATTTGATTTAACCAAAAATAATGATAAGCTCTATATAGGGTTAGCTACTTTTAATAATGTAAATTTATTAGACAGTGATGGACATAGTAAAGATGAGCTAAGCACTTTAAATGAGACAGAGCTATCAGACTTTTTAAGTGATTTACAATATAGATATATGATTTGTCTATGGGATGACAGCATAGACTGTATACTTAGTTGAGTAGCAGATCATACTTAATGGATCAATTTTCAGTAATATAGAAACAAATTAATCAGTGGATATATAATGCAAAATTACTATAAGCTAGAAGCAAAAATGGCTCGAGTGCAATCGCTCAGAGATGCAGCGGCAATTTTAAATTGGGATTCAAGTGTGTTAATGCCGGAAAGTGCAGCTTCTTATAGAGCTGATCAAATGGCGGCAATTACAGAATCTGCATTTGGGTTAGTTAAAGATAATGATAATCTTGAATTGATTAAGCTAGCTAAAAAAGAAGATCTTTCCACGATACAAAAAGCGAATTTAGCTGAAATTGAATTTATGGTTACTTCCGTTATCGCGGTTGATACAGAATTGTTGGTAGAGTTTGAACGGGCAAAATTAAATACTGAAGTTTTGTGGCGAGAAGCTAGGGCTCAGAATAATTTTAAACTTGTTGAGAATAAACTTATAGATCTTTTTAATTTAACTCTAAAAATAGCTCGGCTAAAGGCAAATAAATTTGGGGTTTCTCCTTATCAGGCAATGATCAATGATTTTGATCGTGGTTTAGAGGAAGCTAAGCTTGATCAGATTTTTAATAAAATTCTTCATGACATACCACTTATTCTTGCGAAGGTTAAGCAAAAACAACCCGAAGACTATGACCTTTCCATGAATAAAACAGATCAAAGAAAGCTTGCATTAGAATTGTCAAAAATTTTTGGTTTTAAAGGCAAGATTGATGAAAGTGCACATCCATTTTGCGGGGGCAATCCTTATGATATCCGCATGACTTTTCATATTGAAAATGATTTTATGCAATCTATGTTAGCAATTATTCATGAGTCTGGTCATGCTTTGTATGAGCGTAATTTACCTCGTGAATTAATTAGTCAACCAGTAGGAGGGGCGAGAGGTATGGCAATGCACGAGTCACAATCTTTGTTTATGGAAAAGCAGGTTGGATCTTCACCAGAATTTGTTGCTTGGCTGGCTGGGTTTATAGGTCAAGAAACGGGGCATCATTTTAATCACGGGCATTTATATGATAAAATTAATAACGTTACTCCGTCATTCATTCGTATTTTTGCTGATGAATTAACCTATCCTTTGCATGTAGCAATTAGATATTTAATTGAGAAAAAGTTAGTTAACGGTGAAATGACAATCTCTCAGTTACCAGAGGTTTGGGATGATATGTATGAGAAATATTTAGGCATTAGGCCAACTAAGCAAAAAGAAGGTTGCTTGCAAGATATCCATTGGTATGCGGGTGCTTTTGGTTATTTTCCTTCCTACACTTGTGGTGCAATTATTGCTGCTATGTTAGCAAAAAAACTACGTGAGGTGTTTCCAGATTTTGATCAGAAACTTGCCAAGGCAGATCTTAGAGAAATCATGGATTGGTTTAAAAGTAACATTCATTTAAAAGCAAGCACCTTACCACTAAAAGATTTATTAATTTTGGCTACTGGTAGTGATATTAATTATGAATGCTATTTGAATTATTTGGAAAATAAATTTGTTGGGTAGTGTTTAGTCAGTGAGTTTTCTTTTCTACAATTATTGTGCTCCAATTATCTTCAACAATTCTATGAATTACCTTTAGTGCTTGAGCTTCATGTGTGTGTATCACTTGTTGTTCTTGATTAACCAAAAATCCTGATAGTATTCCTTTGCCCCCAATTTTAAGATGTTTTGCTAAATCAGGCGCCATACTAATTAATGGTTGAGCAAGGATTGTCGATCACCACGTTATTTGACCCCTCCGATCGCCAAAACATTTGACCCCTCTGGAGCGAAAAAATATTAAACTAAGTGATCATTTTTTGCAATCCTCCTTTGGTATTATTGGTAAAAAATTTTTTCTATAAGACTCTCCCTCTAGC
>CAMCSP010000061.1 GCA_945877755.1 Rickettsia typhi | reverse complement strand
TCAGGCCAACGTACCAGACTCAAATATTCTAAACACGACTCTTCAGTTGGAAACATATCCATTAATTCAATCAAATTTGACGGTTTAATATTCATAATAACCAATACTACATGTAGTAGCTAGTGGAGTCAACTGCATAGCCAGGTTACAAAATATTTTAAATATAAAAATAGCTGCTAAAGAATTCTTTGAGTTAAATCGGATAAAACACTTTTTTCATAACGTTTTCTATTCACAAACTCAACTAGAGATGCTTTCTTTTAAAGCAGATACGATAAGAAGTATCATTTCAGGTTTGTTACTAATTGGGTTATTTGGATTTATATTATTAAAAGTATCTGACAAGAGTGCTACCTTTGGAGATTTAATCTTTGTTATAAGTTCTGCATTTCTTGCTCGTCGGGATATTTGGCGAGTATCTTTACAATTAACAGAAATCTATAAAGACTTTGGGTTTATTAAAGAAGTAGAAATTTTAGCAAGCTCTGAAAATCAAGAAATTATAGCCAAGCAAAAGTCATTGAAGGATATTAAATCAATAAAGTTTGAGTCAGTATCTTTTGGGTTTGATACTAATTCATTAGTATTGAAGGACATTAATTTTGAAATTAAGCAAGGAATTAAAGTTGCATTAGTTGGTGCTTCTGGAGCTGGTAAAACTACTCTGGCAAAAGTCCTGCAAGGCATTAATAGAATGAATAAAGGTAAGATTTTAATAAATAATCTTAATCAAACTGCATATTTTGATTATTTGATTATGGAGCACATAACTTACATTCCTCAAGAACCTATATTATTTAATCGTACAATTTTGGAAAATATTATTTATTTAAATGATAAAATAGATGCTAATTCTTTGGCAAAAATCGCTAAGATAACATTATGTGATGATTTTATACAAAAATTACCGCAAAAGTATGATACTGTCCTAACTAACTTGGGTAATAATTTATCTGCAGGACAGAAACAAAGAATTGCTGTCGCAAGAGCGCTTTGTTCAAAAGCCAAATGGATAATCCTTGATGAACCTTCTTCTGCTTTAGATACAGCAACTGAAAAGCAGTTAATAAATAATCTATTAGCCTTTTGTAAAGATCGAACCTTGATCATCATTACCCATAATCCTCAAATTATTAAATTAATGGACAAAATTCTTCTTATACAAAATGGCTGCAAAGTTGCAGAAGGAAGTTATAATGAATTAATAAGAAAATCTAAACCATTTAAAAATTTAATGAGACAGGTATAAAATGGTTAAAAAAATAATTGACTTAAGAAGTGATACCACAACATTACCTACTCAAAGATTAATAGATAATATGGTTACAGCTGAAGTAGGAGATTATGCTTATGGAGATGATAAGGCATATAATGAGTTAGTCGATTATTGTAAGGATTTATTTAAAGTTGAAGATGCTATTTTTGTAACGAGCGGAATGCTTGCTAACCGGCTTGCGATTATGGCACAAACAGAACCTGGTGATGAGGTAATAACCGATTATAGTTATCACATTAACTTTTTTGATAGTGCTGCAACGGCTAAAGTTTGTGGAGTTGTATTAAATTGTGTCCATTCTTCCGATGGTATACTTACTTATAAACTTATCGAACAAGCGATTAATACTAAACCAAGATATAAGACTTTTGCGCAAGTGAAATTGGTGACCATTGAAAATACGATTAATAGTAGCCAAGGTAAAATCTTCCCAATTATCACACAAAAAGCTATTTATGAATATCTGAAGAAAAATAACATCGGTTTACATCTTGATGGAGCAAGAATTTTTAATGCCCATGTTGCTACTGGCATACCTCTAAGCGAATATGCAAAATATACTGATACATTAAGCTTTTGTTGTTCTAAAGGGTTAGGTGCACCATTTGGTTCAATGCTGCTTGGAAAAAAAGATATTATTGAAAAAGCAAAGAAGTACCAGACGTGGCTTGGCAGCGGTTATCATCAAATAGGCTTTCAAGCTAAAGCAGCACTTTATGCATTGCAAAATCATATTTCCCGACTTAACGAAGACCATAGATTAGCTCAGCTTCTTTTTAAAAAGTTATCAAATATTCAAAAAATAAAGCTACTAAATAAAGTAGAGACAAATATGGTAGGTTTTGATATTTCTTCTTTACAGGTAAGTAACAATGAATTTTTAGATGAATGTGCAAAAAGCGGAGTGCTATTATTTCCTTGGTTAGAAAATCAAATTAGAGCCGTAATCCATTTAGGAATTACCGAAATTGATGTTGAGTATACTTATCAGGTCGTTGATAATACCGTCCAAAAATTAATGAATAAGTGACTATAAATGACGATAAAGATTGATTATTTTAGCGATACCAATATTAAGCCATCTAAGGCAATACTTGAATATATGATGAGAGCAGAAGTTGGTAATGAAGCAGCAGGGGAAAACCCTACTGTTAACCAATTAATAGATAAAGTTTGTAAGCTTTTAGGTAAGGAAGCAGCGCTATTTTTACCTACAGGCACTATGGCTAATACGATAGCTTTTCGGGTACATTGTAATCTGCCAGGTGATATTATAATCTTGGACAAAACTTCCCATCCTTTAAGAGTTCAATCTGGCTCAATTGGGGGGTTAGTTAATGCCAATGCTTATCCTATAAATGGAATAAGAGGCATCTTTAACAAAGAGCAAATAGTGCCTATTGTTAATAGAGGCCAAGGTCGAAATCTTCCAAGAATTAGGCTTTTATCAATTGAACAAACTACAAATTTTGGAGGTGGAGCAATTTGGTCTTTAGAGCAACTTAAAGATATTTGTGATTATGCTCATGCAAATAGTATTGCTACTCATTTAGATGGAGCAAGATTATTTAATGCACATGTTGCAATGGGAATTTCTGTAAAAGAATATGCCAGGTATTTTGATTCGGTTTATTTAGACTTTACTAAAGGACTAGGTGCTCCAATTGGAGCTATATTGGCTGGAAGTAAAGAATTCATTGAAGAAGCTTGGTATTATAAGTTCCAGCAAGGTGGCTCAATGCATCAATCTGGTATTTTAGCTGCTTCGTGTATTTATGCTTTGGATCATAATGTTACTCGGCTTGCTGATGACCATAAAATGACCACCATGCTTGCAGAAGGCTTGAGCCAAATTCCACAGATTGAGATAAATCCAAAGGAGTATGCTACTAATATTATCTTTTTTTCTTTACAAAATACTAGTCACACAGCTAACAATTTTGTAGATATTTTAAGACAACAATCAAAGATTCGCATGTTAGCTATAGATAACAAAATCAGAGCTATATTACATATGGATATTTCTTTTGATGATGTTCAAAAAACCCTTGAAGAAATTTCAAAGGTTTTGGGTTCTGTTGGTATTTAATATATTATTACTAGAAGCTATTCAGTGAATATTTTAATGTATACGAATATGTTAGGTATGATAAGGTCATACGCCAGTCCTAATAAGCATGGTAAAGCATTAAAGTTCCCATCATAGCCTTCTGATTTATGAATTGACTTATAATCACTAACCGCACTTAAAGAACAAAAAATAAGCATACTAAAAGCATAACTTATATATGTATTGCTTATATAAGTTAGATGTTGTTCTAGCGTAATATCATTCTGGTTAATTGTTTGTCTTAAAGAATCAAACATTACACCATGCTCTAGATAATAATTTAATTGATTTGATAACTTCTCGTCGAATGTAGGATGCTCCAAAATAATAGCAGCTGTTTTTGCGTTGGTAGTACCAGAAGTGTTACCAGAATTAGTTGTAGATGTTTTAGATTCTTCAGTTACACTTGTGGTTTGTATACCTAGAGAGGGCTGTCCTATGTTGTCTTTAGTAATACAACTCGTTGTGGGTTAAAATATTTTCTTATGAACACGAGCTCCCTCCCTTGCCTATTAGGGTTTATAAGCATATACTAGCTGAGATCAATAATTAAAGGGAATACAAAAGCAATGCGAGTAAAAAGTCTGTACAATAAGATACCTGTGTGTTTGAGCGAAAAGGAGTTTAACCAATTTGTCTTGCCTTACCTAAAAAAGGGAAGTCGCGGACCAGAAAAGAAAATATCTTTTTTAAAATTATTCAACTACGTGTTGAAGCTTATGCATACTGGTTGTCAGTGGCACAATCTTCCAGTAATGCTTAACAGTAGTGGCAAGCCAGAAATTCACTATAGCAACGTATTCAGCACTTTTCAACAATGGATGACACAGGGTTACTTTGATAGAATATTCGCAGCATCGGTTGCAAAGTTATTTCATGCTAATATGCTGGATATTTCAATAATTCATGGAGACGGCACAACTACTGCAGCAAAAAAAGGGGCGATAATTTAGGATATAATGGTCACAAACACATGCAGGGTGATAAAACTGTAGCCTTTTGTGATAGAAATTGTAACATTATATCACCATTTGTGAGAGCGTCTGCTAATCGTAATGAGACGATAATGCTAAAACCAGGGTTGGAACAGTTAGCACTTAGCGCTAAGGCAGCAGGGTTTCGCTTGAAAGGCAGTGTCATAAGTTTAGATGGGGTATATAATAGTAGAAGGAATCGTAAAGCAATTTTTAGCCTTGGCATGACGCCAAATATACCTGAAAACAAGGGTAATCGTAAGAAAACTAAAAGAGGCAGAAAGCAGATTTACAACCCAGAAATTTTTAAGGAAAGATTTAACACAATCGAACGTGACTTTTCATGGGAAGACAAGTTTAAGCATTTGTTGCTGAGATTCGAATTTCACAGTATTCATCATTACGCTATGAAAGTAATTGCTTACAGCATGATCAATCTACGATATTTCTGCGGCTGACAGACAATTTAGTTAGTGCTTGTATTTCATGGCTTGGAGAAGTTGCATTTAAAATTTGTAAAAATACTGTTTTTTTGAGGAAATCATCCAAATTAATACAAATGTTTCGAAAATTTATGGATAGCAAAAGTTGTGGAGCTAAAAATTGATTTAACCCGCAACGAGTTGTAATTATCATTCATTTCTTTGGTAATATTTTGTTATTTTTTTATCATCAGTTTTGTTACCAAAAAACCTGAGCAAATTGATAAGTTAAGGTTAAGCAACTTCTGTATCGTATATTAACTCAAATTGATTAGCTGAGCAATAGAGTAATTTTTGAACTGATGGATTGTATAAGGGCAGGGTGCTGTGACTTTAATAGTTATGCAGATTAGGAAATTACACAAGATACATTGAAAGCATTATGTTATTATTTTCTTTTAGCAATTTATAAATTAAGAGACAAAATAATTACAAATTTTCTATAAAAGGGAGTTCCAATATTCTAGTCGTTTTTTGATTTCTCTTTCAAAACCTCTATTAACAGGAGAATAATATTGAGCATCAGTGATGGCTTCTGGTAAATAACTTTGTCCTGAGTAACCATGTTTCGTGTCATGATCATAGATATATCCTTTACCATAACCTTGTTTCTTCATAAATTCTGTAGGAGCATTCAAAATATGTTTAGGTGGAGATAAAGATCCATGAGTTTTAGCGGCCTCTATCGAAGCTTTATGTGCTTGATACGCTGCATTTGATTTTGGAGAGGTTGCAAGATATATTACAGCTTGTACTATTGCTAACTCACCTTCAGGACTGCCCAAGAACTGATATGCCTCCTTTGCTGCAATTACTTGGGTGAGAGCATTTGGATCTGCAAGGCCTATATCTTCACTTGCTTGTCGCACAAGATGCCTTACAATGCCTAGAGGATCTTCTCCTGCTTCCAACATTCGTGCTAGCCAATAAAGAGCAGCATTACAATCAGACCCTCTTATTGATTTAAATAGGGCGCTTTTCATATTATATTGCATATCCTGGGATTTATCGTGGATAGGAGGACGCTTTTGTAAATGTTTGGCAAGATCTTGTGCTGATAAACTACTATTCTCTACGACGCTAAAAGCAAATAACTCCTCACATATATTTAGTAAATATCTACCATCTCCGTCTGCTAGTTGATATAGATATTGATAAGCATCATCGGTAATAAGAAGTTTTTTACCTTTTTGTTTTTCAGTTCTCTTAACTATGGACTCCATAGCTTCATTATTAAGTCTGTTTAATGTCAATACTTTACACCTAGAAAGTAGCGCACTGTTTAAAGCAAAAGATGGATTCTCAGTGGTAGCACCAATTAAGATAATAATGCCGTTTTCTAAATAAGGCAGAAATACATCTTGTTGAGACCTATTAAAGCGATGTATTTCATCAACAAGTATTGCTGTACTTACACCAGATTCTGCTCTTTGCTCAGCTTGTTCGAATATTTTTTTTAGATCGGCTATTCCATTAATTACAGCTGACATCGATTCAAAATAATGATCACAGGATTTAGCAAGTATCCTTGCAATTGTTGTTTTGCCGCAACCTGGTGGTCCCCATAGAATAATACTTACTAATTGTTTCTTTCCTAGAATTCTTGATAACTGGGAGTTATTACCAAAGAGGTGTTCTTGTCCATATACTTCATCTAGTGATATAGGGCGTAGTTCATCTGCCAGAGGTTTCTTTTGGGTTTTTTGAAAAAGAGACAAAGTCATATTACCGGGCTATCTTTTAAGTTACTTATCTCATAATGCCCAGAATAATCTACCGTGTGATCGCTTACAACACTATGGTTTGCATGAAAGTATAACAGTTTGCATTTGTATTTTTCTTTTACCATCTTTGCATTTAATTTGACCATTTAAGTAGCAAAAGCAACATCCAATTTTAAAGAAAACTCTTCAATATTTTTGATATTGCAGCGCTTTTTATTATTTGATGAATTTTTTATGAAGTCAATA
>CAMCSP010000060.1 GCA_945877755.1 Rickettsia typhi | reverse complement strand
TCAGGCCAACGTACCAGACTCAAATATTCTAAACACGACTCTTCAGTTGGAAACATATCCATTAATTCAATCAAATTTGACGGTTTAATATTCATAATAACCAATACTACATGTAGTAGCTAGTGGAGTCAACTGCATAGCCAGGAAACTAAATATCCGCAGATATTTGGGTCAGCTGATATTGAAAAAAGCCTAATTGAGCATGGTATGTTTGAACTCACCGGAGTGAGTTTGTTATCTATGCAAGCACAAAGTTTGCTCGCAATTACTCATTCTAATGAAGACGTTGTTACTCCCCAGGACAAAGGATGTAGTCAACTAAAATTGTTTTTAAACAACGGACTTAAAATAAAAGAACAATATGAGCTAGAAGCCGGTAAATCTTTGCTTCATCATCATCTAAAAGAGCTTTCCTTGCCATTTGTATGGCCTGTAGCAAGGACTCTAGAAGGTGGTAAGGAGGTGTTAGTTTTGGAGCTCTATCTACCACAGGACATTGTTAAGAATGCTCCGGCGCGTTATGGTTCGGCAATGTTACTCGGTAGTATTGATATTAAGGCTGATACTTTTATTGCCACCGGCCTCTTTGTGGTTAATGATGGTGCCAAAATTAGAGCTAATAATATAGGACTGGCAGGACGCTTTGTGGTCAATAGCGGGGATGCTACTCTTAGCGCTGTTTATGACATTGTTAATGTTGGTACTACCAGAGTAGCTGGGAATCTTTATTTAAATGCCGGTCACGACATTAAGGAACTCATCTTAATTAATCCAGTCCATCCAGTTCCGGAGTTAACCAAAAGAGCAATTTATGCTATTGGTAGTAGTCTTTACTATCAAGCTGAACATGATATAATTCAACAGGCTTCAGTAATCTTTGCTTCTGGGGATGTTGTAATGAATGCCGGTCATGATATTGTGATAGAATCTGTACATCAATCAAGAGTAATAAAAGAATCGCGTAGTAGAAAACATTACATAATTCATAGTACTGTTGATCAATATGACGCAGTAATTATGGTTAATGGTGAAGTTGAGATGACGGCCGGTCATAACTTTAGGGGTTCTGGTGTAAAGTTATTAGCTTCTACCGGAGATGTAAGAATTAATGCCGGTGAAAGTACAGTCCTTGAAGATAAAACCGCCTCTGCCTGGAATCATCAAAGTAAAACTAAAAGTAGGTTTTTTGGTACAAGTAAGGTAAGTGTTAGCTGGACTACTGACAAAACTGCTCAGGTTGAGATTACTGCACCTGGAGGAGCAGTTTATGTATCATCTAAAGAATGTACTCTTGAGGGAGGTCGTATTGATGGTAAAAAACCAGTATTTAAGTGCGATAAATTATTAATCAAAGCACATGAGGTCACCAGTAGAGTTGAGGTAGCTAGTAGTAAAAGTGGGTTTATGTCTCCTAACATACCAGCAATAGATCTTATTAATAGTGATAATCCAATAAAGAACTTACGCGATAATACTATAGCTGGGCAAATTAATGACTTGATTAACATGCAAGGACCGCTAGATTTATTACCTGCTGTTAATGTAATTAGCGCTATTCCGGGATTAAAAGCAAATTATAATCTCCTTAAAGGAAAGCAGACAGAATTTTCACCGGCAGCATTAATTGGTGCATTGCTTAGTAAGTATATATCAGCCTGCATTAGTATTGGTAATCAAAAAACAAGTACAACAGTTACTCAAGTCACTAATACTCTAAGTCAAATAAATGGAGAAGAATGTGAATTTACTGGTGAAGGTGTAGATATAGCAGCAAATGTTAAGTGCAAAAATAGTTTAAAGATTGAAGCTAATAATCTTAAATTACAAGGTGCAAAAGACACTCTAGAAATTGAATCTACTACAGAAAGCGCTACTATCGATCTTGGTGTGAGCTTAACTGGTGTGAGTTTTGCTGTTAGTCTTGCCGATGGTAATGCCCAACAGACAAAAGAGCAACATAAAGCCGGGACTTATCATGCTACAAATATATCCATTAAAGTAAATAATAAACTAGAAATAGAAAATGCCCAAATCAACGGTAAAAACGTTAAAGTTGAGGCATTAATTATTGAAATAAAGCAAGTAATAGATAGCTCCAGAATCGAAAGTCAAAATAGTGGTATCAGTTTGGGAGTAAATATAGGATGGAATGGTGGCTTAACTCCTATTGCTTCATTATCACATTCAGAAAGCTTGCAGCAAACTCAGGTAGTACAGTTCCTCTCTGGTATAAGTGGAGAGACAGTAGAGGTTACTGCAAAAAGTTTAGAGTATAACGTAGCAGCAATAACAGCCACACAGGATTTAGAGATTAGAGCTGATAACATCAATTATATCGCCTTGCCTCGTACTGAAAATATCGATATTGCAATACAAGTTACTGCTAGCATTGCACCAAGAGCAGATGGTAAATCAATCTACTATGGATCACTATACAGCAAAGATGGTAGTAAAGTAATGTCAATTGGCTGGAGCTCTGATTTGATTGAGGGATTAAAAGATATTATAGGGGGTGCAGAGTCTTTACTAGGTAAAAATGATGATGGAATGAATTATAAACCTTTAAACCAAGAACCAGATCAGAAGGAGCCTAAGCCGGAGTCTAAACCTAAACCAACGTCAGGTAAAAAAACAGAAACTAGTGGTAGCAAAAGCGATGATTCAGCTAATAAGGATTCATCATCTAAAACTACTACGCCAATACCAAGTCAGAGGGTATATGATGCACCAATAGGTTCAGAACAACTTATTGATAAAGAGAGCAAACCATCGATAGAGATCGTAGTAAGAGATGTTAAACCTACCAATAAAAAACACGCTTTTACTATTTTTACAGATAGTAAAGGTCAAAAAACAATTATTAGTGGATTTCCAGAAAATCATAATGCTGTGACTGGTAATCTTGAAGTAATTGATATGCCTTATACTGTGTTGAATGAAAAATTACTAGGAGATGATTGGGCATATGAAGGTAACTATAAGAAAAGTGATAAGTATAAGGTAATAACAACAATACATCTTCAGAATGATCAAGATCTACAAAACTATCTATCGAAAGCAAGAGAAGCAGTAAATAATATAGAAACTGGCAATAATGGAGGTAGATTTGATTATGATTTCTGTCTCACAAATAAATGCTGGGGAGCTAACAGCAATACTGTGCAGTTTGCGATACATAAGGCCATGGGCATTAAAATAGAAACACCAGAAGATATAAGTTTACCTGGAATAAATGGTCAATTTTTTAATGGTCCTTTAGATGATATAGCACGTAAACTTGGTGAAGAATTACAAAAAGAACAGCCATAAAAAAGAGAGGAATTATGAAAATAAAAAAGATAATAAAATATTTGTTTATTGTTGTTTTTGGACTATTAATTGCAATTATTACAGCTCGAGAGTTGTTCGACAATAGGCCATTTAAATTTGAGAAATATAGATTAGATGAGGAATTAGAAGTAGTCGCAAGAGTTAATTTTCCTATTGGTAGTAATGTATATGACATTGAAAACGCTCTTAAAAAATCAGGAGCAGAGTGTAATTCGTATAAATCTTTTTCAGAGGATTGTGAAATTACAATCATTTGTGATTATTATACAAGCTTAATCTCTTTACGTCCTCTAGGGGAGCATTATGAAATTGCATTATGTGGAGATAAAGGTGGTAAACTTATCAAGTTGGGAGCACGTAGGATATCAGGACTATTAATGTAGTCCGTATATGGATAATTGTATAAACCTACAGCAAAAGTTGGTAGCACTGCAGATGCATTAAGACCTTCGGCCGGGATCTTGGTAAAAATGGTCATGTTTAGGGTCACAGGAAGCACAAACGTCTGTGAGGCTTACATTGATCGTGGTTATTTTGTGGGTATGTAGGTAAGCGGCCATTTAGTAACAAATCTACTAAAATAACACAAAAACAATTCATATATTTGATAGTAAGACACCAACTAAGATTGATAGAAAAGAATTTAATAAATGGAAGAATCAATACTGGAAAGACAGAGCAAAAGATTTTGATAATGGAGATAAGAAATGAGTTACAAGAATTTTATGCAAGCCTTAGAATTAATAAAACTAAATCATAGTCATTGTGGATTTGCAGTTTCGCAAAGTGACTTCAATATAAAAGAGGTTGAAAGAATTTTGACTTTAAAACTTCCTAATAGTGAATTACAAGTAAGAATTGATAAAGCTATCCCATATCAATGGAAAGATGGGGGGAAAACAACGATAGATACGATTTTTAAAATTAAGGTGCCAAAAGGTACAAAAATTCATGTTGAAGATATATCTAGTCAGGGAAGTATACATCTTGGTGGAACTCAACAGATCGTAATTTCCAATGCAAAAAATATTCAAGGCATAGAAGTAGTAGAAGTTACAAACATTATAAGAGAAGGTAAATAATGAAGGATTTACAAAAAATATTGCTAGAGCTTACAAATTTTTTAAATAAATATGATGAGCCTGAATGAAGAAATGTGTTTGCCAGATTATATAAAGAATCGCTCCAGTATACAGATAGTAACTATGATCGGTCATTTATTAACGAGATAAAGTGGTGTTTTGGAGGTATGGGATATTTACCGATCTTGTCTACATAAAGATATGAAACCTCTTAAAAAGGAAAATGATGAGCTAGAAATATTAAAGGATCAGCTATATGAAAAATGTATTGAACTTAGAACATCTAAGAATATTTGAATTAGCTGAAATAATACCTTATGACCATCTAGCTTCATAAGCATAGCTTATAGAATATTTATTTTCAGTATGTGATGGTTGTGGGAACAACGTTTATTTAGGTATTAATGCCATGCATTTCTATTAAGTCTAAAATAAATTAAAAAGGAACAAATATGGCTGATAGACAAGAAAAACAAATTCATAAGCAACATAAACTAACACTTATTAGCATGGTTGCATTAGTCGCTGGTAATATAATTGGGTCAGGAATATTTTTATTGCCTTCAAGCTTAGCTAGCATAGGATCAATTAGCTTATATTCATGGGTATTTACAACTATTGGAGCTGTATTATTAGCTCTCATATTTTCTATTTTAAGTAAAAAAATTAGTGGTACTGGTGGTCCTTATATTTATGTAAAGCAAGTGTTAGGTGAATTCATGGGGTTTCAAACAGCATATAGTTACTGGATTGCAGCATGGGTTGGAAATGCTGCTATAGCAATTGCATTTACTGGTTATCTAAGCGTTTTTTTTCCTAATTTGCTAGTTCCTGAGCTATCTTGTATTACCGCAATTATAATAGTTTGGGTTTTAACTTTAGTGAATATATCAGCAGTTAAAAATATTGGTTTCTCAGAAGTGATTTTAACTTTTTTAAAATTTATTCCATTAATTTTTATATGTATATTTGGATGGTTATATATACAGCCCGATTTTTACGCAAAATACTATAACATTAGCTTTAAAAATGATATTGATGCTATTTCATCTGCTATAACCATTACACTATGGGCTTTTATAGGTTTAGAATCAGCTACTATACCTGCTGCATTAGTATATAAACCGCATATTACGATTCCTTTAGCTACAATGTTAGGAGTTTTAATATCTGCTGTTATTTATATTACAAGTTCAACAGTTATAATGGGTATGATTAATCCAGAAATATTACAATATAGCTCTTCTCCTTTTGCTGATGCGGCAGAAATCATTTTGGGAGATTTTGGCAAATATTTTATGGCAGCTGGTGCGGTTTTTTCATGCCTAGGATGTTTGCATGGCTGGATATTAATACAAGGTCAAATAGCAATGGCAGCAGCCGATGACGGATTATTTCCTAAAATATTTTCTAAGTGCAATAATGAAGGGATACCTGTATATGGGTTACTGTTATCTTCTTTATTAATTACTATATTTCTAATCCTCAACTCATTTATACCAGTAGCTAAACAATTTCTAACTGTTATACTTATTGCTACTGTAGCAAGCATTATGCCGTATATTTATACCATTATAGCATTTTTAAAGTTGCAGAAGTCCAACAAAGATGTAACATATAAATGTTTGGCTATAATTATTTCTATATTTGCTTTTATTTACTTGGCATGGGCATTGTTTAACACAAACCGAAATATCTTATGTTCCTATATTATATTATTTTTAATTGGTGCGACTTATTACGAGGTAATTAAATATAAAAAACAAAACAAGAGGTAAGTATAGTGCAAAATTTGAAAGGAAGAAGCTTTTTAAATTTAGAGGATTTTACCAAAGAGGAAATCTTTTATTTAATTGATTTATCAGCTAATTTAAAAGCTAATAAGAGATCAGGGATTAGATCGCATTCTTTAAAAGGAAAAAATATAGTAATAATCTTTGATAAGCTATCAACTAGAACACGATGTGCCTTTGAAGTAGGGGTTTATGATGAAGGTGGTAATGTCACCTTTTTATCTAATAGTCATATAGGGCTTAAAGAATCTATTGAAGATACAGCTATTGTGCTTGGTCGTATGTATGATGGTATAGGCTACAGAGGTTATGATCATTCAATAGTTGAAGATTTAGCTCAATATTCAAGAATTCCTGTATGGAATGGATTAACAGACCAGCAGCATCCCACCCAAACACTTGCAACATTTTTAACATTAAAAGAAAAATTACCTCATAAACCTTTAAATAAGTTAAAGTTGGTTTTTGTTGGAGATGGGCGTAATAATGTGTGTGCATCTCTTATAATAGGTTGTGCAAAATTAGGGATGCAGATTAATATTTTAGCACCCCAACAACTCTACCCTGACCAAGAATTAATAAAAAAAGCAAATAAGATAGCTTCATACACGCATGCAAATATTAATTATACAAGTA
>CAMCSP010000059.1 GCA_945877755.1 Rickettsia typhi | reverse complement strand
TAAAATTTAAAAGGAGAAGTGTTTATGTTATCTGATATAAATTTTAAAGCCGGAGATAGTGTTGTATACCCATCACATGGTGTTGGAAAAATCATAGACATCGAATCACAAGCAATAGGCGGCATCGAAATGCAGCTTTATGTGATTCACTTTGAAAGAGAAAAAATGTCTCTAAGAATTCCTGTTAGAAAAGCAAAAAAATCAGGCTTAAGAGCCCTAAGTAATTACGGCGATGTTGAAAAAGTACTAACCGTACTTCGTAGCCGTCCTAAAACAAGTAAAGGAATGTGGAGTAGAAGAGCAACAGAATACGAAACAAAAATTAATTCAGGCGAACTCTCTTTAATCGCAGAAGTAGTTAGAGACCTCTACAAAAATGTTGATGATCCAGACCGTTCTTACAGTGAAAGACTGATTTACGAATCAGCTCTTAATCGTTTATCTAGTGAATTTGCAGCCTTAAATGGTGTTGAACGCGACATCGCAATCACCCAAATCGTTGATGTAATCAGAGAAAAGCAAGCCGCGTAATAATGGTATTTTTGAATAAATTAAATAGTCCCTTATGGGACTATTTTTTTATTTGAAATGCTTCCTTCATAAATCTAACACCAACATTAATTCCAGTATTATTAATCTTATGTCCAAGATTTGGTATAACTTCACCACCAACATTCACACCCACAGAATTTAGTTGCTCACAAGCATCATAAAAATAAACGATATTGACCACTTGATCACCTTCACCATGAACTAATTTAACTGGAGGGTATGATCTTATCTCATCTTTTAGATATTCTGGTAGCGTTAGCGCACCGCTATATCCTAAAATGCCCGCACACGTCTTTGTTCTACGCAAACCTACATGTAATGCAATTCTTGTCCCCTGAGAGAATCCAACCAGCATAATATCTTTATCTAAAAGATCATGTTGTTGCAATTTCTGATCAATAAAATTATTTAAAATCTGTTCAGTTTGTTTAGCAGTTTTATGAATATTCTCAGGCGTCCAATCACCATCATAAAGCAACCAATCATATTTATCATTATAACCCTTACATTCATACGGACCATTAGGTGCATAAAAATGTGCATCGGGAAAATTAGGAGCTACAAAATTTACGAATAAACGAATCATATGTTCACCACGCATTGCAAAACCATGAAGTAAAAATATCAATTGTTTAGTATTGCCACTTGTGGATGGAACTTCATAGGAGAACAAAGACTGAGGCATCTATTTATTCCTAGTAGCCATCATCATATAATTAATATCAAGATTGTCTGAAAGACTCCATTGGTTGCTAGCAATGGGGTTGTAAGAACAACCTTTTATCTCAGCTATAGATAAATCATTTTTAAATAAGGTTTCAGCAATTTCCGATGGTTTAAGAAATTTACTCCACTCATGTGTACCAATAGGCATCCAACGAAAAATGTATTCAGCACCAATAATAGCAGCTATATAGCTTTTAATAGTACGATTAATTGTGGCTACAAATAAAATACCACCAGGTTTAACTAATTTACATACACTGGACATAAAGCTATCTAAATCAGCTACATGCTCAACTATTTCCATTGCAATTACTACATCAAATCTTGCTTTCCTTTTAGACAAAGATTCAACAGCTAAGCACTCATAAGCAATATCCAGTCCAGATAGTTTAGCACGAGCTTTTGCCGCCTTGATTGCTTTATCACTAGCATCAATACCCAAAACTTTACCGCCAAGACGTGCTATTGGCTCAGACAAAATACCACCACCACAACCAACATCAAGAAAGCTTAATCCTGAGAAGAAATTTGGTATATTAGTTTTTTGAAAATGAGATAGAGTTTTGTCTTTGATATATTTAACTCTGATAGGATTCAAAACATGCAATGCCTTAAATTCCCCTTTTTCATCCCACCACTGATCAGATAAATCAGAGAATTTATCTACTTCTGCTTTATCTATGCTTTTCATATGCTTTCATGGCTATTGCAGAATCGAAAGCAAGTCTTTAAGAGGCGCCAATTTTTCTACATGACCTTGCAATTCATTTTGTAACGTCTCTGGCAAAAATTGCTTGATCTTATCAGCAGATTCTTGAATTATTAGATCCGCAAAAAATTTGTTCCATAAAAATCCAAATTCCTGAGAACTATACTGGCCAACCGCCGGATAACTATCGCTCATAGTTTTTCGCGCTGATATATTAATATTGATAGAATTTGAAGTAGGCTCATCAGAAACTTGTTTGATAAATGATTGAATTTCACCCCTAGAACGTTGGGAAAGATCAACGGCAGAACCGCCAATAAAGAATTTATGGCCAAGCGCTGTGGTAATTCTTTGAGCATATCCAAAAACATCATTTAGAATGATTCCATAGCCGTTAAGAGCAAGTTTTGCATTATATGCCCGTTGTTGACCTTTTTGTTGTAAATCACCTGATAGTTCTAATGAATAAGGCTCAACCTCGAAAGTTAACTTCTTCACTGTCACATCATAATCTGTATTATTGTTAGATTTAACTTTTAGATTAACATTATTATGTATTTTCCCAAAAGTTTGTAATTTAGGTACATAAGCTGCATATACATTGGCACTATTTGTAATAAAGGTGCTTTTTATTATATCAGCTATTGCTCCAAAAATAGACTGATTACCAGATGATTTCTGAATAGTAGAACCGACTCTAAAAGTTTGAGCATATTGCTTCATCAATTGATACCAATGCTCGCTAAAATTACTATCGCTAGTTAAATCTAGATTCAGTATTTTGCTATCACTTGCTATCCCTCCCTTTACATTTACGTTCATTATATTATCTTGCAACTTAAGTTTGTTTATATCTAATTTAAAATCAGAAGCAGAAACATCGCCATCATAGCTTAAATCCACAAAGTAATTCATGTTGCCAAGCTGTGGCAAATTAAACACTGAAAAATAATTTCTAACATCAGGATTTATTGTGTTTACTATGTTACTAATTGCTTCAGTGTTACTAACATTATGCCATAAATTTAAGGCCGCATTAGTAAATTTAGCATTAACGACATCCTGCTTTAAATAAAACTTAACAGAATTCTGATCTTGATAACTCTCAATATCTAATTGCAACTTATCAGCAGAAAATAGTGACTGGCCACCATTTACTGTTTTAATATTACATTCAGCCGCTTTAACGCTCACTTCCTTAATCAAGTTAAATATTCCTTCAGGTTTATCCCTCAAAGCCATAACTGTTTTTAGTCCTTCACCATACAATGGTGTTTGACGTAGGGTTACTTGATATTTGGTATTCTGCGCAGCATCTGCATTGATATTAAATTTATAATCATTAATTGCACCTTGAATTGATATACCCCCTGTAGAAACCAAATCTATAGATTTAATCAACCAGCTTACTGATAATTGGAAATCACCATTAAATTGTACATCATACACAGACCTAACATTTTTACTGTTTTCAATAAAACGAAAGTGAGGTTTGCTTAATTTAAGAGAAAAATCAAATGGAAAGCCACTTACCTTAACAACATAGTCACCAACTACTTGTATTTTTTCACTATTTAAGCCATTGATCGATTCTGTAACCTTGTTCTCAATTACATTTGCAACAACAACCCAGAGTATACAGTAGGTTATAACAAGAGTTAAAAAAACAAAAACTATCTTACGCATGACCACCTAAATTAATGATATTGTACATTTAATGATAGCTGGTTATTAAGTACAGTCAATATTAACTATTCTTATGGAATTGATCTAATACCGCATCCATATAATCATCAGTTGTTAACCACTTATCGGGATTGTCAGATAACAAAGCAAGATCCTTGGTCATTCTGCCTGATTCAACGGCTTTAATACAGCTATTCTCTAACTTATTAGCAAAGCTTACCAAAGCATCATTGTTATCAAATTGACCTCTATATATTAATCCTCTGGTCCAAGCAAAAATTAATGCTACAGGATTAGTTGAGGTTTTATTGCCTTCTTGATACTCACGATAATGCCTTGTTACTGTGCCATGGGCCGCCTCTGTTTCAACTGTTTTACCATCTGGAGATAATAATACAGACGTCATTAAACCTAAAGAACCAAAACCTTGTGCTACAATATCTGACTGCACATCACCATCATAGTTTTTACATGCCCAAACATATCCACCATCAGACTTAATCGCCCAAGCTACCATATCATCAATTAAACGATGTTCATAAGTAAGTTTAGCTGTAGTAAATTTTTCCTTAAATTCAGTTGAATATATTTTTTCAAAAATATCCTTAAATCTACCATCATATTTTTTTAAAATCGTATTTTTAGTGGCAAAATAAAGTGGCTTTTGCTTTAATAATGAGTAGTTAAAACAAGCCCTAGCAAATGATTCAATTGATTTATCAAAATTATACATCGAGAGTGCAATACCACTAACAGGAAAATCAACTACGTCTAATTCCTCAACAATACCATCTTGACCATGGAAACTTAATTTTAGTTTTCCAGGTTGCTTTATTTCCATTTCAGCTGCTTTATACTGGTCACCAAAGGCATGACGTGCAATAGTTATCGGGTGGTTCCAACTTTTAACTAACCGAGGTATATTTTTACAAACTATAGGCTCTCTAAATATCGTTCCGTCCAAAATATTACGAATAGTTCCATTTGGTGATGGCCACATTTTTTTTAAACTGAATTCTTGAACACGACCCTCATCGGGGGTAATAGTAGCACACTTAATACCAACGCCATATTGCTTAATAGCATTTGCAGCATCTTTAGTAATTTGGTCATCAGTCTCATCACGCTTTTGTATAGATAAATCATAATATTTAATGTCTATATCAAGGAAAGGCAAAATAAATTTAGCCTTAATATTGCCCCAGATTATTCTGGTCATCTCATCACCGTCGATCTCTACAATCGGATTAGCTACTCTAATTTTCATATTGTCCTTCTAGTAATATAAGGTTAAGTTCATATCAATTAATTAGCTAAAAATATGAAACATATACAATTCTAGCGTCACAAACTAGATTTGAATTTAACATCCAACCTAGAGTTTATATCTAAATACTATCTTTTTCATGAAGTTTATCTACAAATTGAATTATGTTCTTACGGTCATAAGGTTTTGCAAAGAATCCAATCGCTCCAAGCTCTATAGCTTTAGAGTAGTCACTTTTATTATCGCTAGCACTTTGGATAATTACTGGAATACCAGCAAGGGACTTGTCAGATTTTATTTTTTTCAAAACGTCTAAACCGTGCATATTAGGCATCATTAAATCTAAAAATATAAAATCAATTTCATCTGAATGCTCACTAAGAAACTCCAATCCTTCTGCTCCACTATATGAGCTAATCATTTCATATCCGTCATTTTTTAGAATCATCCTAATTATGTTATGGCACAAATCGTCATCATCAATCATTAAAGCAACCCCCTTGAGTGAATCAGGTGAATTATTTACTAAATCAGTGGCCGCTTTTATAGGCTGATAATTAGCTTCCTGAGTAAGTTGCGTAAGTTTTACTCGTGGTAGTATAAAATGAAAAGATGACCCTATAATTTTATTTTCTGCCCATATTTTTCCATTATGAGCAGTAATAATTTCCTTGCAAATAGATAAACCCAAACCTGTACCATCTGCATAATTTTTAGTTTTACTGCTTTGTACAAAAGGATTAAATATTTCTTCCAACTCTTCTTCTGGTATTCCAATCCCTTCATCCTCTATAACAACTTCTAGATTCTTACCTTGAGTTCTCAAAGAGATTTTAATTTTTCCTGCTTTAGTAAATTTAAAAGCGTTACCCATCAAGTTGCGTAAAACCTGCGCAATTCTCTCTGGATCCATTATCACGGTGCTATCCAATCCCATCTGTATATTGGTTTCAATGACGATATCTTTATATTGATTAAGATAAAGAGATTCACACTCTATAATCATTTCTCTTAAGGACTCTTCAAGACTGCTCTCTACCATTTTCATATTCATCCTCCCTGATGTAAATTTTGATAAATCTAAAATACTGTTCATAACCATTAGCAAACGTTTGCCTGACTGAGCTACAATTTTTATGCCTTTGTAACGCTCACTTTCAGAATATTCGTACCAATTTTCAAGTAATAATTCGGATAAAGTTACTACCCCATTAATCGGCGTACGAACCTCATGACTTATGTTACTCAAGAAATCAGTTTTAATAGCTAAAGCTTTTTCCAATTCTTTTGACTTTTTCGTTAATTTAATATTATTCTCTCTTTCTTCTATCAAAATTTTATTTTGATAGAGCTTCCTTTTTTTGTTGGAACAAAGCAATAAGTAATATATTGGAGCACTATAACTACCAAATATCGCTATTAAATTACTTGATAAAATTGGATTATCAGTAGTAAAGTAAAACGCTAAGTAAGCTAATAATATCCCAGAAGATACAAGAATAATATATGCAATCCAATTCACAAAAAACGTTAACGATACTATTCCAACTAGTCCATTAATTTGCCATATATTTGATTCCGGATTGTGAAAAAGCATGAAAAAAAAGAAAAATGGCAAAGAATAAACCAAAGTTAAATACCAATACATTGGCATAAATTGTTTTGCTGATTCTGGCCAATAATCTTTGAGTATTAATCCTAATCCAAGTGCAGTAATTGTGAGCCTTAAGGTTAAATTTTCATAACCAGTAGGAGATGCTATTATTACATTGAAGATATAAAATCCTAAATAACAGACAATAGTTGCATAACCGAACACAACAAAGAAATCTTCAGATTCTTTGGCATCCTCTAACATACCATTCCAAATTTTAGTGAACCAATTAGTAATTTTTGTCGGGTAGAAACCATAGCACTTACTCCATATTTAAATTAAAGTTAGTCTCAATGCTATGGTAACCCCCACAGAACCGTGCTTGCGATTTTCCCGCACACGGCTCTTCAATGAAACATTCGCTATAGAAGTTAGAATTAATACA
>CAMCSP010000058.1 GCA_945877755.1 Rickettsia typhi | reverse complement strand
AAAGGACAAATCATTGGGGGTAATAATAAACTTTCTGTTTTTGAAAATTTTGCTATGCTAATGGCATAGTTATGTCTAAAATTTGAAATAACATTGTAATTATGTGAAATTAGCAATACTCAAATTGTAGATGCGACAGAACCCCAATTGATCCTAGTATCAGAGTCACTGCTACTAATTTATTTTTGAACATCGTTCATAATCTCCTTTAGTTTTGCTATTACTGTCTCTTCTAATGATTTGGTCAGAATATACTTAGTTAGTTTTATTGGAAAATGTATAGAAGACACAGCACCTTCTTCTTTTCTGACGGTAAATACATGTAAACCTTTGTCATTATAATATTTACGAGTCTTTACTGATTGATCAGTATAAGCATTACTAATTCTTTGCTCCACCAAGACTTTTAATTTATTATTTCCTATAATGCCCTCTCTTAACTTGCTTGCATAAAAAATAATAGCCTCAATATATGCTTCTCCCTTAGAAGAAAGTTGTTTTATTTCTTCTGCAGTGCGAGCACTAATCCTTGACATATTGTCTATAGCCAGCATAATCCTTTCAGGAATATTTCTAAAAGAAAGGAGTCTAGATATCTGCTGCTTTGGCAGATTTAATTTTTCAGAGATGTCTTTTTGTGTTAATATGCCGTCATCAATAAGTCTAGCATAGCTCATACCCTTAGCAAAATCTGATAAGTCTTTACGACTTTGATTTTCTGAGGCTTGTATAATGGCTGCATCAGAATCACTCAATTCGCTAACAATTACTTTTAGGTTAAGTCCAGCTTTCTTGGCAGCATGCCATCTTCTTTCTCCTACTATTAGTTCGTATCTCATTTTATTGATAGAGCATGGTCGTACTACACAAGGTTGTTGTTGCCCGATTGTTTGAAATTCTATAGCTAGCGCGTCAATATCACCTAGTTCATTTTCTGGTCTATCATGATATTTCCAATTCACAATTTCTTCAGGAGAAACTTCCAACAAAGAGCTATTGCTAAAATTATTGATGGCTACTCCATCTAAATTATAAGGTCTGTAATCTCTTTTTTTAAATTTTTTCTCTCTTTGAGAGTTTATATCATCAATGGTTGGCATCTTTACTTACTTTTTTTTCTTGTTCTAAATTAATTTCTAGCAATTCTCTAGTTAATAAATCAAAATCACTTCTAACAGTAGATTTTTTGAGTGTACTAAACATATTTAAGCTAGAATCAGTAATATTTGGTATTTCTTGAGAATTTCTTATGGCGGTTGTTAGAGCGTTGCCATTTTCAGTTTCTGTCGCTAAAGTTGTCTGTATGGCTTTGTCCGATAAAATAGTATTTCCACTAAATTTATTAAGAAATACCTTGTATTTAATATTGGTTTTATATTGATCGTTTAAGTTAGCGATCTCTTCCTTTAGTATTGATAAACCTTTTGCACTAAATTTATCAGGATTTAATGGAGCCAAAATAGTATCAGCATATAAACTAGCTGCTGTAACAGAGTGTCCCATCATAGGGGGGCAATCTATAAAGATGAAATCGTATTTTTCTTCTATTGGACCAAGCACAGCCTTTAGTATATTATGTAAAGGAGCTTTACTTATAGCTAATTTACTATCTAATGTTACATTTTCTATTCTACTTGGGATTAAATCAATACCTTCTTCAACATTGACTATCGCTTGTTCTATAGTGGCATGTTTTTCTAGTACATCTATCAATACCGGCATTTCATCAGGGATTATATCAAAGGCGTCGGTTAAATTACCCTGAGGATCAAGATCTACACAGAGAATCTTGGCACCGTAAAGACTAGCTGCGCAACTAATATTATGAATGGCTGTGGTTTTTCCAGTACCACCTTTTACTATTTCAAATGCTATTTTTTTTCTACGAAAAGGTATATTAAAAAGCTTGAGTGTTTCGGTATGGGTCAAATAAGATTTATTACCAATTTTTTTTAAAGTGATATTTTTTGTTTTGAGCTGTTTGTGCAATGCTTGTAAGGACATGTCTAGCAACTCTGCTGCATATGTAGCTGCCATTTTAGGTTGGCTATCAATTTTTTTCATAAATTTAATATACTATGTTGTTATATCAACTTCTTATTAGTTGATCATCTATAGTTAATAAAGCATATTACATCAACTACGTCAATACATAAAACGCAACAATATAGAAATAATATTTCTTACCAAGATTTTTGCATCCTTTAGATGCGTCTTGATCTGTATTTTGATCTATATCTGATATGGCAATAGTTTTCCGGACAAAATATTAAACAGCTTTTTGTATTACCTTACAAACCCCATCTTGCATTTAACTAGCGGTAAGGAAGCGCCTGATGAGACGTAGTAGAAGTTTATTTCCAATAATCTTGGCTGTTTTTGATATGATAATGTCGTGTTTCACCCGATCAAGAATTGCTTAATATCCAGGTCTGCCACCCAGCAATTCGAAATATAATAACCAAACCGCAGAGCTTATTTTAAAAATGATGGGTCTTTTTCTTGATTTGCTTTTCAACAACATTTTGAAACAACCAAATTACAGTCAGTCAGAATTACATCTCCAAACCACAATTTAACTTAACATATTAACTATGTGGCAGCTGGTGGCAGTTTCTTTAACACTCTCTCTATATGAATGATAATTTTTTTAAAGGCCGACCTTCTTTCATTGGCGACTTATTTTTTTGTGTTTTTGATTTTTATTATCGTTTTTACTTTTGTTTTCATTTTTGTTGTTTTTTTTCTTAGAGACTCCTCCGGACTTTGCTTCGGTATTTGCCTTGAGTTTGATTTTACTGCTTGGTGAAGAGGGCGTATCAAGTTCAATACCAAACAGTGTTGACAAATCTTGATTTTCAATGACTTTAGTTTTTGTTGCTTCTGTAGATGAGGTGCTAATAGCAACGTTAGTAATAAGCTCCATATGGTTAACATTACGTAAGTTAAAAAGAAGCTCCGGTTCATGGTCAAGTCTGGCACCTATGCCATAAAGTACTGCGGCAATATGCTTACACATTTTAGCAAAGTCATAGCAAGAGCATTTAAAGGAAATCTCCTTTGGCGATGGAAATAATCCATTTTGTTTGTCGGTCATAATTGTCATGACTGCAGAAGAGATTTTTCCTTGCAGGAGCTCAATTATTGAGGCAATTTCACCTGCACATTTTCTTAAGATGACCTGCCATTTTTGGTTTTCTACTTTTTGGATAGTGATGTTGACATTATAAATCTCTGATCCTTGTACTAACGCTTCAATTTTACCATTTTTGCTTTCAAGATTAATTACTGAGCCGTGACGTGCGTAGGAACGTCCTCTAGGAAGACGGGTTGCATAATCGCTGAATGATTCAAGATGCTTACACCAAGCATTGCCCCAGAAGCTTTTGGTAAGTTTCCTACCTTCAATTCTAATAGGAAACAGTTTTCGTTCATTTTTTTCTATGTTGACAATGGTTTGCTCGGCTTTTCTTTTACGCTTGGCTACTGATTCATATGGTCGCCAGTCCCATCCTCCATACATAATTTTTCTCTCCTATATTTCTTCTCTTGCTGAATTAATATCAAGCGAGACAATTTTCAGCAAGTCATTATTTGAGAGCTCGGTAAGTATTGCATTACCGTCATTTGCCAATATTTCTTGAGAAAATTGTAGTTTAGATTCAATTAATAAGTCAATCTTATCTTCAAGCGTTCCTTTACAGATAAATTTATGTACTAGGACGTTGCGTTGCTGACCGATTCTGAAGGCTCGATCAGTTGCTTGGTTTTCTACTGCCGGATTCCACCAACGATCAAAATGTACTACATGTGAGGCTGCAGTAAGATTAAGACCGCTTCCTCCGGCTTTTAGTGACAGCACAAAAAATGGAGGTCCATCCGGGCTTTGGAAAGATTCAACCATAGCCGCCCGTTTCTTGACATCTGTACTACCATGGAGTATCAGTCCACTTCGTCCAAAGATAGTTGATAAAAACTCTGCTAGTGGCTCTGTCATTTCCTTAAATTGAGTAAATATCAACATTTTTTCTTGTTTTTCTGCAACAATTTCACAAATTTCTCTAAGTCGTAAAAATTTACCACTTTCGTTTTCTGTAAATAAACTATCTTTTAGCCATTGTGATGGATGATTACATATTTGTTTAAATCTTATGAAATAAGCGAATATGATACCACGTCTGGCTACTCCTTCTGCATTGATTATATCTTCCCTCAGCGACTCAACTGCTTGTTGATACAATATTGCTTGTTGTTTGGATAATGTGCAATAGGTCTTGAGTTCAGTTTTATCAGGCAAATCACTAATAATTTTCTTATCAGTTTTCATTCTTCTTAAAATATAAGGACTAACCAAACTGCGCAACGCAGCATATGCTGTATTATCTTCTTTGTTTTTCTTTTTGATAAAACGATCAAATTGCTTAATTGTACCAAGTAAGCCAGGGGAGATAAAATCAAACAATGACCATAAATCAGATAGTCTATTTTCAACCGGAGTTCCGGTTAATGCAAGTTTATGTACGCCATTTAATAGCTTAATAGCTTTTGTTTGTTGGGCTACAGGATTTTTAATAGCTTGAGCTTCATCAAGAATAATGATATTCCAATTTTGTTTTATCAGCCATTTAAGTCTTGTAACTGATCCGTAAGTAGTAATGAGTAGGCTGAAGTTAAAATGACTTGGCTCAATCATTCCATTTGCAGATGGGTGAGCAATCCAATATTGTAATGATGGAGCAAAACGAATTATTTCAGCTTGCCAGTTACCTATTAATGATGCCGGAACAATTAAGAGTGATGGTGATGCGTTATCATGATCTCTGTGTTGTTTAAGTAATAATAACGAGATTACTTGAATAGTTTTACCTAATCCCATATCATCTGCAAGTATAGCACCAAGTTTTAGTTGGTTGAGCATATCAAGCCACATCACTCCCTGGTTTTGATAAGGTCTAAGTGTAGTATGCAAGTTTTTTGCTAAAATACCTTCGATATTACTACTTGTTTGTGGATCTTTTATGGCTGTTAGAGTTTTTTGTAGCCAACTGCCACTGACAACTCTGGTAAGAGAAGATCCTGTAAGAACATTATCGGTGTCATAGTCATTTGCATTTAAATCATGATCTATTCCGGAAAGCCATCTTAGTCCTTGGGCAAATGTTATGCCATTTCCGTGCATTTGTTTGTTAATATTTTGCCATTTTGTTAATAGATTTTCAAGTCTTGCCTTGTCTACCTCCACCCATTGCCCTTTAAAGAATACTAAATTCTCATTACGCAACAGCAATTGTTCAATGTCTTCTTGATTAAGCCGCGTATCACCAAGCATTAAAGAAGCATTAAAATCCATTAGCGCAGTAAAACCAATGCCAACCGGCTCATTTTCACCGATAGAGATTTTTATCTTTGGGACGTTGGGATGTTTTGTTTGCCACCAGTTGGGTATTTTAACGACTATTCCTGCTTTTTCAAACAAAGGGATATCTTTGAGAAATTTGTAAGCCTCAGCAGGAGTCCATGCTAGCGGATGATATATGTCTCCTGAATCGACGTATGTTTTCAAAAACATACTTTCCTGAGATGCTTTATGAATTGGTGACAGTAATTTTAGTAAGATATGACTCTGTTTTGCTACAGAATATTCTTCTAGAGCAAGTTTAAGTGGTAAATGTTTAGATTGCTTGCCTTTGATCTGATGGACGTAGGTAGCAAGAAAGGCAAAGGGTGCTTCCTGTGAGTTTTTATTCTCTGCTAGATGAAAGCATACTCGCCCCAGCAGACTCCAAGAAGAATGACGGGCAGCAAAAAATGAAACTATATTACCGCTAAATGCCTGAATTTCATCGAGAAGGGCGGTTTCTATTGCTCTCCATAGTGTCAGCAGGCATTCTTCATTAACATATTCTGCACCTTTCATTGGTGGAACAGTTAATAATAGTCTGGCAAGGTCTCCTTGCGGTAATGCAATGATAACCGGGTTTTGCCTTAAATCACGTTGATTAAGTTCCGGGATAGCTGTAAAAAGTGATAAATATAGGCGAGTAAAATCTCGCCAATAACTAAAGGATTCTTCTTCGGCAATAATCTCAGTTGCGATATCAAGAAATAGTAAACCATGACCACTACCGCGGGTAAATGCATTATATAAATCAGTGTAATCACTTGAAGAAGGGTCTCCCTCAATATGTAAATTCCTAAGTGGCGAGACTATAATGCGAAACATCGTATTGCTCTTTTGTGTCAATAATTTTAGACTTTATTTATCTCCAAAAAAATCAATTACATATTTAACACACTTTTATATAACTCAAGTATATTTTCTTCTTCTTGTAGTTTTTGACTATCGATCTTACGTAATTGCACAATTTTACGTATGATCTTTGAATCAAAGCCAGTGCCTTTAGCTTCTGCATACACTTCACGGATGTCAGCTAAGACATTAGTTTTATCATCTTCTAAGCTCTCAATACGATTAATTATGCTACGCAGTTTTTCTCCAGAAATAGTATTAAAATTCTCGGTCATAAAGCTTCCTTTATTATTGGTTAGTAATGAATTTATACATTTATATATATATTTTAATTACCTTTTAGTTACCTTTAAAGATTTGAACAATACTCTTAAATAATAGCTTGCACTTAGTTATTATCATGCTGATTGTAGAAGATTGATGACTACTATTATTTGTAGTGAGTAGTATATCTTCTTTTTTAGTGTCGTTGTTATTACTTTGTTGATCAACACTAAGTAAAGTTGGCTCTTTGGCTAATAATTGATCTTTCCATTTATACATTCTGTTAGGACGTAAATTATATTGCTGCTCTAATGCTTTTAGTGTACGAGTACGACTTAATAAGGCAGTTACTACTTCGCGTTTAAAACTATCGCTGTAAATTTTGCGTGGAGATTTTGCTTTTACTCCTGATCCATTTTTTGATGACGATGTTTTTATTGTTTTCTCACTTACTACTACTGCTGTTGTGTGTCCAGTAGATGCCTTATCTTTATATAAATATTTTTTCTTATTGGTCATAATTTATTTTAGCTCTCCTCATTCTTTAATATTATTTTATCATTTAATATAGTATATTTGCGCTCTCTCACTGTCTGAGTCTGGAGCCACGTTTATCCAGTACTGCCCCCCATGTTTCAGTCGCTATCCACATGTGTACCATCGCTACGCAGGTAAATTATCAATTCCTGCGGCAGGACTCACACCTGCAAGTAATTGAGCAGCTTATCGATACGCTCGTAGAGTAGGTCGCTGATTTGAATTTATCTCCTCAGAGACCCCTCGTCAAACCGTACGTGCAGTTTTCCCGCATACGGCTTTCCTATTGTTATTCTTCCCGCCGCTTTACAACTACTTAAGTCGAGAATACCTTTTATTTGTATCA
>CAMCSP010000057.1 GCA_945877755.1 Rickettsia typhi | reverse complement strand
TGTCTTTAATCCCAGGAGCAACACTAATTTCACTTGCGCCAGAGCTCTTTACAATTTTCTTATTGGCTGCATTTTGGTGGATTTTGTCAGCTAGAAATTTATCAATTGAGTTTGAAAAAAAACGCAAAGTAATTAAGAATTAATGCAACGCTTCAAGCTCTATCAGCTAACTATAAAAACTGTTTATGCTTTTAAAGTAAAAAGAGCTAAAAGAGTTCTTGAAACTAACAGGTTATGTATTAGAAAAATTAGTGAGTAACAAATGCTTTGTAGATCTGTTATATTAAATAAAAAAAACGTAAAAAGTAGCGAAGAATTAATTATAAGCATAACGACATTTTTGCTTATACTATTTAGTTGTATACATGCTTTTGCAGCAGATACAAGAGAGCAAGGTTCATTATTTAGTTTTAAACCAAAAGGTTCGCTAAAATTAGATTATCTTAGAATTAAAAATAATCGCCTGAATTTAAAAGATAGATACTATATTAGAGACTTATTAATTGGAGGAAAGGGTCAAATATTGCGTGATTTTGATTATCGTTTTGACATAAATGTAATTGGCGATATGTATAGTAGAATTAACCAAGCATATATTGAATATAAGAAGTATAATCCAGTTTCTATCAAGGTTGGTCGTATGTTTCATTCTTTTTTTTTGGATTATGATAAGTCGTTTAATGAGTGGCCAGCTATAGGTACATTAGTAATTCAAGTAAAAGACGGTGTACAAGTTAAAACTCATGGTAGTAATTGGAGTGTAACTGGTAGCTACGGTATGAGTGAAACTGTTTATAATAATAATGCTGATAGAAGAAATTCTCTTTATGCTCAAGTTACTTACTTGCCATACTATAATGAAAAAAAACAAGAGTATCTTCATCTGGGGCTCGCCAATTCTTATATTATGCCAAAAGAATCTTTAAAATATAAAATCAAGCCAGAGGCAAACGCAAATTTTAGTTTGCTTAATACTGGCACTATTAGTTCTGTCAAAAACGCTTTTATTACAGGTATTTCTGCAGCATATAATAATAAAGAATTTTCAACTCAAGTTGAGTATTTGGGGTGTCATATAGATAGAGAGATGGCAAAACCAAGTTTATTTTTTCACGGAGGGTATGCACAAGTTGGGTATTTTTTAACTGGTGAATCTAAGGAATATAACCCTAGTAAAGGCAGAATAGAGTCTGTTGTTCCTTTAGATCCAGTGTTTACTTCCAAAAATTACAAAAAAATTGGTATTGGAGCGTGGGAAATTGCAGTGAAATATTCTGTTGCGAATTTAAATAGCAAAACTAAATTTGGTAAATTATTAACTTACGGCCTAGGTTTAAATTGGTATTTAAATGAAAATATTAAACTATCAAACGATTTTTTAATCTCGAGAACTGATAAGTTTGCAGCTGTACCAAACTCAATATCTAAAATTGTTTTGGTAAGATTACAAATAGAATTATAACTTTTTTAGGCATATTAAACTTGTAGATGCGATGTTATCTATAGCCATGCATTTAATGGTATGAACCTCTATTTAGGTTATAAAGATCGAAAGAGTTAAAACAAATCCTGAACCATATCGTGTTTTTGATTGTTATCTGGTTTTGTATAACTCAAAATCTCTTTGATATATACATTGCCACTAAGGTCTTGTGTGACATGAAGACCATATTTGTCTATAATTCTTTTAAGAAAGCTGTGTCTAAGTATGTGAGGTGTTAATTTTTGTTATTTTCATGATTACACCTCCACTAGCTAAGTTAATATTCTATAAGTGTACAGCTATACAATTATAGAATACATATAAATTTGTTTATTAGTCAATATGATTCTGGTGATATCTTTCTTAATATGGTCAATAAGTTTTTCCTTATCATCAAATTGTTTTTTAGCTGCTGCACTTAGTTTGCCTTTTAAATTTTATAATTTCTAAGAGCATGTAATTGCTTTCTTTTTCCATCGTAAAATACTGTGATCATAATAAGCCTTCTCCAATTTTTTGTAACGTTCTATTAGCTTTCTGGTGAATTTTTTGTTGCTTTTCTGGAGAAAATTTATCCCAGGTGGAGAATATATAAGGCATACGTTGATTACCACGAAATTTTTCTTCATGACGTACTAGAAAGTCCCAATAAAGGGCGTTAAATGGACAGGCATTCTCACCCGTCATATCATCTGGGTCATATTTGCAATCCTTGCAATAATTACTCATGCGATGAATATATTTCCCGCTAGCTGCGTAAGGTTTGCTTGCTACTATACCGCCATCACCAAATAAAGCCATTCCCAAAGTGTTGGGCATCTCAACCCATTCATAAGCATCTGCATAAACTGCCAGGTACCACTCTTGAACTTGCTTAACATCCAATCCTGCAAGCAGTGCGAAATTGCCTGTAATCATCAAACGTTGTATATGGTGCGAATAAGCATGATCGAGCGTATGTCTCACTGCTTCAGCAACACAGAACATTTCTGTGTTTGCTGTCCAGTAGAACTCTGGTAGTGGACGTGTGGCATTCAGTGTATTACGCTCCGCATATTTGGGCATAAGGTGCCAGTAAATACCACGAATATACTCTCTCCAACCAAGAATCTGACGAATAAAGCCTTCTGTCGCATTAAGTGGGGCTTTACCTGCTTTGTAAGCTTCTTCTACTTTTTTACATATTTCAAGGGGCAATAAAAGACCTGCGTTGAGATAGCACGAAAGCAATGAGTGATAGAGATATGCTTCACCTGTTACCATCGCATCCTGATAATCGCCAAATTGCGGTAGTAATTTAGAGATAAAATGCTCAAGTTCCATAAGCGCTTCTTCGCGTGTAACCGCAAAATGGAAAGGCTCCAAATTGCCAAAATGATGGCTAAAACTAGATTTTACCAATTTCAGCACTTCACAAGTAATTTTTGATTTTTTATGGCTGATGCGTTTAGGGGAAATCATGTTTGATTTAGGCGTCTTACGGTTTTCTTTATCGTAATTCCATACTCCTCCCGTTGGTGTTCCATCAGTTTCCATTAAGATGTCGTATTTCTTTCGCATTTCACGGTAAAAAAATTCCATCCTCAGGTGCTTTTTTCCTGTGGCCCAGCGTTCAAATTCATCATGAGTAGCCAAAAAGCGAGTATCAGGACGTATTTCTACAGGCAGATTAAATACTGATTGCCACTTCTTGACCATTGCAAGAACATGGTATTCACTAGGCTCTGTCACTACAATACGCTCGGGTTTTAGTTCTAAAATCGCGCGCTTCACTTCTTCAGTAAGATTGCCTGTATTATCTCCATCATCGAGTTTCACATAACGCACGTTGAAGTCTTGTTGACTGAGTGTTTCAGCAAAATGACGCATACTAGAAAATAAAAAAGCGATTTTCTTAGGGTGATCTGGTATATAATTTGCTTTTCTTATGATCTCGCACATTAAAACCATATCGTTTTTTGTCAATCCTTCCAACGAGGTAATAGATTCAGAAATTTGATCAGCAAGAATTAGGTGAAGGTTGGCCATCTCTAAACCCTCATTTTTGGAAGAACGGATGAAAGCCCACCATCTACTGCCAGTACTTGTCCAGTAATCCAGCTATTGTCCGGGTCGAGCAAGAATACGATTGCGAGAGCAATATCTTCTGGTTTACCAAGCCTTCCAAGAGCATGCAGGGCTTCAGAAAATTTACGGGAAGTTTCATTGCCTGTAAGGTTTTTGGTAAGTGATGTTTCAATAAGACCTGGAGCGACTGCATTCACACGCAAATTCATAGATGCATAAGTAGCGGCGGCCGAGAGTGTGAGCCCAATAAGGCCCGCTTTTGCTGCTGCAATTGCTTCGTGATTAGCGAGTCCCTGCATTGCGGCGGCTGAAGAAATTAGCACCACTGACCCACCTTTGTTCATATATTTACCAGCTGCATGAACGGTTGCAAACGCTGTGGTAAGGGAGGCATCAATTACAGATTGATACTGATCTCTACTAGTAAGATGTGCTGATTTTAGCAGAAGTGATCCACTGCAATTGACCACGCCGACAATTTCTCCTGCTTGTTTGAATACTTCATCCATTGCTTCAAAATCAGTAGCGTCTAAAAATGCATCCGGACGGATTTTGCTATCATCCCTGGCTGTAGTAAAAACGCTGTGTCCAGATTCTTTGAGCAGAGAAACTAACGCTTGCCCAATGCAGCTGCTAGTTGCGATCACTAAAAATTTTGTCATCTTTTTTTCTCCTTATTCTAATTCATACATTATAATGCAGCCATAATTTGAAATAAAAATGTATATTCTTTTTAGCTTTACTGTTTTACTTCCAGAGGTTTTTCTCAAATAAATTATGAATTAATTCTAATGATTCATCGCTATCATTAAGACAAGGAACTAAAGAAAAGTTCTTTCCTCCACCTGTAATAAATAAATTTCTGTATTCAATATCAACTTCTTCTAATGTTTCAATGCAGTCAGAAGCAAATCCTGGGGTTATAACTAATAAATTTTTTATCCCTTTTCTGAGTAAATCTTTTATTACATCTTCTGTATATGGCTTTACCCATTGTCGTGGGCCAAAACGGGATTGAAAGCTAATGTGATTGGGAATATTTATATCTTGTTTTTTAAGCTCTTCACTAAATAAACGATTTGTTTTATGACAAAAGCATGAATAAGGATCTCCTTTGTCAAAATAATCCTGAGGAATGCCATGATATGAGGATAATATAGCATCTGGTTGCCATGAGAGACTTTGTTTATGCTTTATAACTGTAGAAACAAGAGAATTTATATAGACTTCATTATCATGATAAGGTGCCACTATTCTAATATTAGGCTGCCATCTAATTTTTTTTAGAATGCGATAAATTTCATCATTAACCGTTGCTGTAGTAGCAGCACAATATTGAGGATATAGAGGAATGAAGATGATCTTGTTACAACCTTGCTTTAGCAGAGATTCGATTCCACTTTCAATTGAGGGATTACCATAACGCATAGCATATTCGACTATAACACCATTATGTTTTGTATCAATAATCTGCTGAAATTTTTTTGCTTGTTGCTTAGTATAATATCTTAAAGGAGATTCATTTTTATCATGGAACCAAATCTTTTTATATTTTCCCCCTGTAGCTCTTGGCCTAGAGGTAAGAATAAATAAATTTAATATTATCTGCCATAAAATATAGTTTACTTCAATCACTCTTTTGTCAGATAAAAATTCTTTTAAGTATCTTCTTACCGCAAAATAATCATAATTATCTGGTGTGCCAAGATTTAATAATAAAGTTCCTATTTTGTTTGGAACCTTTGGGTGGTTAGTATGTAACATATTATCAAGCATTATAACCTTTTAACTTTTTTCATTAGCATATCTAAAGTTTAGAATGTTTTCTATCTTTAAGTAGACTAAGATTCTTTTAAAACCATGTTTGTTTTTTTAAAGCTTTATTTTAACGTTTTCGAAGCTTTAGCCTATTGAGACAAAACCACAAATTATCTGAAGCATATCATAAGGCCTTAAGCAGGAAGTATTGCAGCGTAATAATTGATTTTTGAATTTGCTTTAAATATTTAAACCTAAAAACGGGGGTTCGGAAATTTCTGAGGTTTACGCTTAGAACCCCAACCCTTACACCACATAATTTTCTCACTTCTTTATCAGGACAGTTGTTTCTCGTGGGTTTCTGACGGCCAGGTTTAAAATTAGTAGAATAAAATTCTAAAGGTAAGCGTAATTATACCTTCTCTAAAAAGAGAACTGTGGTTGTTTTTAAATGTAAACTTTTACTTTAATGACTGTAAGTCTCAGTCTAGCTTTTACCTTATAGTAAATAACCAAAAATCTTGTTACTTTCTCTAAATAGGGCACTTTAGGGAATGTTTTTAAAGCAAAAATTAATCACTGTCATTTTACTTTACCGTTCATCATTTATCCTTGGGTAAGTTTTATTGCTTCAATAGAACTTTAATTTCTTCAACAGTTAGGTCTGTCACTTTAGCAATAATATTAATATCTAATCCTTCAGCTGACATTTTTTTAACAACTTCCATTTTTTCCTCAGTTTTCCCCTCAGCCTTGCCTTCAGCTTTAGCATCTATTCTTATTTGTTCTTCAATTGCTTCTTCATCTAGTTGACGCTTGATTTCACGATCATAAGTTGCTAGTTCCTCTTCGCTCCAGCCAAATCTATCTAGTTCTCTATAGGCTTGTTTGATGATGATATCTTTACCCACTAATTCATCTAGTTCTGAGTCATTAGTTTTTTGAGCGTTCTTGAGAAAATAATACCATTTTTCTTCTAAAGTGAGATCTTTGAGCTTTTTCTTTATTTTGGCAAATTTAGGTAAATTAATAAAAGTAAATGAGAACATATTAAGATCGTTCTCTAAGGTCGCTCTGTCTAATATTACATGCTCTGACTTATAGTTTTTTTTGTGAGGAAAAATATTATAATTAGCTATGGCAATAAAGATGACCTCTTTTAAATTAGCATATTGCCTATCACCCGCTAACATTTGATTAACATAGGCTTTTGCAGCATAATACTGGGCTCTTTCTTCAAAGCCACTACCCTTGGTCATTTGCATCTCGATGATATATTGGACACCAGTAGTATCTTTACACAGTACATCAACTATGCTTTGCTTTTTACTGGCAATTTCCGGATCTTGAACTGTTTTTAAAAAAACTACTTCTATGATCGGAAAATTAATTTGATTTTTGAGCACTACATTAAGAAAATTTAGTAATAACTCTTTATTCTTCTCAGTACCAAAGATTCTTTTGAAGGATATATCATACTGTGGATTAAGATACTTACTAGCTAAGGTCATAAGAGTAATTTCAATTATGTGATATTCAAGTTCGATTCTATAATATTCTTTGGAAAAACTCAAGATGATAATGATCGTTATCTGATCCTGGAGGTTGACGATCAATGGGGTGGTAGACCACAAAACTTTCCAGTATATTACTGAACTGCACTTTGCTGGATCCTAAATGGTTTTGTTAATGGTAGACTTCTTGAATTATCCTTTAAAAAAGCTTTATCTATGTGTATAAAACATCATATTTGAATTTGTTGTGTTATAGTAAACACCACTATATAATACTCTTATAATTCCCCAGCTAACTCTAAATTAATATCACGATCTTCATCTTCACGATAAATAAAGTCATATATTTGAGAAACAGTATCAGTGGCAATATTATATACTGATTTACTTAAAAAATGTATATTAGCAAGTGTTTGCACAGCACATGCAGTAGCTATTATTTTTTCTGATATGGTTGGTAGATGCGTTATTTTATATGAAAAGAATAAAACAGAAGCTGAAGTAGTAGCAAATGCTGCTACATAATCTACTGAATTTTCTTCATGTTGTTTTTGATTAAAATTACCTGGCTATGCAGTTGACTCCACTAGCTACTACATGTAGTATTGGTTATTATGAATATTAAACCGTCAAATTTGATTGAATTAATGGATATGTTTCCAACTGAAGAGTCGTGTTTAGAATATTTGAGTCTGGTACGTTGGC
>CAMCSP010000056.1 GCA_945877755.1 Rickettsia typhi | reverse complement strand
TCAGGCCAACGTACCAGACTCAAATATTCTAAACACGACTCTTCAGTTGGAAACATATCCATTAATTCAATCAAATTTGACGGTTTAATATTCATAATAACCAATACTACATGTAGTAGCTAGTGGAGTCAACTGCATAGCCAGGTAAAAGAATATGAAAATACAAAAGACTTATTCATTTATCACCTTGAAAAAAAATCAGACTTTCAAGCTCTTGAACAAACCTTAAAGGAATGTTCAAAATTTGATGAGAACGTATTTAAAAAACACAAAGATAGCATATTTAGCAATTTACTACACACAGAACTAGCCGCGTTCGAAAACAAAGGACATCAATTAAATAAAGTCGCTGATCTACAAAAACCTTCTTTGTGGCGTTGCTTTCTTTTGACCATAAATCCTTGGAATAATGTCGATGCTCATACAATATATAGTGAATATCAAACCGTTATGCCCTCAACCAATATCAAACCTAAGGATGTTCCAAATAAAGACATGTCACATATAACGCCATCTGCAACCCCTGACTCTCATCATACAAAACAAGGGCAAAATACTTCTCGATGATAATTTTAAAATAGTACGCAAACTACTGCTTGGCATGCCACACCTTCTTTGCGGCCAGTAAATCCCATTTTTTCTGTAGTAGTACCCTTTATATTGACATCTTTTGTATTTAGCCCCAAAATCTCGGCAACTCTTTCCTGCATCTGATCACGAAATGGAGAAAGTCTAGGTGATTCACAAATAACAGTCAGATCAACATTGCTTATAACACCTTTCTCCTTCTTGATTAACTCATTAGCAAAAATTATAAATTTTGCAGAGTCTTCATTGCGCCATTTAGAATCGGTTGGAGGAAAATGTAACCCTATATCTCCAGCTCCAATAGCACCTAATAATGCATCTGTTAACGCATGCAATAAAACATCTCCATCAGAATGGGCTAATAATCTATATTGATGTGGAATTTTTATACCACCCAGCATAATAAAATTCTGATCACTTGCCTCAGAGTCAAATCTATGAGCATCAAAGCCACTTCCAACTTTAACATTATTCAACATATCGTCCTCCTGTCAAAAATTTAGCTAATAAAAAATCTTCACTAGTAGTTATTTTAAAATTTTTATTATTTGTAATTACAGATTTAACCGCAATATTCTGTTGCTCTAATAAACTGGCATCATCTGTAAAACCCCCTTTTAAGGAATTTTGATGTGCATTTAAAATACTCTTATACTTAAAAACCTGTGGGGTTTGAACAGAAAAGATTTCTCCACGTGGGATAGTTTTTTGAACTACATAATCTTGATCAACTTGTTTTATAGTATCTGTTATTGGGCACACTGGAATCGCTCCTTCATAGTGATCTAACTCAACTAATAAATCATTAATTAATTGCGGTGTAAAAAATAATCTTGCCGCATCATGAATTAGCACTTTTTCTGGTTCGTACTTAGCAATAGACAATAACCCCAATCTTGCCGAATCCTGACGTTCTTTGCCACCTAGAATCGGTGGAAGTAAATACAAATTCTCAGTGGATTTTTGATAAAGATCTCGATGATTCTCATTAATTACTACTGCCACGGCATCAACTTGTGAATGTTGTAAGAATTTTTCTACAATAATTTGTAAAATAGACTTGCCGTCAATTAATAAATACTGCTTTGGTATTTCACCATCAAAGCGCTTACCTACCCCAGCTGCCACAACTAAAGCTATGGTATTAAACTTTGACATATTTCATACTCTGCCGTCTTAATATCATTCTGTCTTAAATGCCCAAAAAATCAATTGTATAATCTTTCCCTTAACGTTTAACGGCCACCTTAACATTATTCTCTTTAAAGGTTCTTAAAATCAATTGCATCGCCTCTCCCTTCAACTTCTCGATACCATCAGTAGCATTGTTTATCCAGAAATTTAAACAAATCTTCACTCCATAATCCAAAAAATTTTCTATATAGCATAGAACTTCATGGCGAGATAAACATTTTGGATATTTTTTTATTGTTTTAATCATTAATGCAATAACTTCGTCTATATCCTCTTCATAATCAACTGTTATATTAAATGATATACAAAATTTATTGTCACTAAAAGTCAGATTGACTATTTTTGTAGTAATAAAATCGGCATTTGGTATCATCACTTCTCTGCCGTCTAAGCCTCTTATTAAGGTATATCTTGCAGAGAGATCTTTAATGGTTCCTAACGTTCCATTTGGCAATTCTATTAAATCACCAACCTTAATTGTTTTCTCAGCAAGAAGAATAATTCCACTAATAAAATTAGCGGTAATTTGTTGCAAACCAACTGCGAGACCAACACCCAAAGCTCCACTAATTACCGTGATAGAAGTTAAATCAACTCCTAATGAGTTTAGAATAGTCAATATCGCAATAGAATATAAAACAACTTCTAACCCTTTGCTTAACAATTCTTTGGTATTACTTTCAATTTTATTAATAGAATGAAAATAATTTCTTACAACCAAGATTATTGTATCAACAATCCATAAGGCTATACAAATAATAAATATTTCCTTTAAAAATAAATATAAGGTGATTTTATAGCCATGTAAAATAACGTAATACTCATTTAAAATCTTTGTTATTTGATCAGAAATATTCAATGAAGAGATGATTGCAACAAGAAACAAGGTAGAAAATATTAAAAAGGTAAAAAAGCTAATCTTCTTGTGAAGCGAATGTAAATAATATAGCAACACAATCAATGCAACATACATACTTATTTGTCTTGCAGTATATAATACTATGTTATCTATATTGGAGAAACTATACCATTCCCCACAGAAAAGTAATAATAGCCAGGAAATCCCCGAAGCCATCAGCAAAAATAGACTTGTTCTTAGCACAGATTCTGAAATATCATGATAGTGATGAAAATATTTTCTAAGTTTTGCGGTTAAAAAATGCTTACTATAATGTGCTATTATTATAGAGATAAAGATGCAGATAAAAACAATCAACAAATTAAATTCAAAACTGCCTGGCTGCTTCAAATAAGGTAAAAACCATTTCATACATCTATTACAATTTTAAAGATTAATAATCTTTCCGTCTTTTATAGTAATAATCCTATCCATTTTTTTTGCTAATTCCAAGTTATGAGTTACAACTAATGCACTAGTTTTGTGTTTTTTAACAAAGTTAATGAATAAATCAAACACGCTACTTGCATTATTGGGATCAAGATTGCCTGTTGGCTCATCTGCTAAAACAACCAAGGGATTATGAACTAAACTTCTTGCTATTGCTACTCTTTGTTGTTCTCCACCGGAAAGTTGTGTTGGAAAATGTTTTTTACGTTGATCTATTCCCAATTCTTGCATTAAAGAGATAGCCACCTTCTTAGCATTAAGCGCCGAACTATTATTTAATAATAATGGCAATGAAATATTTTCTATTGCAGAGAATTCTGAAAGCAAATTATGTGCTTGATAAATAAAGCCAATGTTTTGTCTGCGACAAATTGTACGCTGATAATCTGTTGCAGAAGTATAATTCTTATCTCGAATCATAACCTGACCAGAATGCTCATTATCTAATAATCCTAGAATTTGTAAAAAAGTTGTTTTACCAGAGCCAGATTCCCCAACAAGTGCAATAACCTCATTTTCGTATATTTCTAAATTAGCATCCTGCAATATATATAAATTTTCTTTGCCCTGAGAATATGACTTAGAAATATTTTTAGCAGAAAGAATACATTTCTTATTACTCATTTTTTAATCCTTCAATTGGACTTAACTTGCTAGCCTTCCAGGCTGGATAGAGAGTTGAGCAGAAGGATAGAATTAATGACATAGTCATCACGCTTAAAACATCTTTGATATCAATATTAGAAGGCAGAGAGTCTAAATAATATACCACAGGGTCAAAAATCCTTGTGTTAGTAATACTCGCAAGTAAATCTTTTATAGTATTAATATTATAAGAAATTATAACTCCTAAACTAACTCCTATTACCGTCCCACTAAACCCTATTAACATACCGCAAATAAGGAAGATACGCATTATACTAGATTTGGTCATTCCTAAAGTACGAAGAATAGCTATTTCTCTAGTTTTATCGATCACTAGCATCACTAAACTAGAAACAATATTAAAAGATGCAACTATAATAATTAAGGTCAGAATTACAAACATCGCTACCTTCTCTGTCTTTAAGGCGTTAAATATATGTACATTAACTTGTTGCCAATCGCTAACAAGTAAATCATCGTTATTTATCAAATTCATGATCTCTAAACTAATTTTAGGTGAATTATAAGGATCCTTAGTAAAAACTTCTATTTGATTCACATTCTTACTAGAAATATCATAAAATTTCTGACCTTCTTGTAGAGACATGATAACATAGCTACGATCAAAGTCATTCAACCCACTATTAAAAGTTGCAACCAAGGTAAAAACCTTCATCCGCGGTATTTGACCAATTACGGTGGTGTTAAATTGCGGAGACACCAAAGTAATTTGGCTACCAATTTTTGCACCTAAAGTTCTAGCAAGAACTTCACCAATGATTATAGAATTAGGCTCATTAAAAGAATATAAATCTCCTCTAATAATATTTTCTGATATCATTTGCTGGTCCTTAAGATCTTTTATATTTAGTGCTTTAACAAACACACCTAATGATTCGTTATTATAAGAAACCAGGGCCTGTCCAATAACAACAGGATAAATTTTCTCTACACTAGGTAGCAATTTTATTTGATCTATTATTTTATTATATTCTGAAAAACTCTTACCGTTATAACTTGAAACAATCACATCGCTATTTAGACCAACGATTTTATTGGTAAGTTCAATACGAAAACCATTCATTATAGACATGACAACAATTAATGCTGATACTCCAATTGCAATACCAATTAAAGAAAAAGCAGCGTTAATAGAGATAAAAGCCTCTTTTTTCCTTGCTTGCAGATATTTTATTGCAATGACAATTTCTGTAAAAATCATTGACATCGGCTTTGCAAAAAATTAGAGGTTAGTTTTGATATAACAGCTTCACATGAAAATTGCTCACTATGCATAGTCTTGCGCTCTTTTAACTCTACTAAATCAGAACCAGCGAGCCTAGGCCCAATTATTATTTGCCAAGGAGAGCCAATTAAATCATGAGTAGAAAACTTACTTTTACCACTGCTATCAGTGTCATCTAACAACACTGAAAATCCTGCTTTTTGGAGCTTAAAATATAAATCATCAGCCATCCCGCGACATTTATCATCATCATTTTTGAGACATATAATAGAAATTTCAAATGGAGCAACAGACTGCGGCCAAATTATTCCAGCAGCATCATGACTTGCTTCAATTATAGCAGCAACTAATCTTGAAATACCAATACCATATGACCCACCAAGCGGGTTAACTAATTTTCCTTCTTTATTCTGAACAACACAATTCATTGCTTTGGTATATTTATCACCAAAATTAAATATATGGCCTACTTCAATACCACGTTTTCTGATCAAATTAGATTTATCAATCGTACATGTCTTTTCATCATAAACATCATCTGAAACAGCATAACATTTCTTGATGCTAGCTATATCAAGCTTATCCATTTTCAATAGCTCATCTAATTTAGGCTCATAAAAAATTTCACTTTCTCCATCTTTAGCAACAATTTGAAATTCATGACTCATATCCCCACCAATTGGTCCAGTCTCAGCTTTAACAGGGATAGCATGAACGCCTAAACGTTTAAAAATTTTAATATAAGCCTCAAACATATTGTCATAAGATAATACCGCAGATTCTTCATCTAGATCAAATGAGTAAGCATCTTTCATATAAAACTCTCTACCACGCATTACTCCAAACCTAGGACGAATCTCATCTCTAAATTTCCATTGCAATTGATATATATTTAATGGCAGTTCTTTATAAGATTTTACATTACTTCTGAATAAATCAGTTATCGCATCTTCAGCCGTGGGCGCAAAAAGCAGTTTAATTTCATGCCTATCTGTAATTTTAAGCATTTCCTTACCATAACTTTCATATCTTCCGGTCTCTATCCATAAATCTGCTGGCTGTATACATGGTAGCAAAACCTCCACAGCTTTAGCTCTGTCCATCTCTTCTCTAACTATCTGTTCGATATTTTTTAAAACTCTTAAACCAATTGGCAACCACACATATATCCCAGAATTTTGCTGACGAATCATCCCTGACATCAGCATTAGCTTATGAGATATTACATGCGCATCACTTGGGTTTTCTTTTAATATAGGCAAAAAATAATTAGAAAGACGCATGATCACTCCAGAAATTAAAGCTGATATGGTAATATGATACAGACTTTATTGTAGTTTTCTACCCTGAAGTGTGACATTTTTGTAATAAAAATGAAAGAATTAGCCAAATAATATAACTTTAATATAACTTTTTACAATATTAGACAAAAAATCCTTTAGTAATTTTATAAAACTGTAGTAACATCATGAGCGTGGTACAATTTTTAAATTTTGGACACTAATTAATAAACTAAAAGGAGAACATAATGAAAAACTTTTTTAACATAATAAAATTGGATAATAACTTATCGCAAAGACTATGTATGGTTTTTGCTTTCTTATATTTAATACTCGTTAATCAAGAAGCATTCGCTAATAATACCGATGCTATCACTCAAGTTCTTTGTAATGTTATTAATCAATTACAAGGCGGTATAGGTAAAGGCATTGCTACAGTTGCTATAGTTGTTTTAGGTATCGGCTTATTCTTAGGTAAATTATCCTGGCCGCTTGCCGTTGCAACTGCAATTGGTATCGGTCTTATCTTTGGTGCTGCTGGAATGGTAAATTGGATAAGCCAAGGTACAGGTGGTAACAATACTGTTTGTGGTACCTAATATATCTTAAGTTCAGATAAAAAAGCGCCTTAATTGGCGCTTTTTTTATTCCACGTTACTAGAAATCGTTCAAGAATCGCTAATATGCACCTTAATATTCAACGGGAAAGTCTTTTTAATTTAGCAAAACTGACTAAATATGGCGCTCCCAATTCCTATGACTTAGCAAAATGCATGGCTATTATTGCCATGCTGATCGATCATTTAGGATTATTCTTTTTCCCTGATCATGCCATATTAAGTATAATAGGTCGAATTAGCTTTCCGATTTTTTTCTTTTTAATCGGCTATTCTCAAAAATTTAAAAATGAAAAATCTATATTAATATTAGCATTGTTTATGCTAGTGCTTGATCATATATTGGCCGACAAAGCAACCATCTTCTTTTTAAATAGTTCCTCAATATTACCAACTATAATAATTTCTCGCTTTTTTCTAAATCGATCAATTACCTTGATTAAAAACAATCTCTTGATAAGCTTTTTCCTATTAGCACTATACTATATTCCTATAGCAGTAATTTTTGGATATGGAACTTTGGGATGTATGTTTATGATTTGCGGATACTTAAAAAGAAATAATCATAGAGACCTAAACTCCCTTATTTTTCTTGCTCTTACCACAATGTTTTACCTGGCTATGCAGTTTACTCCACTAGCTACTACATGTAGTATATAGTGATTTAGCTGGTACTGGATCAATTGTCAGCGCTTGTTGTATTAACTGATAAAAAAGTTTTCCCCTTGAACGAGATTTTCTTCGATTGAATCTAAAAG
>CAMCSP010000055.1 GCA_945877755.1 Rickettsia typhi | reverse complement strand
CGCCATTTTCCATGATTTCTTTAATAAATAAGCTTTTGTCGGCAAATTGATACTGACCTGTGATCAATTTACTAAAATCACTAACCCCAGAAGGCAGTTTGATATCATCTTTAATATCTTCGTTATTCATAAGCCAATATATAGTTCATCTGTTTATTTTATTCTTTTTTATTTAACTCACAATGAGTTGTTATTAATAACAACTCCTTCTTTAGGAGCTAAGCATAAACCTTGGATTTTTCGATGTTAATTGTAAATCAGGTATAATACGCTTTATATCAGCTATTGTCTTCTTACTTACAGATAGTTCCTTGGCAATCCAATCATAACTTTGTCCTGCTCGGAGAAAGATCTTTATTTTATCAATTTTATATGGGGTTGTTTTATTCTTACTACCAAGAACTCTACCGAATTTTACGCCATCAATTTTAGCTTTTATAATTCCTGTTTTAGTTCTTGCATTGATCATTCCACGTTCTAACTCTGCAAATACACCAGCTATCTGAAAAAATGCCTTGCCCATAGGCGAAGTAGTATCAACTCTATCTCCAGAATCAAGAGACACAAGGTCAACATTTTTGCTATTTAATAATTCTATAATTTCAATAAGACCTTTCAGGGACCGAGCAATTCTATCTATCTTATAAACCACGATAACATCTTCGGCTCTTAGTGATTCAATCATTGCTATTAGTTCTGTACGGTTATTATTTTTACCACTAACAGATTCGCTAAATACTTTTTTACACCCTACAGCGAGTAGCGCTTGTTTTTGTAACTCAAGATCTTGATTATTACTACTTACTCGAGCATATCCAATTTTCATATCACCTATAGTACAATTTTATCTATTAAATAGTATCATAACACATTCGTACAAAAAGTTCTAATATATTTTATTAACCGTACCATTTTTTTACCAAGGCCAATCGGTACAGTAATACTCTAATTTGTTTGTACTACCTAAGAGTATGTTGGTGGTGTATGACTCAATAGGTCGAGTAGCCCAAGTGCAAGCAATTTATTTTACGGAACTTAGATTTTCTAAAATTACTCCAAATATTCACATAGTGGCCCCCTCAACTCACCTAGGTTAACACTGGTCCTAGTTCCCTAATAAATCTTCATGGTTAAATAAGGATTTGACAACAGAATCTATATGTACTTTTAGAGGAGGATAAGCAATATGATTATAAGATATTACGTCAACTTTGACAGGAAGACTTGAGTCCGTAAATAATGTTGCTATCCTATCAGCTGTTTTTTCACTTAAATTGCCATATATTACCATATCAATATCAGAATTTGAACGATACTTGCCTATCGCACGCGAACCAAACAGACCAACTGATTCAATATTTTCTGCAAATGGCAACAAAACTCCTTTGATTATGTTTAGCTGCTCATCGCTCAAACCGTTATTGTTCACTTGCCACTCTTTCTATTTTTAGCTGATATAATTTCATATACATGCTCTCCAATATACCCAAATAATGTTTGTCTATATCTGATATAATTTGCTCAAAAACTTTAATATTATATGTATGTGACATTTTATTTCTACTATCAAGGGCTTGCATCCAGATTTCACCATTTTCAATAATTTTTGCAGCAAAAGCCGCTTTAATAACAGAAGTTGGTGTAACTGTTTCAACAATTATTCCTGTACTCTCAAGATAGTCTTTAAGAACTTTCCAAGCCAGCTCCCAGGTATATTCAAAACGCTGGATTATTCCTTCTTTTTCCAATTGACTTATCTCGTGCTGCCTCATGATCTCTATAGCTTCGTGCAAAAGGTTAAAAGCACGTTTATAATTATCAAAACGATATTCCCAACGTGGCGTTTCTTTATTGTTTTCGCTCATATACTAAACTCTATTTTTACAAGTTATTTTTTGATCTCTTCATCCATTTTGATTAATTTTGGTTCTTTGATATTTTTTAAATGATTCATCTTGTTTAGTGGTAATTAGTTTCATCCGACCACTCTTGATTAATTATAATTTGCTTGAGCATGAGTAATATTATTAGACTGCTGAATATCGGCAAAAAGCCGAATATTTGCTGATAAAGCATCAATTGAAGCATTAATATTGTTTGGCTCAAGCTTACCGAATAAATTTGCAATTAACATTGCGAGCGCATGAGTTACGGTTACGTCATTACGTAAGATATATGGTAGTACTGTAAGATGGGTAGCCAGATCATAATTGATCTTGTTGGTAAGAAAAATAATTGCTGATGACAGATCAGTTGGGGCAATACCAGAGGAAGATTGGTTGAGAGATGGATCGTTGTACTGTAGTTTCTCTATGATCTCTAAGCCTTGAGAGCCATTTTGTGTGGCGCTATTCACGCTATCCAGAAACTTATTACCTAAGCCAGTTTCTAGAGTCTCAAGTTTGGTGCGTAATTGGAGGATAAGACCAGTGGTAAAGCCCATCATTAAGGCCATTGTCTCTACTGGGTTGGCTGGATTACACTTGCTTTCGATGAGCCGGTGGAGATCTTGTAGGGTACTAGCCATGAGCTGTGATACTGACGTTATTAATTGTAAGTTTGGTGCAATTGTCATATGGTTACCTACTTAATTTAGTATAACTTAGGGGGTTACTTGCTATTGTTGATCATTTGTTGGTAATATTCTTAGACCAACCTAATATTAGTTACTTCTTTTTTTCCTCTCTTTTCGATAACATCGTATTCTATTCTTTGATTTGGAGTAATAATATTAATGCCAGCAACCTTCATTGTCCTAATGTGAATAAAAATATCAACCTTGTCATGATCTGCGGTAATAAAACCATAGCCTTTTTGCTTATTAAAATATCTTACAGTTCCCAAATATCTTGATTTTAACTGTTGCTGCCTAGTAAATAATAATTTTAATAGTTTCTTAGTTTTAGTAAACATTAGTAACGACGCTTGCTTAATTGTTGTAACCAGCGCATAAATACATTAATCAGATCGGTATAAAGTAATAAGGCACCGTAGATAGCTAGCTTATTGGCTAAGTTTTCATTGCCACTTGCTTGATCATAGATGTTTCTTATTCTTTGGGTATCGTAGGCAGTAAGTACGGTAAAGACAATGACAGCAATAGCTGACATCATAAATTGTAGCTTTGAGCTTGGCAAGAATAGACCGACTAAACCGGCAATGATCAGTCCAATGACGCCCATGAGTAAGAAAGAACGAATGCTCCCAAGATCTTTTTTAGTAATATAACCATAGATACTTATTACAGTAAATGTTGCTGCAATAGTAAAGAACGTGCTACCGATGTTTTCATTAGTTAAGATAAGGAAAATACTAGAAAGAGAAAGTCCAATCAGCACAGCAAAGATAATAAGTGAGATTAATGCTGAAGGCTTGGACATCTCAAGTATTTTACCAAGACAAAGCACCATCACAACCGGTGCTATTGCTAAGATCCATTGCAGTGGTGAGTGAAGGATGAAATTGATAAATGTCGCAGAAGAGGTAACTACTGCTGCGGTTACTGCCGTAATGATTAGAGCTAACGCCATATACTGGTAAACAGAGAGTATATATTGTCTAATCCCGTACTCAGCTTGTTGTTGATGTTCCTGCTGGCGTTCATCAGCGGATTGTCTGCTACCAGCAAAGGTTTTGTTATGGTCAAATTTCATCTTCAATTATCATTTAGTGGTTAAGTTACACGCTATTTATTAGGTTAGCTCTTTGCTTAACTTGTTCTTGGTGATTAACTTTAATATTTTTTATCGTGGTGGTCTAGAGATATTTTTTACCAAATTTCTTTTGATACATCCTCCTAATAAAGATAGTAAGTAGTTCTTGCCACTTTGTCTGCTGGAAATGATTAAGACCAGTGAATTTTGTGGGGTCTAAACCAAGTCTTTTAGCCATATTGATTGTCTCTAGGGAAAACCTACACCTCTTTTGGGCAATAAGCCAACTTTGTTTATAGTGTTTGATGTTCATGTTATGGGCGTATATTGATGAATTAATAAATTAATAATCTTATTTGATGTTGTTGATTGCGATCGACACTTGCTAGGAGCATGCTCTAAGTATCCTCTTGCCTTGCGTCTTTTCTTGGCAGCTAGGATTACTGTATTTACTTGCGCTGACGAATCACAGAGAGTAATTTTGTGACCTGATTTTTTTACTGTTAACCCACCCCATGATTTAATAACACTTATTCCACCAAAGAGATTAGGTTGGAGATGAATGTGATAGTATTTTGTGGTTTTGTGCCAGTGATAAGCTACTGGTAACATTTTGGCCATTGTCATAAGTTTTGTCATAAGTTTGACGCAAGTCTAGTTTTTTATTTTATAAATTAATTAAACCCGACAATTATGTTAATAAATAAATTAACAATCATATATTGTCACAATAACTACATTCTTTACCTCGACATAGAGGGGTAAAAATGTTTGGCGATCGACAACAGCTTCTAAAAAACCACGGATTCGCTCTATAGCTGTAATAGCAGCGGTAATTTTATTTGTTATAGTAAATTTAGGTTCTAACATTATTTTGTTTATATGAGCTATTCTGAAATTATCCCTCAATGTGTCAACCCATCCCGCATTTCTTTAATGACTTGGGTAATAATCTGGTGATTCTCTAATATACCCGGATGATGAGCTACTGCTAATAATTTCTCTGCTTCAGTATGAAAATGATGAGCATGAAGAATATCAATAAATTGATAAAATAAATGTGATGAAGGATATTGATTAAGTTCAGCTTTGTAATGATGATGATAAGAGTTTTTATCTACTTCATCTTGGTTGTGGTGATTACACATAAACTTCTACTCCTTTTAAAATATTGATATCAAATTGATATCGATTTGTAATATTGTTTGTTATTATAATTTTATTAAATACCTTTGCTAATTGCTAATTTGTTATTCATTATTTAATAACCTCTATGTTATGCTGCGTTGATTTAATGCCTTCTTTTAAGGCGCCAAGATTCGTCACAAATCCATACCATTCTTCTCTAAGCTTGTTCCATTTAAGGCCATGACTTCTAAGATGTGCTCTAATCTGGTCTGACGGTTTGGAGTCTAACTTTAAAATCACCGCACTTTGTTTTTTCTCTTCTTGATCTAAAACGCTCTTACCGATAGCTGTCCATTGCTTTTGGAGATTACTATCTTTTGCAAGAGACTCAGACATGGTAAGTAATGCACCAAAAAGAGTATTGGTTGGTAAGTGATCAAGTTTAGCTTTAACAACTAAGCCACCTATCTCAATTAAACGACGAGTACGTAGTTTTCGTTCTTTGAGATTGATTCTTATCTCTTCAGCCGCAAGTCTATTTCTTTTCTGCGCTAGTTTGTCTTTTAATAGTTGAACATCATCCATATTTCATCACTCAAGTGTTTTAGTTTATAGATGAGTAATATATCACAAGAACCTGCAAATATCCATAAATAATTTAACTACAAGGAGCATTATTTATCTGACCTATGCTTTTACTTGCTACTGATAATCTCATTTTTTCTTTCTTCGGGTGTGCAGATCACGATGACAGTTACCGCACCTACCAAACCATATTTACTACAGCGGTTGCTAATATTACATATAAAGACTGTCTAACCCTGAGCTAGCCTTGAGGTTAGCCCACTCATAGCTTTGCTATAGTGGTATACGCAATATACAAACTATTGTTTGTTGCTTTTTAGATCTACTCAGATTAATATAGTTTTATTTTTAATATTAGACTAAATAGTTATAGAAGATGGCAATTCAGTTTGCACGAATGGAAATAGTCAATAGAGGAGCTGGTGGCAATGCTTGCTGTAAGGGTGCTTATAATGCTAGAGCTAGAATTCAGGACAAGCAAACAAATGTTACTTACAACTTTCAAAATAAAGGTGACAATGTTTACCACAATGTTTTATTACCAGAGCATGTTGATCTAAAGTTCAAAGATATTGCTGTATTAATGAATGAAGTTGAACAAGTTGAGAAAAGAAAAAATAGCCAGCTATTAAAAGATGTTGTCATTGCCTTACCAGATGACAAAGAGCTAAACCTCCAAGATAGAATCAATATTACTCTTCGCATTATTGATAAAATGGCATGGGTTAAAAATGGTCTTGGTGTCCAAGTAGATATTCATCAGCCTCATGATGGTGAGAAGAACTGGCACGCACATTTATTACTTACTACCAGAAGATTTGATACAGATGGTAAGTGTTTAGGCGAGAAAGCTCGAGACTTAAATCCAGAATTTAGAAGCAATTATGAAAATAGAGGCTTTATTATCCCTGAAGAAAAGATTTTACATGAACACGCAAGAGATGTGATCAATGATTACTTCAAAGAACTGGGTTTAGATAACAGAGTAGACGGGATAGGAGTTATTCCACAAGAACATATTGGTCCTGTGCGGATGCGTAGTGCCTTAAACACGGCTGTCGGTCGTAATGAAGAACGTAAAATTGCTAATCTCGAATTAATGAAAGATGGTGATGATGTGCTTGACCGTATTACTAGCAGGAGTAGTGTTTTTAACCACGCAGATTTAGTAAGAGCGGTAAAATGTGTACCAGATCCCTCAAGAGCTGATGCTTTGATCAAAGAAGCGCTTACTAGCAGTCAGATTATCAGTCTTTACCACGGGGATGGTAAGGAGTCAGGACTCTACACTACCTGCGAAGTCAGAGAGCAGGAACGTAAACTAATGCGTCTTGCGACCGCGATTAGTAGTATGAGCAATCTTACCGATAGTGAGAAGTCAAGAGGTTTAGTTGGTGAAGCTTTAGTGAGTCAACAACAAGAGGCTCTAGCGCACCTTGTTCTTGCTCCTGGTGGGATGAGAGTACTTGCTGGGCGAGCAGGAACCGGTAAAAGCTATGTTCTTGGTAAGTTAGCTAGCATTAGTAAAGCAAGTGGTATAGAGGTTATAGGGTTAGCCCCTACTCATAAAGCCAAATGTGCTTTGGAAGAAGTTGGTTACAGTTGCAGTTATACAGTTAAAGGGTTTTTATTTAAGCTATACAATAACAGAATTACTCTCGCTACGAATAGCTTGATAGTAGTTGATGAGGCAGCAATGCCAGGTAATGATGATTACGGGGAGTTACTAAGAGTGGCAGCCTCACATAGCTGTAATGTGATCTTAAGTGGTGATGAACGCCAGTTATCCTCAATTAATCGAGGTGGAATGTTTACCAGCTTTGCGAAGAGCTTAGGTTGTTATGAGCTTAGTGATATTCGTCGGCAGCAAGTAGCGTGGGGTAAGGAAGTAGCTAGCGCCTTTGCCAGAGGTGATACTAAGGTAGGTCTTGAGGTGTTACTTGCCCAGCAGCGTTTGCTCAGCAGCGCAAACAAAATAGCGGCGATGGAGACCTTACTTAATAAATGGCATGGCTCACCTGAAGCTTTGGATGATAAATTAATTATTGCCATTAAAAATAGTGACGTTGATATTATAAATGCTGGTGCAAGAGCTTTACTAAAGAGTGCTGGGGTACTCAGCGGTACAGAGTACGTAGTTAAAAATCAGGATAATCATAATAATAAAGACAATAACGAGAAAAATAATAATAGTCCCAGCTTCATGGCAGGAGACCGTATTGTCTTTAAAAAAAGCAATAAAGCACTTGGCGTCAATAATGGTGACTTTGCGTCACTCGAGTCACTTAACCCAACTAGCTTTAAAGCAAAACTAGATAATGGCAA
>CAMCSP010000054.1 GCA_945877755.1 Rickettsia typhi | reverse complement strand
ATTCAATCGAAGAAAATCTCGTTCAAGGGGAAAACTTTTTTATCAGTTAATACAACAAGCGCTGACAATTGATCCAGTACCAGCTAAATCACTATATACTACATGTAGTAGCTAGTGGAGTAAACTGCATAGCCAGGTAAAATTATATTATAGAATAATAGAGTTGATTGAGTTAGCCGTAGTGCTTGTTCTATTTTTTGTCTTTAAATTCTTTTACAATCTCGGGTAAATTCCCAACAAAGCCAGTAACTTTTGTAAATGTTGTGGCTATTAATATTATTAAAATTATGGTTATGATGCCAAGCCCAATCCATTTTATAACTACATTGCCGATCTTTACGAAAACATATACTAAGCCACAAAAGACTAAGGCACAAAACGCTCCCAAACTATATAACATTTTTTTATCCTCTTTAATTAAAGTTAAGTTATATTTTGTCAAATATTGGTGACTAATAATGGCAGCTTTGCAACTAAAATCTGCCTTATTAGAAACTCTTTGTCAGATTTTTAAACTCTAACTTACTTAAAGTAAGTCTAGCCTTTATTTATTATAATTTACAACTCATTACTCTATTACAGCGTCAGAAAAGGTTGGTAGATAGGAGTAACCAATTCATTTATGCTGCTATACTCTTTAAATCCAGTTAAAATCTAAGCTGGAAGCACCCTGTAGAGTGTGGCTCCCCGGGCCGGATTCGAACCAGCGACCAAGCGATTAACAGTCGCTTGCTCTACCACTGAGCTACCAGGGAATATTTGAGACGTATCAGCATTTATAGCAAATAAACATTTAGTAATCTAGCCTTTTTTATAATTTATAGAAATATTACACAAGTTTAAGGTTAGAGGCTGCAAATAAATTCAACTTATAAAAAATAAAAATAATACAACTCTACTATTGATTGAGAAAATAATTTATGATATATGGTTATTTTGAATTTAAAAGATGGGGGATTATGCAAGGTTTAGATAATGAATATGTAGAATTAAAGCTTAATAAATCAACAGCAGATAAAATGATTAGCTTGCAAAAAGAAATTAAAGTAGAAATTTTTAATATTCAATCTGAGATAGGTGGTGTAAGAGGAGAGATATTGTTGATACGATCTGATATAGCTAAAATTGATATATTAAAGTGGAGTATAGTAATTATTATTACTGTCATAAGCTTAATTATTTTATTAATTACGGTTTGAATTATAATAATTTGAAAAACGTTGTTGATAACTATGACTATGTAATATAACCTGAGGCAGTTTCTTAATTAGATGATAGAAAATGTTAAGCGAAAAGGTCCACAATAACAATAAAGGTTTATTATACTTATTCAGATTCTTAAAGCCATATAAATTAAATTTATTTTTTGTATTTATTGCTTTGAGTTTTTCGGCTTTGTCTATGTTAGCAATTGGCTTAGCTATTAGATTTTTAATAGACAATGGTTTTGCGCAATCAGATGCGCATTTGTTAAACCAGGCGGTTATTATGGTTCTACTTATAATCACAATATTGTCAGTGGCAAGTTTTTTTCGTTCTTATTTTATAGAGAGTATTTGTGAAAAAGTAATTACTGATATTAGACGAGTGGTCTATAAAAAGTTACTATATGTTTCCCCAAGTTTTTATGAATTGCAAAAAACTAGTGACATAGTTTCACGCCTTACTAATGACACAGCTTTAATTCATAGTGTTATCGCCAATTTATTTTCCTTTTTCTTACGTAATATGATTATGGCTATTGGTGGCATGATTATGTTATTTATAACCAGTGTAACTCTTACTATTTATGTTATTGCAATTTTGCCAATAGTTATTATTCCAATTATTATAATTGGCAAAAATGTACGTAAATTATCTAAATTAGTACAAGAAAAAGTTGGATTGATTAGTGCTCATATAGAGGAAACTCTGAATGGAATTAAAACGGTGCAATGTTATACGCGAGAGTCTTACGAGATTGATCGTTTTGGTGATATCACTGGTAGCTCATTAAATGCCGCTTTGTCTCGTATTAGAATACGTTCTTTTTTAGTTGGATTAGTAATTTTTACAATTGCTGCAGCGGTGATCTATGTTTTGTGGATTGGTGGAAAGAGTGTTCTTGCTGGTGAAATTAGTTCTGGCAGTTTAGCTTCTTTTGTGTTTTATGCAATTACTGTAGCTAGTTCTATTGGTGGCTTAAGTGAAGTTATAACAGATTTTAGCAAGGCAGCTGGAGCTGCTGATCGTGTAAGTGCCTTGCTTTTTATTACTAGCGATATAGTAGAGAATAGCAAAGCCAAAGTTCTTTCTAACAAAACAGGATTTGATATAAAATTTAAAGATGTGCAGTTTAGTTATCCTTCTCGTTCAGAAGTTGATGTATTAAATAAATTATCTCTAACGGTTAAAGCTGGCTCAAAAGTTGCTGTAGTTGGATCATCAGGTGCTGGTAAGTCTACTATATTTCAGTTACTTTTGAGGTTTTATGATTATAACTCTGGTCAAATTATGATTGGTGATTGTAATATTAAAGATCTATCCTTACAAGATTTGCGAAAGAATATAGCATTAGTTACTCAGGAGCCGGTGATTTTTTCTGCTTCAGCTTATCACAATATTTTATACGGCAATCCAGATGCTACAGAGAACCAAGTGATTGCTGCAGCAAAATTAGCAGAGATTTACGACTTTTTAGTTTCTCTGCCACAAGGTATGCATAGCTTTCTTGGTGAGAAGGGTGTGCGTTTATCAGGAGGACAAAAGCAGCGTATTTCAATTGCTAGGGCAATATTAAAAGATCCAAAAATATTATTATTAGATGAGGCAACTAACAGTTTGGATAGTCAAAATGAGTCCTTGGTTCAGGAATCTTTAGCAAAATTTATGAAAGATCGTACTGCAATTATCATTGCTCACAGGCTTACAACTATTATGGATGTGGATTTAATTTTGGTATTAAATAAAGGAAAGATTGTTGAGTCTGGTACGCACAAGGAACTATTAGCTCAATCAGGTCTATATTCACAATTAATAAGTAAGTATGATGATTGAAACTTTAGATCTAGAAGATTTTGATATACCTGAAGAAAAACGGGATGTTCTACAAAATATTGCTAATGGTAATAATGTTTTTATTACTGGTTCAGCTGGAACTGGTAAGTCTTATCTTTTAAAGCTTATTAAGGAAATATATAATCCTTATGGTTTTGCATTAACTGCTAGTACTGGTATATCTGCTGTGCAGATTGGTGGCATCACTATTCATTCTTGGGCTGGTATTGGTAAGGGGGATGCTCCACGTGAGCAAATTATCGAGCATCTCGATTCTTTTAAAGGAAGTAAGCAGCGCAAACAGATTAGGGCTGTGCGTATTTTAGCAATCGATGAAGTCTCAATGATTTCAGCTGATACATTTGAATTATTAGATTATGTTTTACGATATGTTAGAAGGGTAGATGCGCCGTTTGGTGGTATTCAGTTAATATTGCTTGGAGATTTTTTACAGCTTCCACCAATATCTCAAGCTGAGAATTATAACAGATTTTGTTTTGAATCTGTTATTTGGCATGATTTAAAAATCAAAATTTGTGAGCTTAAGCAAATTTATCGCCAGCAAGACCAAAGATTGGTTGCCTTGCTAAATAATTTACGATTTGGGATGTTGACGGCAGATGATAAACTGACCCTTGAGTCCAGAATGGATTTAGACCATAGGTTTTTGGCTATTAAACCTACTATACTAACTACCCATAATTATCTAGCTGAAGAGGCTAATCAAATGGAGATTTCTTCAATACATGGTAAAAGTTTTTCTTTTGAACAACAAGTTAGTGGGATTCCAGCTAGAATAGTATTCTTACAAAAATATTGTCTTGCTCCAGTGCGGTTAGAGCTAAAAATTGGTGCACAAGTAATGATGATTCGTAATAGTTATTTTAAAAATGGTGTAACCAACGGGTCTATTGGAATAGTACGTGATTTTACAGGCAAGGGTCTTCCAATTGTGGAGTTCGATAATAACACTATTCTAAAAGTTCAACCAAGTGAGTGGGAATATGCAGAATTTAATCCTAATACTATGCAAACAGAAGTGAAGGCTATGATTAGGCAATTACCATTGATTCACGCTTGGTCGATTACTGTGCATAAATCTCAGGGCATGACTATTGATAGTATATTATGTGATTTGGGGAGGTTGTTTGAGCAGGGACAAAGTTATGTTGCTCTCTCTCGGGTTCGCTCTCTTTCAGGGTTGTTTATGAAATCATTTGATTTTAATAAAGTCAAAGCTGCTCCAAAAGCAGTAGAATTCTATAAATCTATATAAGATGCTCACCGCTATCAATAATGATATTATTGCCGGTCATTGAATCTGTTTTTATAATAAAGTCGATAGCATTACAGATTTGATCAGTACTGGTTGCCATTTTAAGTGGTGTATTTTGCACCATTTTTGTGAAATGTTCCTCTGATTGTTTATCATTTTTTAAAACATGACCAGGGCTAATTGCATTTACCCTACAACTAGGCGCAAGTTGTACTGCCATTTTTTTTGTGGCATTAAGCAAAGCTGACTTACTTAAATTATAAGAGAAAAAACCATTTTTAATTTTAGTCGCAGAACAATCAAGTAGGTTTATAATATTTAATTTTTTATATGGATTTTGTTCAACAAAGCTTTTTGCAAGTAATATCGGGGCTATGCAATTTATTTGCATATGTTTATCTAGAGATGCATTAGAAAGTTCAAGAAAATTATCATTTTCAAAGATTGCGGCGTTGTTGATTAACAGCGACACTAATCCAATTTTGCTATTAATTTCTGCAAATATTGCATCACCATTTTTTAGCTTGTTAAAATCTGAGTGTATGCATATAGCCTTACCCTTAGCTTGATTAATTGATGCACATAGCTTCTGAGCCTCTGTAGCAGAGTGATTGTAGTGAATAACTACTTGCCAATTGTTTTCTGAAAGGAATAAAGCAACTTCTTTACCAATCCTAGTACTACCACCGGTTATAAGTGCTATTTTTTTAACTATTTTATCTTGCATTTTGTGTAGTTTCCCATGATACTATATGCGTACTAATTATTGTACCGTTCCTGAGTTTATGTAAAGAGAGAAATAAAAGCAATGCATGATTTATCATTTTTACCGAGCGTGCTATGGATTCTGGTAGCAGCAGTTCTTGTTGTGGCGTTATTTAGGCGATTCCACTTAAGTCCTGTTTTAGGGTACTTTGTTGCTGGCGCAGCTATTGGAGAACATGGCTTGAAATTAGTACAAGCAGCTGATACTGAGGTATTTGGTGAGTTTGGTGTAGTTTTCTTGTTATTTGCTATTGGCCTTGAATTGACATTTGAGCGTCTAAAATCAATGCGTTTACATGTTTTTGGATTTGGTGGTATGCAAGTGGTTATTACTGCTATCTTAATATATCTATTTGCGCATCATGTATACCATGTAAAGCTTAGTGCGGCGGTAGTGATTGGTGGTGGTTTTGCTCTTTCATCCACAGCAATCGTACTACAAGTTATTGCGGAGAATAGGCAACAATCAACTCAAGTTGGTAGATTATCGCTTGCTGTATTATTGATGCAAGATTTTGCAGTGGTACCGTTATTAGTTTTGGTTCCTTTGCTTGCTACTAGTGGTCACACAGCAGATATATTTGAACTAATGGGTATGGCTGCATTAAAAGCAATGTTAACATTGTTTGTGATCTTTATTTTGGGTAGGATATTTTTGCGCCCTATCTTTAGAGCAATTAATCCTTCTAATCAGTCTAAAAATAATGAATTATTTATTGCAGCAACATTAGTAATAGTGCTTGCTTCTGCTTGGGCAACTGAGCATATGGGGCTCTCTCTTGCTCTTGGTGCGTTCGTTGCTGGGTTGTTAGTTGCAGAAACAGAATATCATTTACAGGCAGAAGAAAGCATAAATCCGTTTAAGGGGTTATTACTTGGTGTGTTTTTCATGAGCGTTGGGATGTCCTTAAATATGAGATTAATCCTTCAGGAATTAAATACTATTCTGCTGTTTTCTATAGGATTAATATTACTTAAAGGAGTGATCATTATCGGTTTATGTAAGCTATTTAAATTTAAATGGGGAACAGCAATTCATGCTGGTTTGCTACTTTCTCAAGGAAGCGAGTTTGCTTTTATTTTATTTGGGTTAGCAGTGCAACAAGAAGTAATTTCTAGAAGTGCTGGGCAAATATTAATGATAGTAGTGACTATTACTATGGCATTAACGCCATTGCTTTCAATGCTTGGAGATCTTATTGCTAATAAGTTTGATAAGAGAGAAAAGATGGATTATGACGACATTAATAAAGATGTCGCTGACCTGGATAATCACGTTATTGTTGCTGGTTTTGGCAGGGTTGGTAAAATGGTTGCGCGTTTACTTGAAGCAGAAAAGGTAAATTACATTGCTTTGGATGCTGATCCTAATCATGTGGCTCATGAGCGTCGAGAAGGATTCCCGCTTTATCTTGGGGATTCAAGCAATTTAGAGATGCTAGAATCAGTTGGTTTAAAGAGAGCTAAGTCAGTAATAATAACTATTGATAATGAAGTTACCTTAAGAAAATGTACTAAGGTTATTAGGAAACATATGCCAAAAATTCCAATTGTGGTACGTACCAAAGATTTAAGTGGTTCTGAAGAATTATATAAAATTGGTGCATCTATTATTGTTCCTGAAACTTATGAAACTGGGTTGCAAATGGGTGGTGCGGTGCTAAAGTCTGTTGGTGTTAGCGAGTACGAAGTTAGCCGAATTAAGAACCGTTTTAGATCTGGTAATTATGTTATTGCACAAGAAGATGAAGATGAGGCATTAAGTGAAGTTATTTAGTAGATTTGTTTTACTTCTTATTTCTATGTTAATAGTATCTGATATTAGTTTAGCTGGTGTTCTTCCACGCTTTGCATCGCTCAAGTCAAATGAGGCTAATTTGAGAACTGGTCCAAGTAAAAATTATCCGATAAAATGGGTAATTAAAAATAAAGGGGAGCCAGTAGAAATTGTAAGTGAATTTGAACAATGGCGTGAGATTAAAGACAAAGATGGTGATAGTGGCTGGGTGCACGAAACTATGCTTAGTGGTAGTCGTTATGTAGTTGTGGTTGGTGATTCATTGCAATTTTTATACCGTAATGAGGATAGCGATAAAAAGATTGCTAAAGTTAATCCTGGAGTTCGTGCAAGGCTTTTAAAATGTAATGAAAATAGATGCTATATTTCTTTAGAAAAGCATAAAGGTTGGATTGGTCGTAAAGCTTTGTGGGGCATCTATAAAACTGAAGTGTTTGATTAAGTTAGCATAATTTCTGTCCGTTTGGAATTTTGTGATCAATATTAATTAAGCTTATCTTATCGTTCATATCAGCAAATCCTAGTAGTAAAAATTCAGAAATAAATCCTGCGATATTCTTAGTACCTAGATTTACGCACCCGACTACTTGCTTTCCAATTATTTCATCAATTTTATAATGAGCGGTAATTTGGGCTGAAGTTTGCTTTATACCTAAGTTTGGTCCAAAATCGACCCAAATTTTATAAGCTGGTTTTTTTGCTTGGGGAAAAGCTTCTGTTTTAACAATTGTTCCTGAAATAAGTTCAACCTTAGCAAATTCGTCGTAAGTGATACTCATCTCTTTCTCTTCTTAGTATTGATTATGGCGTGAAACTAACATTTGTCTTGCTGAAATATAATATAATTTATA
>CAMCSP010000053.1 GCA_945877755.1 Rickettsia typhi | reverse complement strand
ATAGAAATAGGCATAGATATTATTACTTATGCGGTTGAATTTAATCGAGATGGTGCCACAAAAGACTCGATGATAAGTATTATACCAAAAATGGCTACATATTACATTGAGACCAAGACTACGAAAAAGGGTTTGCTGTTTGAATTTTCCGACTCCGGTAATTTTATGGTTGCCGGTAGCAAAACAAAAGGAGAAGTTAGAGCAGAAGTAAAAGTTATACCGACAGTAATTCAATTAGGTGGCCTCTCAGATGACCCAAATAATCCGCCACGTTTTCTTGTTTATTCAAAAGGGACATTTCAAATGGTTTCAAGTAGGATTGAAGAATATAGAGATCAAAGTGGTAACCTTGTTGAAGGGCGTAAATCAGTAATTATTATTCAAACAGATGATATAGTACTAGAATCAGTACCTGATTCTAAGTTTAATTTTGCAGTTTTGGATGAAAAAGGAGTTGGTATAGGATTCAATGCCAACTCAGGAGAAGTTGTACTCAAAGCAGGTTTATTTGGCTATAAAGAACAAAGTGCAACCGTTGAAACAAAGCATAAAAATCCTCCGTCGTTCTTTAGCAAGTATTTACTTCTTAATGCAACAAATAGCCTTAAGGATGTGCAAGCTGTTTATGATGCCGAGCAGATTGATCTCCATGCTCAACTCATTTTTCATGGGGTAGCTAAAGATAGTGTGACTCAAACTGATCTTACTAGGATAATGGAAGTAGGTGCTAAGTTTGGGTTTAAGTTTGGAAGTCTTGGTCGTATGGTAGATGCAGCCTCGCGTGCTACACAACAAGACTTTAATACTCCGGAAGGAATAATCAACGGAGGATTTGCAGCTTTTCAAGGCTATCATGAAGCATTAAAGCTGATGACCGGTTCAGGAGGTATGGGAGCAGGAGCTTGGGCATTTGCGCATTATAGCGAGGAGAAAAGCACCGGCACAATTACCGAAGAAATACCGACAGTAATAAAAGCGGGTAGTTTAAAGATCGAGACTGAGTCTTGGGAATTAGTTGGCACTCAAGTAGCGGCATATAGAGCTTATATAAAAGCAAAAAACGTAAAAACCAGACCTGCCCAAATGAGCAGAGATAGTAGTAGCAGTAGCAATTCATTTGACGTAGAAATACCTCTTAGCTCAGGTGCGCCTCTTGGGCTTTCCGGTAGCATTGGTGGTTCTAAGGGACAAGAGCGTATAATGATGAATGCCAGAATCCATATTCATGAGGATTTAAGACTTGAGGTAACAGGACATGCTGATATGAAAGGTGTTTCTTTAAGCGCTAAAAGCTTAGAAGCATTCTTTAACTCCCTATTGCTTGAGTCGGTTCAAGATATCTCAAAACATAGTAGTTGGGGCGTAAGTCTTGGATTATCTAGCAAGGACATCTCAAGTATTGGTGGACAAGTTGGTAATAGTGAGAGACATGCGGTACGTGAGCTAACTAGCATTTTAGGTTCCAAGAAATGTAACATTGTAGTGGCTAATGCCCTGCGATTAAATGGGGCGATGATAGCAAATGCGCATAGAGCAGATGATGGCACATATAGTGACCATGGTGCACTTACCTTAAGTGTTGGAGAGCTATTTGTTCAGCATATATATGATTATGATCACGGCTATACTTTAGGAGCTGCAATATCCGGCAGTGCATTTATGCCTACTATTGGTGGGCGTGATGGTGAGGGCGAAACCTTGTCAACATTAGGTGGTGGTAAAGTAAAATGTACAACAGAAGGTGGTACGTGTGAGACAAATCAAGCCAATAGAGACGTTGCTAACCCACAAACCTGGACTCAACATTATGATATTGATCCAATTACTGCTTATATACCGATAGAACCACTGCCGAATCTTCCTAGAACACCGGACGGCAAAATAAATTGGGACGTGGTTAACGGTAACGTTAAGGGGCAATTTGCTCAAGTGTTTGATAATTTGGCAGCTGTGTTTTTTGATCCTATAGCAGCACCAGACCCTACATCACCTGATACGCAGTCAGATGAACCTTTAACTACTCTGGAAAAAGCAAAGCTAGCGGTAGCAGTTAAGGAAGCTGAAGATAAAGCAAAGAAAATCAAATTATTGTTTGAAGAAGGTCAAGCAACAGATGATAATGAAGCTAGTACAGAACCGGGTATATGTCTGTTACCCGAATATCAAATATTTTATGACGCATATGACCCCACATACCCTTACAAAGAGGCTAAGATCAGTGGAACTAAAGAGCCAGGTATATTAGAAGGTAGAGGAAAAACTGCTGTACGATATATTAAAGAAATAATGGCAGAGTATAATCAATTTGCACAAGATAATCCAAAACTTGCCAGATATGCTTTAAGTGCTATCTCTATGACCCTGAAGACAACTATAGGCGCTATACAAGGTGCAATTGTTGGTTCGGTTATTCCCGGAGTAGGCACGATAATTGGTGCTATTAGTTCCGGTAGTAGAAGTTTTGCTGTTGCTGCGGTTGATGAGGTAAGAGGTGAAGTAATTGCTGCAGTAGCAGGTGATGAGATTGCCGCAGGAATACAAAAAGGAGCAGAGCTTACAGCACCGGCGCTGATGAAAGCTGATTCTACCCTTAGTAAAGATGAGGCAGAGTTATTGGTGAAATTTACGGCACTGGCAACAATGAGTAGTCACGATCTTGCTCAAGGTATGAAAACACTGGCAAAGACCGTTAAACCAAAACATGCTTTTGCTGAAGGCATTGACATCGATGACTATCATGGCAAAAATAGCGGTGATTCTTTAGATGATATCGCAGTTTTTAAAGATCGACACGATTTGCTTGAAACTGTACAAAAGGTTGGCTCAAATTATCCAAGAAATGCTAAATATGCTGAAAAAGTTTACCTTCCAGAAGATTTACCTGAAAGCATCAAAACGAGATATCCGGATATCAAAATAAAATACCCTGATGGGGTTAAATATGATGCTAAAGGATACCCTGATTTTACACCCTATACAACTCATACTGTAAAGCTCGATAAATTTGTTAATTATAACGATGATTTTAGAGATGCAAATAAATTAGCTGGCTTAAAAACTGAACCGAAAGGCTACACCTGGCACCATCATCAAGATAGAACAACTATGCAGCTTGTACCAGAAGATTTGCATTCTGCATTCCAACATACTGGAGGTATGTCAACCAATAAACACGGGATCAATATAAAATGAAAAATATTATAGTAATAGATAGTGAAACAAAGTTAACTAAGACTGATCTAAATTTGTTAGAAAAAAAGATTGGAATAAATTTGCCTGTCGAGTATAAGAACTTCTTGATTCTACACAATGGAGGACATTCGAAAAAAGATTGCTATCCCATGATTAGCACGGTCTTAGATGGTGCAGACATAGCCTGGTTTCTAGCTTGTTATGAAGGTGAGCATGAAAATTTATTGAAAGAATTTTCAAGATTTAAAGGCATAATACCAGAAGAGTTTATACCAATAGCTCGTGGCTCTGGTGGTAATAAGATATGTTTAGGGGTATCTGGTAATGTATTTGGTAAGGTTTATTTTTTTGTTCGCAATTGGGAGATAGATGAAAATGGGCAACCTATTCCTGATGAAATGTGCACAATAGCTAACAATTTCACTGATTTTATTAATAGTTTATATAGTATTAAAGTCGAGGGAAAAGTGAATGAAAAAGGTATATTCTTAAGTTCTAAATACATAGACAAACATGACAAATACTCTCTACCATTTTCTACAGAAGCTAAAAAACACGGCTCTATTGTTACAGATTTCTTTTCACAAGCTCCTATAGAAGTTGAAGATTATATAATAGAAAGAGTTAAAAAAGCTAATGGGCTTACATTAAAATATGAAGTAAAATCCGAAAATAAAAAATATTGTAGGAAAATATTTAAAGATGGACAGATAAAAGATTATCAAGAAGCTGCGTCAACACCATCTTAAAAATGTAATCTAGTATTGGTGGACAGATAGGTGATGGAAAGAGGCATGTGGTGCGTGAACTAACTAGCATTTTAGGCTCTGAGAAGTGCAACATCGTGGTAGCTAATGCACTTAGATTAAATGGAGCAATGATAGCAGCGGCACATAGGGCATCCGACGGGACATATAGTGGCCATGGAGCACTTACCTTAAAGGTCGGAGAGTTATTTGTGCAGCATATATATGATTATGATCATGGTTATACCTTAGGAGCTGCGATATCAAGCATTGCGTTTATGCCAACAGTTGGTGGGCTCAATGGTGAAGACAAAACTTCTGCAACTGATAATTTCAAAGAAAATTTAGAAAAAGAAATTCAGGCTATCAGTTGTACAAATAAAGACTTTATGATCTGGTATAACGACATCAATTTACTAAATGAAGTTAATGCAGATACAGCCAAAAGAATTAGCTGAACCATGCTCTAATCAAATAATTAGTTTTGAAGTAGAGGCATAGCATTTATATTTTATTCATGGGGCACTGGTGGGGCATTTACCAGTAAATATCAACAAAAAATTACAACAATTCACAAAACATAAATCTCTTGTAATCAAGGCAATTAGATGATATCAGTTATTATACTTGATTGTGAATTATCTATTAAGAAGGACTTCGAATCAAAAGGTCGGGCGTTCGAATCGCTCAGGGTGCGCCAGTCTAGGCCTAAGTTATAGCAAATCTCGCAGAGATAGATTTTATTCTAGGTCGCAAATAGGTCGCAGTAGGAATATTTTCTTGCAGCTAAATCTATATAGTATGTGTTTGATTAAAGTGGAGAGTTGTGGTCTAATATTTGAGTATTCTATACCTAGCCGTTACTATGTAATTTTATTTTATAATAAAATCAAAAATTTCAAATTACAAAATCAATAGCGCTAATTTCATGTAATGATCGTAGTAGAATGACGTTTGCATCCCAGAAAATCAGCAGCTTATTGTCGTGTAAACAAGGTCTCAGAGTCTTTAATTTTTCTTATTTTCATTTTGTTGTCCCTTACATTTATTGGATTTTTAGTGTGATTATATTACCATGTATATGATATGCCAATAATACTTTTGATACTACTGTCAGAAGCTTTTGTTTATGGAATTTTCTTTAATGAGGTCATTAAATAAATTACTAATGTCATACTCCAACATGGTGCCAACATAACATACAAAAAATCATGATAAACTACACTATAATAACAATAAGATCCAAAGCTATTCTATAATGCTAAATATGCAATAATAATTATACCAATAATGTGCTTCTATGACTTAGTTCTAAATGCTTTGATTTATAACAGGGTCTATATATCTACATAATGGGTATATATAATAAACATACGCAGCATATAAGTAAGCTAGACCTTAGGGTAGAGGAAATAGATGCATTAAATCTCTTCACAGATAGATGATTAAATTAAATAAGTAGCTACACACATACACAATAATTATAAATAGGTTTTATTTTTTGGCTTCTTTTGCTTTAAACTTAGTGTATCGTCGCCATTGTTCTGGCTCCATAAACGAGCTATTCCAAATACCTACAAATTTCTTCTTTGCAACTTTCTCATCAGAGACATATTTTTTAGAATATTGCTTGTAGGCAATTGCATAACCTTTTTCTACCATAAGCTTATTAAGATCTTGATCTTCAACGTAACAGATAGCAACTTCCCGTTTATACAAATCAATAGAATGTAATACACAGTCTACATCTTTGTCACCTATAAGTTCTTCCAATAGGTGTTTTGCTGCCAGCCCACAGTTCCAAGAACTGCCATTTAAATAATAACACTTTTGCTTACTTTCTGGTGCATCTATGCCATAAAGTCTTATACTACGTATACCAACCTTAATAGTATCTCCGTCTTTTACTATAGCAACTTACCCGTAGGCTGCACAACATACGAAAGCTATAACTAAAATCGGTAGTCTGAAAAATTTTAAAAATATCATTATGAATAATCTGTTACGTTTTGTATTTATAAATTATACGTTTAATGCCTAGCCAAGCATAATAGATGACAATCAGCGAGAACGGTAAATTAAAGTACACAAGGGACGCGTTGTTAATTGTAATATAGGTCAATCCGGTAGCTATAAACATAACTAATTGAATACCTAAGAATTTTTTAATTCTACTTCGCAAAACCCAAGGGTGTTTTGATAACACGACGATAGCAACGCAATTTAATCATAGATACATTAAAAATATTGTAAGAATTGCATTTTCATTACTAGCGAATAAATTAGATATGACGTTTCTCATTTTGCCCTCTAAAACGTAATTATATCAATAATGCTATATATATACTAGAGTGAATAACTCTAGTGGCAATATGGTATAAAATAAAGAAAAAATAAATTTTTTATACTTTGAATTATAGAAATATTTGTTGATATAAGGAAGGTTAGCATTTGCAATAATCCAGGGTGAAATGCAAGAAGAGAAGTAATATTATCCTTCTCTTCTTGTAATGATGTGGTTAGCCTTCGTTTGCTAACATAATTGTGATTACAGGTTCAAAGAGATCATCAACATTTATTACTGCTTTTAGTTTAGTAAATTTTATTCTGTAGGACACTCCATCTCTAGGCAGAAAATCCAACTCAAAAAAAATTATATCTTCATGCTTGTCGCCTTTTCTCATTGCGCGATGGAGCATAAAAATTATGTGCCGCAATCTGTCAGCTGTCTCTTGAATTCCTTGTCTTCTTCTATCGTGATCTGTCCACACAATATAATCTCTCCATACAGTAGAAGTAACGGCAACATGCCATTTTATGCCTACTGATTTTGCCATATCGGTTATATCAAGTAAAAATCCATCCTTTAACGCTTGAGATCTATTATAACTATAAAGGTAATTTGGTTTGTTGTTTTTAGAATCATTGTTCATTTTTAACTCCTTTTTTAATTGTTACTGGGTTGTATGCAGTGCGCACAACCCTTGCCATTACGGCGAGTAACGAGAAATCAAACACAAGACTAAAACAACTTGAGAGGGATCACCCATCTTGCACACAGGCGTAGCCGAGGGAGGTTGGGGATACTGGTTGTTTTGCTTGCTTTAGTCTTGTGAGCGATAGGAGTAGAACTCCTTAGAACTTTTAAGTTTTAAAATTTAAATATATGATTTGTTTGTATGTATTCGTTGCGCGATTTGGTTTAAGGAATTTAGAGTAAATTTACTGAACGCCATTTATTAAAAATTTATTAAATTTGGTATTTGTAGATTGTTGTTTTATTTAAAAAGTTTAATCCAAATTGGGCAATTCTTATTTTTAGATAAAACAAGAAAAATCTGTAGATAAAAACTTATCAGACACTAATTTATATAACTTTTTGGAGAGTATGATTTTTAGAAAATATGCAAATGCGTTACAGTGAGTAGGAGATTTTAGTAATCGGTGACTGATAAGGTACGTTATCTGTCACCGATACTATATAAAGTTACTTTCAATATATGTTAGGTGTCGTTTTTCAAAGGGCAGTTCAATGATTGTCAAAAGTTTTGATACAGCAAGCCACAGCCATTATGGCTCCTACCGTAGTTACAGCAGGAAGAATATAAGAATAAAAATCTGGAGAATTATAGTCATACCACGGATAACTAAGTGGCTCATTATTATCATCGTTGGCTTTTTCAATATTATCTTCTCTATTTGATTCTATCATAAGGTTACAAAGCTGATCATACCTACTACTAATAAAATTAGAACATCCATCAATGTACTGATTAAACATTTCTTCACTTTCATTAATAACTGGAATTCTATC
>CAMCSP010000052.1 GCA_945877755.1 Rickettsia typhi | reverse complement strand
TTAGATTCAATCGAAGAAAATCTCGTTCAAGGGGAAAACTTTTTTATCAGTTAATACAACAAGCGCTGACAATTGATCCAGTACCAGCTAAATCACTATATACTACATGTAGTAGCTAGTGGAGTAAACTGCATAGCCAGGATATATTTTATTGTTTTCATACTACACCTCATGCTTTACCATTGTATTATGCTATAAAAAGACAATAGCTGTCAAAGCTTAATTTATTTGACCATGGCAATGTTTAAATTTTTTACTTGAACCACACGGGCATAATTCATTGCGGCCAACCTTTGCAAAAGCTAGCTCTTCTTCCAGTTCTGTTAATGCTGGGTCAAGCCTGCCTGTGTGCAAACGTTGTTTAGGTTCAAAATCATTTGCTAACATAGAATTTTGTTTTTGATTTTCGGTATCAATTTCCATGCGACATAGTCTGGTAATATAAAGCTCACGTAATTTTGCTAGCAAATCAGAGAATCTAGTGAATGCTTCTTTCTTATATTCATTTAATGGGTCGCGTTGACCATAAGCTCGTAAATAAATACCTTGTCTTAGATGGTCTAAAGATAATAAATGATCTTTCCATAATTGATCCAACGTCATTAGCAAAATTCTTTGTTCTGCCGATAAGAAAAGCTTTTCACCAAAATTCTTTCTTTTAGTTTCTAATAAAGCAGAAACATAATTATTCAAATGTTCAACGAGTTTCTTTGGACTCACATCATCGTTTTCTAATAATGAATTTATACCACAATCATTGTGGTACACTTGATGCAATTTATTCTTTAAGCCTTCTATATCCCAGTTTTCTTTAAAGGCTTTTTCCGGTATAAACTCTGCGATAATATCACTATTTACGTGATCATACATGTCTGTAACTATATCATGTACATCATCTGAAGAAATGATTTCAAGACGTTGTTCGTAGATAACCTTTCTTTGATCATTCATGACATCATCAAATCTCAAAAGATTCTTTCTGATATCATAATTTCGTACTTCCACTTTCTGCTGAGCTTTTTCTATAGTACGACTAATCATTGGATGAAAGATTGATTCTCCATCCTTAAGTCCAAGAGTTTTTAGCAAATTAGAAATTTTTTGTGAGGCAAATATTCTCATTAAGTCATCTTCAAGTGATAAATAAAACTTAGTACGTCCTGGATCACCCATTCTTCCAGACCTACCTCTTAATTGGTTATCAATCCTTCTGCTTTCATGCCTTTCTGTGCCGATTACTAAAAGACCGCCGGCATCAATAGCCATTTGTTTGTCTTTTACAATTTGATCCTTAATTTTTTTAGTTTCTTTCTCTAACTTTTTTGGGTCGGAGTCATCAAGTTCTTTAATAAGCATATCTGGATTTCCGCCTAACTGGATATCTGTGCCTCTTCCTGCCATATTAGTAGCGATAGTAACAGCACCTGGTTTGCCGGCTTGTGCTATAATAAATGCTTCTTGCTCATGATATTTAGCATTAAGTACGTGATGTTTTATACCCTTCTTTTTGAGTACGGTAGCAAGATGCTCAGATTTTTCTATGCTAACAGTGCCAACCAAAATGGGCTGAGATTTTTTATGACTATTTTCAATTTCATTGACTATTGCATCATATTTTTCTTCATTAGTACGATAAATTTCATCATCCTGATCAATTCTTGTTACAGTATTATTAGTTGGAATTGCTACAACCTCCAAGTTATAAATATCTCGAAACTCGTTTGCTTCTGTCAGCGCAGTTCCAGTCATGCCAGAAAGTTTAGGGTATAGTCTGAAATAGTTTTGGAATGTAATTGATGCTAAAGTTTGATTTTCATTTTGTACAGTTACAGACTCTTTAGCTTCTAATGCTTGATGTAAGCCTTCCGAGAATCTTCTGCCCTCCATTATTCTTCCAGTAAACTCATCAACTATTAGAACTTGGTTGTTCTTTACCATGTAATCAACATTCTTTTTAAATAGTTTATGAGCTTTTAAGGACTGATTGATATGATGAAGTACATGAACATTTTCTATATCATACAGGCTTGATTCAGGCTCAATAAGCTTTTCATTTGCTAACATCTGCTCAACATTATTAGTGCCTGTGTCAGTTAAATTAACAGTTCTCGATTTTTCATCAATTTCGGAATCTTCCTTAGCAAGCTTTGGAATCAATTTATCAATTTTATAATATAAATCAGAATTATCTTCGGTTGGGCCAGAAATAATTAAAGGAGTCCTCGCTTCATCGATTAATATTGAATCAACCTCATCCACAATTGCATAATTAAAAGCTCTGCCTGCTAAATGTTCAAGAGAATATTTCATATTATCTCTGAGGTAATCAAACCCTAATTCGTTATTGGTGCAATAAGTAACATCGCATCTATAAGCATCATGCCTTTCTTGATCAGTAATACCGCTCATGATACGTCCAACTGATAACCCTAGGAACTTATATATTGGCTCCATCCATTCGGCATCACGTTTTACCAAATAATCGTTTACCGTGACAATATGTACGCCTTTGCCAGTAAGGGCATTTAAATATGCCGGCAATGTTTCAACAAGTGTCTTACCTTCACCAGTTTTCATCTCAGCAATCATGCCTTTATGTAAAGCTATGCCTCCCATAAGCTGCACATCATAGTGCCTCATTCCCAATAATCTTTTTGCGGTTTCTCTAACTAGGGCAAAAGCTTCTGGCAAAATATCATCCAATGATGAGCCTTTATCTAGTTTGTTTCTTAGGTTAGGAGTGTATTTTTTTAATTGATCATCGCTCAAAGCGATAAAGTCCGGTTCTAGAGTATTAATTTGAGCTACAGTCTTTTCGAAGGATTTGAGATGTTTATCGTTTATTGTGCCAAATAATTTTTGTAAAATTCTTTTAAACATAAAAATTCCGTTGAGTTAGTAATAGACACATATATATCATGTTGGTATAAATATATAAAGATATAGATAAAATAATTTTCTTGTACCTTTTGTTTTATTTGTGCATTATTTAATATAGACTTAATAAAAAATCATTTTTGGAGATCGTTATGAGTATAAAATTTCTTCTTTCATTGGTAGTTTGCTGTGTTCTTGCTTCAAGTTCTTTTGCGGATGATAAAGATCGAGTTGTTGCAGAATATGATGGTAAATCTCTTCATAAATCGGAAGTTGAAAATCGCTTAAAATTTATTTTGGGTGGTTCTTTGCCTGATAATAAGAAAGATTTTGATGATCTTGACTCAAATACAAAACAAGCTGTTATACAAGAAATTGTTCAACAGAAAGTTTTAGAAGATGACATGAAAAATTCTAAAATAAAAGATAGCAAAATATTTAAGCAACAAGTTGAGGATGCAAAAACAAAAGCCACTTTAGACGTTTATTTACAAAATCTTATAAAAAGAAATATTAATGATGCCATGATTAAGGCAGAGTACAGCAATTACGTAGATATGATTAAAAATAATCCTGAAATAAAAGTAAGTCATATTTTAGTAGCTACTAAAGAAGAAGCCGAAAAGATTTTAGCTGACCTTAAGGCTGGTCAGTCATTTGAGTCTTTGGCTAGTAAATTTTCTACAGATCAGTCAACTAAGGATCGTGGTGGGGAAATTGGCTATATTTCAAAGGGTCAGACTTTTCCTGATATTGAGAAAGCTGCATATTCTTTAAAAGTAAACGAAGTTTCCGAGCCAATTCAAACGCAAGCTGGATGGCATATTCTTAAAGTGTTAGAAATCAAAAAGCGTGAAATACCTTCTTTTGAAGCAATCAAAACACAGCTTCAACAACAAGTTGGATACAAATTTGTGAATGATTACATGAAGAAATTAATTGAAAATGCAAAAGTTAAGATCTTTCTAAACAAACCTGGTGCAGCTGTAGAGGTTAAGTAGCTACCCTTAGGTTTGGAAGATGTGAGGAATTTTAACAAACGTAGTTAACTATGCAGTTAAAATTACCTCAGTTATACAAGGCGATAACGCAACTTGAACAAGCCTATCTTTATATAATTTTGATTATGTGCAACAAGTTCCAGACTTGCAGGTTCATTTAGTAGCCGCCGCAATACAAGCTTTTGAATTTACTTATGAGCTTTCATGGAAAATGCTAAAGCGCTATCTTGAGAGGACTGTGCCAAATCCAGATGGAATAGATGGGTGTCTTTTGCTGATCTAATACGTGCTGGATGTGAAAAAGGTTTGCTAAAATCTGATTTATTAAATTAAAAAGATGACCGGTGCTTGTTTTTTAACAGCATGATACAAATTATTGATGGCAAAGAAAGAAAAGCTGAAATTATAAAGAAAATTACCCAGCCAGCTTCTACGGCTACCATCCCTGAAGTTGATCCTAGTACAGCTCTGCTTAGTCCAGAAATTGAGATTAAGATTGCATAATGAGTTGCAGTGAATTTGCTGTGTATACATAACGAGCTCATATAACTAATAAGCGCGATATTACATACTCCAGCGCAGAAATTTTCTATACAAATTACTGCTGTTAATAACTCTTTATTGCCATGATTAGCTACCAAAGAAACAAATAATAAATTTGTTACTCCTGCCAAAAATTCAGCAATTAATAAGTTTTTTAGTAAGCTAAATTTTCTAATTAAATATCCTCCAGCAAATGTGCCGACTATAGTTGAAATCATACCTATAGTTTTTGAGATTCCTGCGATGTCTAATTTTGAGAACCCTGTTTCCAATAAAAATGGGATAAGCATAGTATCAACATAGCCATCGCTTAGTTTGTAAAAACTAACTACTAGTGCAACTAAATAAAAATTTTGCATTTTAAATAAAAGTAAAAATGGAGTAGTAACATTTTTTCTAAACCAATGCTTTAAGTTGGAATGATGAGTTGGCTGATGTTTCAGATCATCTATAGAAAAGAAAACTACTAGCATGCAAGGTAGCATACAGGATGCTATAGTGATAAAAACCCACTTCCATTCTACAAATGCTGATAAATATAAACCAAAAGCTCCTGATATTAAAAACCCTATTCTAAAGCCCAGTACATTGAAGGAATTGATGTCGATGGAGTTATTTGTTTTTAATATTTCAACTCTATATGCTTCCATTGCGATATCATAGGTGGCCGCAAGAAAGGCAGTAACAAATGATAGAAAGCAAACCAAATATAGATATTTTTTAATGTCAATTAACCCCATAGCAACGATAGAGATAATAAGACAAGCTTGAGTGGCAATTAACCAGCTTTTTCTTTGTCCAAAATTCCTTGAAAAGGTTTTGATATGCATAGTATCAACGAAAGGAGACCATAGATACTTAAAGGAATATGGGATAGTTCTGAGTGATAAAAACCCAATCATTGCTAGCTGAATATTGTTATCAGCTAAATAAGCTGTAAAAGTTGAGACAAGCAATGCATAACTCAAACCACTATTAATGCCAATTACTGATGAGGTTAATAATTTTTTGTAAATGAGCTCAACCATAATTACTTTGTTTACGATTGGAATTATACATTAGCCTTGTTTTCCTTGCAAGCATTCAAAGCTAGTTTTATGACCTTGATTCTAGGCGGTGTGTTAATTATAAAAAAAACTTGACTAAAGCTAAATATCAAATAATCTCGTGACATAACAATATGAGATACGATGAACGGTGCTTTCAAATATACAATATATATAATAAGCATATTAATAATTACTATTATAACGGTGAGCAAATACATGAGTCCTAACGAATATACTTTATCTATTATTAAACCAGATGCTACTAGTCGTGATTTGACTGATGAAATAAATCAATATTTTATCAATAACGGTTTAAAGGTTGTAGCTCAAAAGACAATAACTTTGACTAGTGCTCAAGCAGAGGAATTTTATGCTGAGCATAAATCTAGACCTTTTTATAATGATTTAGTAAAGTATATGATCTCCGGGCCTGTAGTAGTTCAAGTATTAGCAGGTGAAGATGCTATAGCTAAAAATAGAGAAATAATGGGAGCTACAAACCCAGCTAATGCTGCGCCTGGAACTATTAGAGAAAAACATGCAGAATCTGTTGAAAGAAATTCTGTTCATGGATCTGATAGTGCTGAGTCTGCAAAAAGAGAAATCAGTTTCTTCTTTAACTATGATGAAGTAACCAAGTAATAAGAATAAGCCGGATTAGCTCAGTGGTAGAGCAACCGCCTTGTAAGCGGTAGGTCGTCAGTTCGAATCCGACATCCGGCACCATTTCTAACTTTTACCATCTTTTATTATCATCTATCGGGACTTTTAATTTCTTTGTACGTATAATATACTGGCAACATGAGGCCTAGATGCTGCTTGTCTTACAGTAAATGCATCTAAGGATGCCATGGTGTGAGAACATGAGATGAGTAGCAAATCAACATTTCATTAGATAGCTTATGTTAAATTTCTTATTCAATATAAACTTACCGTCTAATCTATTCTTCAAGCCAATTTATTGCATCTGAGCCAGAATATCACGATAAAGCTTTTAAGGTTAAATAAATGTTTTCTGTAAGTTGCGATAACTACTTAGCGCTTCCTCACGTGAAGCCTTAAGATCTATAATTGGCATGGGGTAAGTTTTCCCTAAAACAATACCAGCTGATTTTAACACATGCTCTGTAGCTTCCCATGGACGAAATAAGAACTCATTCGACAAATTCTCTAGCTCTGGTACAAAGCGACGCGTGTACTCACCTTCTGGATCAAATTTCTCTCCTTGAGTAACTGGGTTAAATATCCTAAAATACGGCGCTGCATCTGCTCCTGAGCCAGCAATCCATTGCCAGCTAGCACTATTATTTGCAAGGTCAGCATCAACTAGGCAGTTCCAAAACCAATCTTCTCCATGGTGCCAATGCGTCAATAAATTTTTGACTAAGAAAGATGCAACTATCATCCTAACCCGATTATGCATATAACCAGTCTGCCAAAGCTCACGCATACCAGCATCTATAATAGGAAAGCCAGTTTTTCCTTTTTTCCAGGCTTCCATAAGATTTCTATCATTTCTCCATGGAAATTGATCAAACTTAGCTTGGAAATTTTTTTGTGGTAACTGGGGGAAATGGTAGAGCAGATAATAAGAGAATTCTCGCCAACCAATCTCACTCAAAAAATGATCAACATCTTTTGAATAAGAATAATCCATAGCCTTTTTGGCTTGAGCACTATGCCAAATTTGATTAGGCGAAATTTCTCCAAAATGTAAATAAGGAGATAATCTAGAAATATTTTTCTTTGCAGGATAATTCCTACCATCTTTATAGTTTAACAAGCCTTGATCTAAAAATTCTTGCAATTTTAGTTGCGCATTGTTTTCACCAACCTCCCAACAACTCTCTATTTTCTTGTACCATTTTTTGTCTGGCAATAAATTAAGATTATCTAATGTATAGTTTGAATTTTTTAACAAAGAAAGTTTTTTGGGCTTTGGCAATGGTTCTCTTGGCTCAACTGCGTGCAAACATCCATTTCGATAAAATGGTGTATAAACTTTATAAAATGTTTTATCGCTTTTTAATATTTCCCATGGCTCCCATAATAATGATCCATTGAAGCTTTTGCACTTAACTCCTAAGCTCTGTTCTATTTCTGTATCAGTCTTAATCCTCCAAGGTTCATAACATCTATTCCAATAAACTGCGCCTATGTCATTCTCCTTAATGATTTTCCTAAGTATAGTTTTTGAATCACCAACATAAAAATTAAGCTTATTATTTAAAGATTCCTGGCTATGCAGTTTACTCCACTAGCTACTACATGTAGTATATAGTGATTTAGCTGGTACTGGATCAATTGTCAGCGCTTGTTGTATTAACTGATAAAAAAGTTTTCCCCTTGAACGAGATTTTCTTCGATTGAATCTAAAAGTAA
>CAMCSP010000051.1 GCA_945877755.1 Rickettsia typhi | reverse complement strand
CTATCCTAAGAAATGGATAACAAAATCAATGTTCCAGTATTACTGAAAGTGCTTGGGGAAGCCGATTTATCGGGAGCCGGATGCGATAGTTCCGCAAGTCCGGTTCTGAAGAGGGGGCAGTTGAAGTGATTCAGCTGCTCTACTCAACCTGATACCACTTCTTGTCCAAGTAATTGCCCATATCTTTTTTCTTCTGCTTGTGCGTTTGTAAGCTTTGCTAGATCAGATTCAAGCTGCGCTTGAGCTTTGTTTAGTTGATCAACAAATCCTCTGGAATCAAGCTGGAACAATAAATCGCCTTTTTTAACATTCTGACCTTCTTTAAAATTTACCGTCATGATCTGACCATCAACACGTGATCTTATATCAACGGTTATATAAGGTTCGATATTGCCTGGTAGCTCAATAATTTTCGGGGTGTTTTGTTCTTTTGCTTCTACAAATTCAACAGCTACCTTATTTGATTGCGGTGTGTCATTTCTATAAAATAATAACATGCCGCAAACCGCTACAAAAATAGAGATGCAGGTGAAGACTTCTTTGCGTTTCCAGAAAGATTTTTCCTTCATTATGGTGATTATTTGCTCTTTGTTAAAAGTATTTTTTGATTTTTTCATCGATCAGCTGTCCTGTTTAAAAAGAATATCACTTTAAGGTAAGGTAGTTAAAATTTCGTTAAGATTTGAGATCAATTATTGATAAAATCATTAGCTTAGTATATAATAATCTTGGTTTAACTAAAAAATAGGGGAAATTTATGCTTACATATATATCAGTCATTAAAAGAGATGACTCTTCAACATTAGCATTAAACAAGATTTTTAATTCTACAAATATTATAGCATGCGCCAATTATGATGATGGAACGCATTGTAGCCCCGCGCGAACTGCTAAAAAAATCGATATTTGGGGCAAAAGAGGCGATGATGCGGTGTCTGAAAATCAATGCATGTTAGCAAGAATTATTAATGTAGACTCAGAACCTGCAGCTATGTTTAATATAGGTATAACCGGTAATACCGTTATAGATAGAACTCAAACAACTGATCATTCTGTGTATGAGATTTCTGGCTTAATGGTTAGAGATGAATTTCTAAAGTATGATAAACTAGCAGTTGCTGAATTTACTGAAATTGCTGGTGCTGTCAAAGATTTCATGCGCACATGTAAGGTTGATGATGGTTATACTAAAGTGTTTGCTACTTTTTTACCAACTCATCCATATCAAGAAAGCTTTTTATCAGCTGTTGGTGCTGTAAAGTTAACTACAGAAAATATTGTAGATAAATTAGGTAGCAATTCTTTACATCCTGAACGCTTCAAATTTGAGGGAGAACAACTACAGCAATGTTCAACATGGAGTAAAGGTTTAGAAAAAGCTTCACATGAAGGTTGGGCTGATTCTGATCCATGTGCATCATGGACAAACAAAACAGCATATGTTTTTGATATCGTCCCTGATATCGCCGGTGACCAGCATATTTACGTAAAAGACGACCTATAGAAAAAACGGTTATCCTTTGAGTAATGGTGTAAAAATTTCTTTTATTTCTGCACCATTACTTCTTTAACATTATTTTTATTTTATTTCTAGAATTATTTAGTTTTTATTCTTGTGTGATAAGCCAAGAGGTGTATTACTACTGTTAGTAATATATTTTGGAGTTATATAATGTCTAACATGTCAAAGAATACTATTAAATCCCTCATTTCTTCTTCAGTAGGCAATGTTTTAGAATGGTATGAGTATACTCTCTACGCCTATTTTGCGACAGTAATCAGCGCTTTATTTTTTCCTATGGATAATAAATTTGTTGCGATGGTCCTTACATTTGCTACTTTTGCAATTGGCCTTGCAGCAAGACCAATTGGTGGAATTATCTTTGGTTATATTGGAGATAGATATAGTCGTAAAAAAACTTTGATGATGTCGATTTTGTTGATGTCTATACCAACTATGTGTATTGGTTTATTGCCAACTTATCAAACCATAGGTATTGCTGCACCAATTTTATTAATTATATTACGTATTGTTCAAGGCGTTGCTCTGGGTGGAGAATTTGGTTCTTCATGTGTTTATTTATATGAATCTGTGCCGCAGAATAAACGCGGCTTTTTTGGCTCTTTAGCGCTTACCGGAGTTGGTCTGGGCTTAGTACTTAGTTCATGTACAATATTTATTGTTGAATCTCTTATATCCAAAGAGACAGTGTATGAATATGCGTGGAGAATTCCCTTTTTCATTAGTGTGTTTGGTAGTATCATCGCTTTCTACATGAGAAGAACATTGCTTGAAACTGACGATTTTGTAGTTGCTCAGAAAAGCGGTAAACTCATAGCTAATCCATTTATGGAGATGATCAGGAATCATAAATCATCTTTAGTAAGCTTGTTTGCTATTTTTCTCACTACCCAGGTTTCATTTTTTGTCGTTTTCATTTTTGGCAAAACCATGATGATAAATTTCTTGCATTATGATAGTTATGTTGCTGGTAAGTTTAATTTATTTACGGTGATGAGCTATACTGTGGCTACCGTAATTTTTGGTTATCTATCTGATAAAATCAATAAGCGTTACATCATTCTGACGGGTGTTATTGGTTTGTTAGTAACAGCTTATCCATTTATCTTTGCCTTAAAAGTTGGAGGAGTAACATTAATTTTAGTGATGTGTTTATTACTAGGAGCTTTGATAGGAATGACAGAGGGGACATTAAATCCATTAGTGGCCGAAAGTTTTCCTACTAATATCAGAGCAACAAGTGTGGCATTTTGCTGGAACTTTACATCTGTTGCTTTTGGTGGAGGTGCGCCGATAGTATCAATGTGGTTAATAGAAAATGCTGGTGGTGTTGATTCTGTTGCATATTACTTAATGTCAGTATGCTCAATTACAATATTTGCCATCATCTATTCATTGTTAAGAAAGAAAAAGTAATGACTGTTATTCATGTTTTAACTAAGAACGAATTTCGTTCTCACTTGCAAAGTGTTAAATCTATAAATCAATATTTCTTAACAGCTGCAGGTATAATTTTAGTAAGTTCTACTATTCTTGGTATTTATGATGTGCAATTTGTTGATGGCTATGAAGGTCCATTAGAGAAGCAACTTGATGCACATAACATAATATTAGTTGGTACTAATTTTCAGTTAAAAGTCTGGAAAGCTACCATGGATGTTCCAGCTGGAAAAATTGTAAGTTACCATGATCTTGCTCGTGTGATCGGTCATAAAAACTCATATAGAGCAGTAGCCAATGCTTTAGGAGCTAATAAGCTTGCCTATTTTATTCCATGTCATCGTGTGATTCGAGAAAATGGTGATATTGGTGGTTATGCATATGGAACAGATAAAAAAATGGCATTATTACATAGTGAAAATGTGCTAAAAGAATAATTTTATGTTTTTAACCTAATTTGAATATTTGTTTAGCAGTGTCATAAGTAAATAACTCTCCATATACTCCCCATTTAATAATTCCTTGGATAGTATTTCTAGCAATTTCTTCATTGATGTCTTTCCTTAATTCATCAAGTAATTTCTTGCTTGATATTGGTTTTTCGGTCTCCCGAATTAACCTTCTAATATAACCCGCTAATGGTATGTACTGAATAAGGTGGCGCCCAAAGATTTCCTTGCGTTCATCATTGTTTCCTTCAAGATACACTCTCCCTGATGCAGTTATGTTAATATCGCCTTCGGATAATTCTACAAATTTCATTAGCTGCAATCCAATAATTAGCGGAAACAAATGATCTGTGGATAAATTTAATGACGATGCTATTTTTGGTAGATTTGCATGACCGTTATATGGATTATCTATCAGCTTTTCCATCAGTCCTTGCATAGCCATTGGTTCAACATTAGGTATTATTCTGCTGTCAGTACGCATTTTGTCTTGAAGATTATGAGTCATTAAGTCATAAATTTGATCAACTATTTTACGAAATTCTACACTTAAACGATCTCGTGGATGAGGTATTTTGATAGAAATTTCAGAAATAATTTTTCCTGGGTGTGATGAAAGTACCATGATTTTATCACATAAGAAAATTGCTTCCTCAATATTGTGGGTTACTATCAGAATAGATTTTAAACAAGTAGATTCTTCTGTCCATATATCTAATAAATCAGTTTTTAATACTTCGCCGGTTAACACATCTAAAGCTGAGAATGGCTCGTCCATCAGCAATATTTCCGGATTAACAACCAATGCTCTTGCTATACCAACTCGTTGTCTCATTCCTCCAGACAAATCTCGTGGGTAATTATTTTCATATCCATCTAATCCTATAAGACTTATCGCTCTTAATGAACGTTTGGTAATTTCTTCTGGGGGGATATTATGTGTTCGCAGTCCTATACCAATGTTTTCTATTGTTGTAAGCCATGGGAAAAGCGCGAAGTTTTGGAATACCATAGATATTTTAGAGTCTGGTTTTTCAATCGGTTTGTCATGTAATAACACCGTGCCACTAGTTGGTTTAGTAAGCGCCGAAACAATACGTAATATTGTTGATTTTCCTGATCCTGACTTACCTAGTAATCCTACAATCTCCATTTGCACATAAAGTAAAATTTATATCTTCCAACACGGTTATTGGTGTGCCTATAGGTGTATTAAAAACTTGTTTTATATTTTGCACTTTTAAAATATTTTTTGATGACATATTTTTTTATCCTAATTTGCTTTTTTGTTCTGCTAAATTATATAGTGGCCGCCAGAGCAATTTATTAAGAATGATAACATAAAGAGACATGACTCCAATACCGATAATTATTTTTGGAAAATTATCTGTTAAAGTAGCTTGAGTTATATATGCACCAATGCCTTCGGCAACAAAGTGTGTATCTCCCCACGACACTATTTCTGCGATAATACTTGCATTCCACGCTCCTCCAGCTGCTGTTATGCATCCTGTTACTAGATAAGGAAAAATCCCTGGTAATATTACTTTCTGCCACCATAGTTTTCCTTTAATATGTAGCATATCTGAGGCATATATTAAATCAGTAGAAAAAGCAGAAGTTCCGGCAATGACATTAAATAAAATATACCACTGTGTTCCAAGAATCATTAATGGGCTTAGCCAGATATTAGGATTCATACCACATTGGGCGATGAAAATTACTGCTAAAGGAAAAAGCAGGTTAGCAGGGAAGGCTGCAAGAAACTGTGCTAGAGGTTCTATTTTCTCAGCTAAATTTGGTCTAAGACCAACATAAACACCTATTGGCACCCAAATTATAGCTGCTAAAGCTATCATTGTAAGTACACGTATCATAGTAAAAAATCCTAGTTTTATTACGAGCAATAATTCTTTCCAGCCGAGCGTTGCTTCAATAAATCCAATAGAGGAATTTATGCTATAAATTGTTATTCCAATAATTAAAACATACCATAGATAAATTGTTTTTTTAGGTAAACTAATAGTCGAGCATAAATCTATTAAATGAATGCTGATATCGATTGCGTAATTAAGTGGTACAACTGGATAGTGTAAGATTTTTGTTAAACCAGTTTTTGTTAAAGAAATACTTGTTTTAACAATTTGTGATTTTCTAAACAAATCAAATATAAAAGATTTTGGTATAGGTGTGTTTTCATTAGTTGCAGAGTGAAACTTATCTCCCCACGCTACTAATGGTCTAAAAATAAGTTGGTCATACATTAATATCACTATTAACATGCATATAACTGCATAACCTATTGCGTGTAAATCATGTTGATTAATCGCTTGGGCTATGTAGGATCCAACTCCGGGAAGCATAACTATTTTTTGATTTACAGCGATTGATTCTGAAGCAACTATAAGAAACCAACTTCCAGACATAGACATCATGCCATTCCAAATCAATCCAGGCATAGCAAAAGGTAATTCTAAAGCGAAGAATTTTTGTCTAGGGGATACACCAAAAACAATACAGGTCTCATTTAAATCTTCAGGAATAGTTTTTAATGATTGATAGACACTGAAAGTAACATTAGGTACTTGGTTAGTAAAGGCTGCAAATATTGATGCTAGCTCTAGGCCCATAATATTTCCAGGGAACATGGCTAAAAATCCGGTAACAGTAAATGAAATATAGCCAAGAACTGGTATAGATTGGAATATATCTAGTGCTGGAATCATAATTTTTTCTGCATATTTACTTTTTGCTGCTATTGAGCCATAGATAATGGCAAATATTATAGAAAAAATTATAGCAGCAAACATTCTAAGTACGGTAGCAAGTGCATATTCTGGCAAGGCTGATGGAGCTAGAGATATTGCAGAATGTTCGAGCGTACTAATCGGTAATGACATTTGACTTGTCCCTCTGGCAATTATGATCAAAATGCCAAAAAATATACCAAGAGAGACTAAATCTCTATATGTAAAACCAGCTTTGCGATTTAAAGTCAGGGTTCGATTGTAAACCTGCATTGTGTACACCTATAAGATTAATATTACTTATAGTTTACTATGGCATGGGTGCTTGTCAAATCTAATCAAAATGATATTAAGCAGGGCTATATGTTCTCTCTATCGAAAGTGTTTCTCTTTTCTTAAATTTTTATGATCATAAATAATCATCTTATCTGCACATTCTGGTTTTGATGTCCCTGAGGTGCCATTCTTGCATTATCTATAGCAGCTGATTGATCTTGAGGTTTAGGCATAATCTGTTTCATAACCTTATCAATTTCTTTTTGAACAATTACACCTCCAACAATACCTCCTATATCCTGCATCTCACCTATTAAAGCATTTACCCGACTATTCATTCTACTCAATGAAGCCGCCCAAGCCTTAGGACTTGTCCAGGATTGATCGGTACCATATGTTTTTAAATGGTCATGTATTGATTTCAATACTAGACTCTCTCTTTCTGCTCTTATCTCACTGTTAGCTTCTCCTAACTCATCAGAAAACTCTATATTTAATATTTCTCTTAGCTCTGCCGGCTTTAAAAAATTCATAGCTTCTTTTTCATCACCTCTTAACCCTATTGTGCTGATTTGATGTTCAAACAATATTTTAACTGCATTTACTCTATACCCTTTTACAGCACAGCTCAATGCTGTGTCGCCATTATCCCTCTGCATTCAAGTAATTTTTGCTTATCTACTCCAGGAGTTTCAAGTATTGCTTTAATTGCATCTTCTTCACCTGCGATAGCAGCACAGTGCAGCGCTATCAGGCTATCTTTACCCTTTGTCTCAAGCAATTTTTGTTTATTTATCCCAGGGGTTTCAAGTATTGCCTTAATTATATCACTCCGATTATATTTTTTTGCAGCTTCGTGCAATACTGTATAGCCATCATTATTCTTTATTTCGAGTAATTTCTGCGTATCTATTCCAGGTGTTCCAAGTATGACTTTAATTATCTCAATTTTACCCATTTCTACAGCCAAATCTAAAGCCGTGCTGCCTTCTTTATCTTTTATCTCAAATAATTTTTGTTTATCTATGCATAGAGTTTCAAGTATTATCGTGGCTACACCTACTTGACCAAATACTGAAGCCACGTGTAGAGCCGTGTGGCCATCAATATCTTTTATCTCAAATAATTTTTGTTTATCTATGCCTGGAGTTGCAATTATTACTTTAGCTATCTCATCATAACCATATATAGCAGTATAGTGAAGTGGGGTAAGTTGTTCATTACCATATCCTTTTATTAATTCTTCCGTGTTCAGCCCGACCTGCTTGTAGTATAATTCAAATAAATTAGGATAATTTTTGACTATACATGCTTCAATAAGTTTATCAGGTTGGGTTATATAAAGTATCTCCAACTCTTTTGTTGCAAGTGATGCAATTTCACCGAGCTTAATAGGTACGCTCTTAATCTTGAGAACCTCTAAACTTTTATACTCCTCAGCTAAATTACTTCGGCTTAGAAAACTGAGCGTAGCTATCGCGGTTGGTGTGGAGTTACCTACCGCAAAATTACATAATTTTTCTATCAA